>JALGVE010000158.1 GCA_029820045.1 Candidatus Zipacnadia bacterium | reverse complement strand
GTGCCGCCGTAACGGAGGGGTTTCGAGAAATGCGAGCGGGGTCAGAGGCGCGGCTGCCGCTGGCCGCGGTCCCCCCCAAGGGGGCGGTGCCGCCGTAACGGAGGGGTTTCGAGAAATGCGAGCGGGGTCAGAGGCGCGGCTGCCGCTGACCGCGGTCCCGCCCAAGGGGGCGGTGCCGCCCTAACGGAGGGGCCGCCCGAAGACGCCGAAGGCCCACGCAAGTGGGGCGAAGGCGTCTGAGGCCGGCCCGTCCCGCCCGATGGGCGGGGCCACCAGCGTAGGTCGGGCTTCCTAGCCCGACTCCAACGCACCCTGGGGCAGACCAAGGCGCAGTGGTTATGCGCGGGCCGGCCTCGCGCGCTTCTGCAAAAGCAGAAGCGCCCTCGGGCGGCCCTCCAGACAGCAACGGCATCGCTCGCTGGGGCGCCATCTGCATTTCTGGAGAGTGAGGGGGGCCCACTTTCGCCAAGGCTTCGGCGGGCAAGCAGTCTGCGTGCACAAAAGCGAGCCATCACCCCACCGTCGCTGGAGGTCACTGACATGCAGCGAGCCCTGGCACTGTCGCTATGTCTCCTGAGCAGCGTACTCAGCGTCCACGCCGACCCGGCCGCACCGGTCGCCGACGCTCACACCCTCCTCCTCGCACATTTCGATGACGCCCTCAATGCCGACTTTGCCAAGGGCGACCCCAAGGCCGAGGTCACCGGCGCAGAGCTCGTGGCGGAGGGCAAGTGGGGCGGCGCGGTAAGCCTCGGCGAGGGCCAGTACCTCACCTTCGATCCGGCGGGCAACCTGGACATGGCCGCCGGAACGCTCATGTTCTGGTTCAAGCCCGACTGGCAGGCCCCGACCGTGCGCTCCCATGCGCTGCTCTCCATGGGCCTGGACGGCGACCCGCCCGGCTACTTCGTGCTCAGCCAGGGATGGTGGGAGGGCAGCGGCGGCGCCGGTCGGATGTATTTCGTTTATGACAATCAGGCGTACATGCACGCCAGCAGCGCCGTGCTGATGACACTGGGCGAGCACCTGGGCGAGTGGCATCACCTCACCCTCACCTGGTCCGAGGGCGACCCCGGGCACAACGCGGTCTACCTCGATGGCGAGCTGATGGCGCGCACAGTGAAGGACTGCGGGACGGTACGCCGCCCGCGCACGCGCCTGTTCGTCGGCACAGACCTGGGAGCATTCGGTGCGGGTGAGCGCCCCACCAACGCGCTCCTCGACGAGCTGGTCATCTGCGACCGCGCCTTCACTGAGGGCGAGGTGGCTGACGCCTTCAAGGCCCAGGAGCCGAGGTGGCAGGAGATACAGGCGCGCAAGTGGGCCTGGCTCACGGACGTGCTCAAGGGCCCGGAGCCGGAGTTCCAGCGCGACGACCAGGGCCGCATCCTGGAGAGCCGCGCACTGCTGGACGAGGGCTCCCCGTGGGCCAACCCTGAGAACACGCCGGAGCTCGTGGACAAGCTCAAGCGCGCGGGCTTCAACGTCTACATCCCCTGCATCTGGCACGGGCGCGGCACGCGCTACCCATGTCAACTCGAACCCCCGGAGCGCAGCCTCGCCGAGAGCTTCGCGCAGCTTGACCTTGATCCCCTTGCATACCTCATCGAGCAGTGCCATGCACACGGCATCGAGGTCCATCCCTGGTTCTGCGTCAACTATCGCGGCAACGACTGGCACCCCGACTTCTACGAGGAGGGCACGCCCGAGCGCAAGTACTGCTGTCATCGGCCCGAGTTCCGTGACTTCATCGTCAACGTGATGCTCGACGTGGTGCGCCGCTACGAGGTGGATGGCATCAACCTCGACTACATCCGTACCGGCGGGCTTTGCACTGGTCCCAAGTGCCAGGCCGAGTACCGGGCGAAGTTCGGCACGGAACTGCTGGAGGATGCCAAGCTCAAGGAGGAGAACGGCTGGCCGAACGCCAGGATCGTGCAGTGGCAGAACGAGGCGATCACGGACATCGTCCAGCGCGTGGCCGAGGAGGGTCGCAAGCTCCGGCCCGGCCTCATCGTGAGCGTTGACGGCCACGTGCACCCCCCGACGGAGGCGCCCTCTACCGACGGCCGCAATGAGCTTCCGTGGATCAGGGCTGGCTGGGTGAATGTGGTCTACAACATGGACTACGGGCGGCACTTGTCCTTCGAGCGGATTGACGCCGTGCGCGGGGCTATTGACAGCCCTGCCGCTATTGTGGACCTGCCGGGGAACTATGAGCGGACCGAGGAGGGTAAAGTCGTCCCGCGCGAGGGCAAGCTGGTCGCCGAGCAAATCTCATACTGCCAGCGCAAGTGGCCAGGGAATGGGGTGGGGCTGTATCTCTACAGCATGCTCAGCGACGAGCAGATCGAGGCTCTACGCGCGGGGCCTTTCAAGGAGGACGCAGTGCCGCACTGGGTGCGCTGACGCACGTCGCCGCACACCTCGTACACCGAAAACGGCGGGCCCTCATACGCCCGCCGTCTACCTTTCAGGACGCTCTCTCAGGCTTCGGTTTCGTCCGCCGCAAGCTCCGCGTCGGCTGGCGCCGGAGGCTCTTCGGCGTCCTTGACCGGCGCTTCGGCGGGCTCCTCGGCTTCCTGGACTTCCCCGGCAGGCTCCTCAGCGGCTTCCGCTACCTGCTCGGCGGCTTCAGGTTCCGCCTCTGCGCCCTCCGCCTCCTCGGCGGCGGGGCCCAGCAGGGCTTGCTCGAACTCCACCGGCTCCTCGGCCGCCGCGGCCGCTTCGGCCTCAGCTGCTGCCGCCTCGTCCTCCAACTCATAGGGGTCCTCGATGCTGCGCCCCAGCATCTCCTCTACGGTCGTGGCGCGGTTCTCGGCGACGTCCCGCGGATCGTACAGGGCTTTCAGGCCCGCAAAGCAGGCCATGGCGCGGTTAAAGACATTACCGCTGCCCAAGGATTTCGTCAGGATATCGCGGATCCCGCTGACCTCGATGATCTGGCGCACCGCCCCCCCGGCGATGATACCCGTGCCGCGGGAGGCGGGCTTGAGCATAATTACGGCGCCCCCCCTCTTTCCCTGGATGACATGGGGAATCGTGTAGCCATCCAGCGGGATGCGTATCATGGCCTTGGTCGCGGCCTTGACGCCTTTCTCGATGGCGCCGGGGACATCTCGGGCCTTCCCGACCCCGACGCCAACCCGACCCCTGAGGTCGCCAACCGCGACGACGACGCGCGCGCTGGAGATGCGCCCACCTGCGACTGTCTTGCGGGTTCTATCCACGCGCACTACTCGCTCTTCGAACTCCTTTACTTCTCTTTGCCTCTGCCGTCTCATCGCACGGTTGATCCCTTTCTAGAGTTATTCATGCCCCCGAGCGCGAACTCCCGGGGGCCTATGTAGCGCACAGTAGCATATCTCTTCTGGCGTGTCAACCGTCTCTGAAGCGCCGCCAGGAGCATCGGTTTTAGCTGGCTGGTGGGTGTGAAGTCTTCTGAGTAGGGCCGGGACCTGTGTCGCGCCGCATTGAGAGTCGAGCTAGGAAGCCCGACCTACGCGGGCCGGGCGCCGTTGGAGGGGCCGGGCTTCAGCCCGGCCCGCGACCCCCGAGACGCGATGGGAACGCCGTACGGAGGGCGGGGCTTCAGCCCCGCCAGGCAGAGACGCCTCAGAACGGCAACGCCCGGCAGGACTGAAGTCCT
>JALGVE010000046.1 GCA_029820045.1 Candidatus Zipacnadia bacterium | reverse complement strand
AGCTATGGGTCGTCCCCCATAGTCCCGCCGAGGCGGGACGACGGGGGACAGCCCTGCCGTCTTACGGCCAGCGGGGCTGAAGCCCCGCCCTCCGTACGGCGTTCCCATCGCGTCTCGCGGCTCGCGGGCCGGGCTGCCACCTTCGCCAAGGCTTCGGCGGGCAGGAAAGCCCGGCCCCTCCAACGGCTCCCTGCCCGCGCAGGTCGCGCTTCCTAGCCCGACTCTCAATGCGGCGCGACACAGCTCCCGGCCCTACTCAGAAGACCTCACACCCACCAGCCAGCTAAAAACGATGCTCCTGTGTCCGGCAGGTGGGTGCATTAATCGCAGGGGGGTGAGGGAACTCGGCGTCGTTCGTAAGAGCCGCCGACAGCTCTTGCCTGCCCCGGCGCACGGGCGAGACGGCCGAGGCCTACTCCAGGTAGTCTCGCAGGAGCTTATTGCGCTTGGGGTGGCGCAGTTTCTTGAGGGCCTTGGCTTCGATCTGCCGGATGCGCTCGCGCGTCACCTCAAAGATGTGCCCGACCTCCTCCAGCGTGCGCGAGTACCCATCCTCCAGGCCGAAGCGCAGCTTCAGCACCTCGCGCTCCCGTTCCGTGAGCGTGTCCAGGACTTTCTCAAGCTGCTCGCGCAGCACTGAGTTAGAGGCCACGTCAACCGGGGTCCCCATTTCCTCGTCCGGAACGAAATCGCCCAGGTAGCTGTCCTCCTCCTCGCCGACCGGCGCCTCCAGTGACAGCGGGTCGCGCTGGATGCCCGTTATCTCGCTGATGCGGTCCACGGGCAGGTCCATCTCCGCCGCGACCTCTTCCAGAGTAGGCTCTCGGCCGAGCTGCTGGAGCAGGTGCCGCGAGGTGCGCGCCACCCGGTTTATGGTCTCCACCATGTGCACGGGTATACGTATGATGCGCGCCTGGTCGGCGATGGCGCGCGTGATGGCCTGGCGAATCCACCAGGTGGCATAGGTGCTGAACTTGTAGCCCTTGCGATAGTCGAACTTCTCCACGGCGCGCATCAGTCCCATGTTGCCCTCCTGGATGAGGTCCAGGAAGCTCAGGGCGGAGCGGCCGGCGTACTTGCGCGCGATGCTGACCACGAGCCGGAGGTTGGCATCCGCGAGGGCTTGCACCGCCTCCTCATCGCGCAGCTTGATGGTGCCGGGCTCCAGGCTCTCGGGGTCGAGTTGGGTCGTGAACTCCACGGACACGGTGCACCGCGGACTTATCTGGCGACCCTCATCCTCGGGGAACTTGGCCGCTATCCGGGGCGGCTCACTTCGCTCCGCGACCGTGAACTCGGCGCTGACATCCTCCTGCAGCGGGTAGCCCGCGACGCCCTGGACCCCTTTCTCGCCTCCGATGACGCGAACCCGGTACTTCATCCGCGCCTCCCACTGCTCGTGCGGAATGACTCGGATGCTGCGATCGGCCGGGCTGTAGAGGACTTTGCACGGCACGCCCTGCTCCATGGTGTCGAGCACCTGCACGGTGCGCCGGCTCACACTGCGCTTGACCAAGTCGCGGTCGAAGCTCAGCACGATTGGCTGGGCGGGGCTGACGTTCGCAGCGCCGTCCTCCGGGGACACCCGCGTCAGATGCGGCGCGGCCCTCTGGGTCGTGGTCGAGAATGTGAACTCGTAGTCTTGCGACAGGCTCTGGCCCGCCTCGCCCCGCAAGCCCTCGTCTCCGCTCCTGAGTGTGACCACGAACTCGTTGCGGTGCAGCAGATTCTCGGAGGGATAGAACACGACCACATCCGGATGCTCGCCGGCCACCAGGCGACCTCGGACCGCCCGCCCGCGCTTGTCGGCCACGGTGATCGCTTTCGAGCTGATGGATTCGCTGTCAATGCCATCGCTTAGAGCTATCTCGATGGTGCGGTGGACTTCCACGTCCTCCTCGCCGTCGGTGGGTGCGGTCTCGATTACTCGCAGCGCTGCGTCCTCAGGCGCTGTCGTGAAGGACCAGCCGAGGTTGCGTGACAGGCGCTGTCCGGCGAGGTCGCAGATGCCGTCATCGGTGCCCTGAATGGTGACTGTGTAGGTAGTTCCCGGCCGAAGACGTTGGTTCGCCTCGAACACCAGGCGATTGCGCGCCAAGTCGTAATGCGTGGCGCCTTCGCCCCTGTGTATTCGCTTGGCCAGCTCCACCTCCTGTGCCGCGCTCAGCAGCTCCACTTGACCGATCTTTCTCAGGTACATCCGCACCGAGTCGTCAATGGGCACAGGCTCCGGCTCGACAAGGAGATCGGCGACCGTGTCCTCATCATCGAGTTCCGCTCCCTCCTCGGCCTCCGGCCCGACGCGTATATCCGCCTCGGTCAGGAGGTTGTAGATACGCTCAATAGCCTCGGCGTCGAGTTCTTCACATTCGCCGAGGCCATCTTGGATTTCCTCGTACGTCAAGAAGCCCTGCTGCTGGCCCTTCCTCAGCAGCGCCTTCACCTCGGCGAGGTCCTTGACCTCGTCCTCCTTCCCCCTCGACAATAACGTCAGCTCCTTTCGGGCTTATGGTCGTTGCTTCAGATCCCGAACCCGTCGCCGTCCTCGGCCCACGGGTCCTCGTCGTCTTCGTCGTCGAAAAGCGCTCCTGTGCTATCCTCAGCGAGGTCGTTTTCAGCCTGAGGGGCCTCTGCACCTTCCCCGACCTCGGCCTCCGGCTCCTCCTGGGCGGCTGCCTCGTCGCTAGGCTGCACGCCCCAGTACCCTTCCACCCCGCCTCTCTTTACCTCGGCCGCAAGACGCTGGTACTCCTGGAATAGAGGGTCGTCGCGCGAGAGTTCTCCTGCGTTGAAGGCCTCAAGGACCTGTCGTTCCAGCTCGCGGAAATCCGTCAAGCGCCGGTACGCTTTGAGCGACTCGACCGCCTCTGTGACCAGCACATCCTTCTCGGCGTCGTCCGTCTCCAGCACCAGAAGTTCCACGGCGCGCGCTTTTACTCCTCCTTCTTCGGACAATCCCTCCACCAGCTCTCTGGAATCCAGCGCGCCCGCCGCCAGGTGCGCTTTGAGCGCGGTCAGTATCTGGGCGTCTGGCTGGGTGAGCATATCTTCAACTTCCAGCTCATCGGCCACGCGGCGCGCCACAGCCTCGTCGTCCAGAGCGAGGCTGAGCAGCGCGCTCTCGTTCTTCACGAGGCCCGGGCGTTCGCCCGCCGCGCTCCTGTCCAGCGTCTTGGAGACGTAGCCCATGTCGCGGGGCGAGTCGGTGCGTTGCCGCTGCGTCTGGCCCTGTGCGCGCCTTCTGAACTCCAGCTTCAGCACTCGCGCCATGGCTGCTGTGCGCCCGGGATCGTTGGCGCCCCACAAATCAGCCGCCTTCGCCACGTATACGTCTCTGGCCGTCCAATCGCGGATTTGCAGGAGGACCTCCACGGCTTCCTGCGCCGCCCGCGCCCGGCCGTCTGCTCCTGCGTCGGCGTGCGCCTCGAAGATCCTCCGCAGTCTGTACTCAACCGGTGACACGCGGTCCCCGAGCAGTTCGGCAAAACCCTCCGGCCCGCGCTCTCTTACGCAATCGTCGGGGTCCATGCCCTCCGGCAGCGTCACCAGGCTCACCGCCGCCTCAATACTCTCGAAGGCCTCCAGATTCCGCGTGGCGGCCTGCTGCCCTGCCGCGTCGGCGTCGTACACGAGGACTATCTCGTCGCAGTAACGCGCCAGCAGTTGAAGCTGCTCGCGCGTGAGCGCCGTCCCCAGCCCGGCAACGACGTTGTTCACCCCCGCCTGGTGAAGCGATACGACATCGGTGTAACCCTCGACAATCAGGGCCATCCCCTGTGCGGTGATGGCTTTGCGCGCCTGGTTCAAACCGTACAGCGTTCGGCGCTTGCGGAAGATGGGCGTCTCAGGAGAGTTCAGATACTTGGCCGGCTCATCCTCTTTGAGCGCGCGCCCGCCGAAGGCTATCGTGCGTCCGGTGACATCGCTGATGGGGAACATGATCCGGTCGCGGAAGACGTCGTAGTGACCGCCATGCTCGCCGGTCTTGACCAGCCCTGCCTCCTGCGCTATCTCGGCGCTGATGCCTGCGGCGCCCAGGGCTTTGAGGAGGTCATCCCACGAGTCCAGCGCATATCCGATCCCGAATGCGTCCATGATGGCGCGGGAGAAGCCCCGACCGCGCAGGTAGTCGCGGGCCCGCTCAGTGGCCGGGCTCCGGTCCTCGAAGAGGTGCTCTATGAAGCGCGCGCGTGCGATCTCGTTGGCGCGCTCCAGCAGCTCGCGGCGCTCACGGTGGGCTGCCGCCTGCGGATCGGTCTCCCACTGCAGACCCACCCGGTCGGCGAGGCGTCGTGCCGCCTCGGGGAAGGTCAGTCCCTCCGCGCGCATTACGAAGGAGAACACGTCGCCTCCCTCGCCGCAGCCGAAGCAGTGCCAGAGTCCTCGCTCAGGGTCTACCGTGAATGACGGGGTCTTCTCCTGGTGGAAGGGGCACAAGCCCTTATAACGTCGGCCGACGCGCTGCAGTCGCACGTGCTGCCCTATCAACTCCACCAGGTCAACGCGCGCCCGAATCTCTTCTTTGATCTCGTCCTGATCCATCTACGCTCGCTGTCACTCGCTCTGTGTATTCCGCCGACATAGTGTCCTTCGCTGTGACGCCCGCGATTCCTGCTTCGCCCTCCATCTACTTCCTCGAGAGTGGGCGAGGCTCTGCTGTCCCCAAGGCAAGGCCTACGTGGTCAGGACATAGAACCACCAGGGGCGCCGACATTCCTGTCGGCGGCCGTCTGTGATTCCATGCACCAACAGGCTCGCGCGACCCCGCCCCAGGGCGGGGTCGCGCCTCCTGTGAAGGAGGGCGCCGCGCCTCTGTCCCAGACGATTCTGGATGCTGCCCGGCGATGGGTCATGGTTGCAGGCAGGAAACCCCGCCGCAGGGCGCGAAGTGAGGCACGCAAGAGGACGCTGGCCCGCCACCCGCAACACGCTCTATCATGAGGAGAGGCTTAGCATGCAGCACAGGGTTCGCCACGCAAACACCCTTGGATACGGCGGCCGTTCGCTTCTGATACTTGCCCTCGCCGCAACGGTCGCATCCGTCCTGCTCGCCGACCCGCAACCCGTCACCGTTCTGCACTTCAACGACTCCCACGGGCACCTGGAAATCCCTGAGGCCCAGGAGGGCGAGGTCGCGCTGGGCGGCATCGCCCGCATGGCGACGGTCGTTGCCGAGGTCAGGGCCTACAATAAGAAGCACGACATACCCACGCTCGTGCTCTCGGCCGGCGATGTGCTGCAGGGCACACCGCTGTCCACCGTCTTCAAGGGGGAGGCCGACTTCAGGTGTCTGAACCTGTTCCCACTCGATGCCATGTGCATCGGCAATCACGAGTTCGACTACGGCATGGCGAACCTGCGCAAGCTCATTGACCTGGCAAACTTCCCGCTGCTCTCCGCCAACATCCGCCGCGAGTCGGATGGCGCCCGCGTCTTCGACGGCGCCGTGGTCAAGCAAATCGGCAATGACGTGTGCATTATCATTGGCCTGACCACGCCGGAGACGCGCGTCACTACCATGCCCTCCAACGTGGCCGGCCTCGTCTTCGAAGACCAGGTCCAGGTCGCCCGCACGCTCGTTGGCAGGATACTGCACTACCGCGACTACCTCATCATCGGCCTGACGCACCTGGGCTACGAGGAGGACATCAAGCTGGCGATGCAGGTGCCAGGGCTTGATGTCATCATCGGCGGCCACAGTCACACCCTGCCCGATGCAGAGAAGCTCGTCGGCGATACCATCGTCATCCAGGCCGGCTGCCACGGCGACTACCTGGGGCAGTTGGACATGACGGTGGACGAGGGCAAGGTCACGCGGCACCGCTGGTTCCTGCGGCCCATGGATGACCGCATCGAGCCGCGCCCGGACGTGGAGGCGGTCGTCGAGGAGTACGTCAACCGCCTCGGCAAGGAACTCGAGAAGGTGGTCGCGGTGACGAAGGTGTCGCTGGATGGCGAGCGCGAGCATGTGCGCAGCCAGGAGACGAACCTGGGCAACCTCGTGACGGACGCCATGCGTGCCCTCAGCGGGGCGGAGATCGCCTTGTGCAACGGCGGCGGCATCCGCGCCGGCATTGACGAGGGCGAGATCACCTTCGGCGAGGTGCTCACCGTCTTGCCCTTTGGCAATGAGCTGTGCACCGTGAAGCTGACCGGAGCGCAGGTGGAAGCCGTGCTGGCCGAGAGCGCCTCCCGCGACCGCCCGGATGGCGGCTTCATGCACGTCGCCGGCCTCAAGGTCGTCATCGAGGGGAAGGAAGTCAAGGAAGTGACGGTCGGCGATGAGCCGCTTGACCCGGACAGGGTCTATCTCGTCGCCACGAACAACTTCCTGCTGCAGGGCGGCGACGGCTACGAGGTCTTCAAGGAGGGCAAAGACCCGTATGAGGTGGGAACCAAACTGAGCGCGGCGGTCGTCCAATACCTGACGGATATGAAAGAAGTCGCTCCTGAGGTCGAGGGGAGGATCGTGATAAGGTGAACGGCATTCGTGCTTTGCTGGCGGCGGGTTGCGCCTGGCTCATCTGCGGCGGCTGTATTGCCCAACAGGAGCAGCCGAGACCAGTGCAGGCAGCAGTTGCGGATCTGGCCGGTCGTCTGAACCTGGCGGCGGAGCAGATTGCGGTGATCAAGACGGAACGGGTGACGTGGCCTGATGCCTCCCTCGGGCATCCCGAGCCCGGCAAGTTCTACGCGCAAATCCTGGTTGCGGGCTACAAGGTGATACTCGAAGCGAACGGGACGCAGTACGAGTATCACACCGATATGACCAACCGCGCCGTCTACGTCGGGAAGCTTGGCGCAACTGCGGAGGAGGGTAATGTGGAGCAGCCAGCTCCGGTAGCTGCCGCGATTGAGGACCTCGCCGCGCGCCTGCAAGTCATGCCGGGCGAGATCGAGGTCATCCGCGCGGAGGAGACTCAGTGGCCTAACTCCGCCTTGGGCTGGCCCGAGCCCGGGATGATGTACACCCAGGCGCTGGTACCCGGCTATCGTGTGATTCTGGGCTGCGACGGCAAGCAGTTCGAGTACCACACCACCGCCACCGGGCCGGGCAGGTTGGGCGGCATGTACTTCGACCCGGAGGCCACAGGCTCGTGCTTGCTGGCGATGCTGCCCGCTGAAGCGGAGGACGGCAACAACCGTTGGGACCTGCACCGGCTTGACCTGGCCGGGGGCGAAGATACCGTCGTGGTTCCGAGCGTCTCTGACTTCGCTGTGACCCTCGATGGCCACGACCTCCTGGTGGTGCGGCGCCTGGCGCGCTCAAAGCAGGAGCTGCTGCTGGTGAGCGCCGAGGGCAATCAACAACCCGTTGCCGCCGGCTTCGAGTTCGCCTCGCCGGGCTGGAGTCCGCTGGGGCACAAGTACGCGGTCTGGATGCGTTCGCACTTGGGCGCGCCCTGGACGCTCATGGTCGGGCGGGGGGCTGACACTGAGATCGTCGAGCTGTCCCCGGAGCGAGAGAACTGGCGGCCTGTCGGGTTGGTGTGGTGCCTCGATGGCGTTGCGCTCACCATCAGCACATACACGCAGTGGGCGCCCCAAGCCTTCTTCTGGGACGGCAACCAGGTCAGCAAGCTTGGCGACCGCGAGGTCCTGGCCTGGATACCAGCGACCTCCTCGATGCTCGCGCTTCGGGGCGCCGAGCAGCTTGTGTCCCTGCACCTGCCGGACGAGTACGAGACCGAGATGGCGAAGGCGCCCAAGGTGATCTCGGCGGCGCCGCTGGGTGACCGACGGCTCCTCGTTGTCTCGCTGAGGGACCACCGTGACGCGCTGTTCCTGGGGACGCTCGGCTTTTCCGGTGGACTACCGCGGGAGTTGCTCATGAGGGAAGCCGGGGAGCCGCGAACCGTGACTGACGATCTGCAATCCCTTCGTGCCGACGCGCTCGGTCGCATCTGCACGGGCCATTACACTCTTGATGACGTGCCGCAGGCCGTGGTTCTCAAGGTAGGGGAGAGGGCAGAGGAGGCCGAGGTCATCCGGCGTCTTGATAAGTGCCCGAAGGCCGTGCCGGTGAGCACTTACTCCTCACCCTGAAGCTCCAGCAACATCTGGTACATTTCGTTTCGGGCGCGGCCCGTGAGCGTTGCGAGCACACCAGCCGCATCGCGCGTACTCACGCCCAACTCCAGCAGCCGGGCGGCGGCCCCCCGCAGTTGCTTCTCAGAAACATGCGGTTCGCGGGCTTCGGCGCGCTCTCCGGGCGGCAGCAGGACCGTGAACTCCCCCCGCGGCTGTTGCGCCTCGAAGTGCGCCAGGGCCTCGGCGGCGGTGGTATACAGGATCTCCTCGTGCAGCTTGGTCAGCTCGCGGCAGATGACGATCCGTTGGTCCTCTCCCGCAACCTCCGCCAGGTCTCGCAGGCACTCGACAAGCCGATGGGGGGCCTCGAAGAAGACGCTGGTAACGGGAGAGCCTGCCAGCGCCGCGAGGAACTCCCGGCGTTCGGCACTCTGCCTGGGAGCGTAACCGGCGAACTCAAAGGCCTGTCCGGGCAGTCCCGAGGCGCTGAGGGCAGCCGTCACGGCGCTTGGGCCGGGGATGGGAACCACCCGCGCGCCGCATCGGGTGGCCTCGGCCACGAGTTCAGCGCCCGGATCCGACAGGCCGGGAGTCCCGGCGTCCGTGACCAGCGCGAGCGCCGTGCCCTCGGCCAACTGCTTCACCAGCCGCTCGCGCTTCGCGGGCGCGGTGTCCGCGTGGTAGCTCTCGACCCGGCCGGAGATGTCCTTGGCAGCCAGGAGCTTGCGGATGCGGCGGGTGTCCTCGGCCAGGATGAGGTCTACCTCGGCCAGCGTGCGCAGGGCCCGCTCGGTCATGTCCTCGAGGTTGCCGATGGGGGTTGCTACGAGGTAGAGGATGCCCGCGCTGCTCGCCGCCCGCTCCTGCAAGCCGCTCACCTCAACTCAGTTCGCGCGTCTTGCGCACACGAGAGCCTTAGCTGCGTCGCGTCGTTTCCGTTCGCCCTCTGGAGGGGCTAGGCTTTAGCTCAGCCCTGTCGTGCGCGCCGCTTGTGCGTCCGAGCTAGAGAGCCCGTCCGGAAACAAGTGCGGGTTGCCTGGTCGGCCCGCGTCGGCAACCAGCGTAGGTCGGGGTTCTTAGCGCGACTCCGACGCTACCTTGGGGCAGACTAAGGTGCAGTCGTCGTACGTGGGCCGGCCTCGCGCGCTTCTGCAGGCGCAGAAGCGCCCTCGGGCGGCCCCTCCGCACACCAACGACATCGGTCTCCCGCGGAGCTATCTGTGTTTGTGGCAACCGAGGAGCGCGTCTAGGCGCACGATGGACGCGCGCAGACGGCCCGCCCCTCCGCACACCAACGACATCGGTCTCCCGCGGAGCCATCTGTGTTTGTGGCAACCGAGGAGCGCGTCTAGGCGCACGATGGACGCGCGCAGACGGCCCGCCATTGCTAGTTGACTTGGAAGGTCCCGGCTCCCGCGCCCCGGCTCTGGCTCTGCTGCTCGCTGAAGTCGTCTATCCACTGCTGCTCCTGCTTGGCCAGGTCCGGCTTGCCCATCTGCTCGAAGAGCTCCTTGGCCCTCAGGTGCACGAAGTAGTTCGTGAACTCAAAGGCTTGAGCATTCTCGGATGCGGACCCCAGCGCCGCGAGCGCCTCCTGTGTCTTCTTCTGCTTCTTGAGCAGCTCGGCGAGCTTCAGGTACACCTGCGGCGAAGACGAAGGGCTCTGCCCCTCTTTGGTCTGAGTGATCTCCTGTAGCTGTTTCACTGCCCGCTCGGTCTCGCCCGCCTGCTCAAAGAGCATCGCCAACTCGTAGCGGGCGCTGTAGTTGGTCGGATCGGCCTTGGCCGCGGCGGCGAGATGTTGCGCCGCGATGGGGGCGTTCTTCTTCGGGTCTTTGTCCAGCAGGTCGTAGGCAAGCAATTCGGGGTCAATGATCGTCACGTTTGCCTTCTCGCGCAGGTCGGTCTGGTACTGCGCCCAGGCCTGCTGCTTGCGCTGCGCAGTCACCTGCTGTCGGTACTGCTCCTTCTTCTGCTCGAAATCCTCCGGAAGCTCCTGCCTGCGCGCTTCGACCTTAATGAGATGCAAGCCGAATCTGGTCTTCACAATACCGCTGACCTCACCGGGCTTGAGCTTGAAGGCGACGTCCTCGAACGTCTTATCCATCCTGCCGCGCTTGAACCAGCCGAGGTCACCACCCCGGGGGGCGCTGGGGCCATCCGAGTACTTCTTGGCAAGCTCCGCAAAGTCGGCCCCTTGCTCCACGATCTGCTTGCGCATCTCCGTGAGCTTCTTCCTGGCGGCCTCCTCCAGCTCGGCCTCCGAGGGCTCGGCGACCTGCTTCACCTGGGCCGCTTCCTCGGCTGCCTTTTCCTTCGGCGGGTTCGCCGCGGGCTTCCCGGAGTCCGCGGCTGGCTGCTGCTTCTCTTTTTCTGCCTTCAGCTCTTCCGCCAGGCTTTCCGGCTTGATGAGGATATGCCGCGCCTTGACCTCCGTGTAGCTGTCCTTGAGTTCATTGTCATTGAGGTGCACTCGGTTCTCGACGCTCTGCTGCAGGCGCTCGAACAGCAGTTGCGTGCGTAGCGCGTCATCATCGCTCAGACGCGTTCTGCGCAACTCGCGTTTGAACTCTGCCAGCGACATGTCCTTATCCTGCAGGACCTTTCTGAGCTGCGCCTTGTCGCTGTACTGGACGTTTATGATCTGCTCAATAAGTTCGTCCTTCTTGCGCTCGATGTCCGCGCGGCTGACCGATATACCCTCGGCCTTGATCGCCTCCATCTTGAGTCGGTCTCCAATGATACCTTCGAGCACGGCCTGCTTGATGCGGCGTTCCTGGCTTATGTCGCTGCTGCTTTGCATCTGCAGGGCGTAGTACAGGCGGTTCTGATACTGTGAGCGGGAAATGTTATGTCCATCCACCTTTGCCACGACCGCGGTCAGCTTCGCGCCGGCGGCTCGCCGCCCCCCCCCGCCGCCGCCACCGGGGCCGTACATGTAGTAGGTGCCGACAGTGAAGATGAAGACGAACAGCCAGAACACGAGGCTCGCCGCCGAGCCGATCTCAAAGGTCCTCCCGAACATCCTCAGCTTGATCTGCTTGCGCACCGTCTTGCGCATCTTCACGATTGACATCGTATGTTTGTCTCCTCGCCCGGGTAGGGCAATCGTTCGTGCTGGGAGGCGCCCTCACCTGCTGAGACTCGACCAGACGACCTTATTGCCTCAGCCCGCCGCTCCCGCGCTTCATGGAATACCTTCATAGCCGGGCTCCGTATGCGAGGCCGCATCTATCTTCAGCGCGTCAGCCTCGCATAGGGCGCTCCGTGGGTCGTTCCCTATTGCTGATCGTTCGCGCCCTCCAACACGACTTTCTTGACATCCAGCAGTCGCAGGAAGGCGTCGTCAACGGCTCCGACTAAGGCCAGACGGTTGCTGCGCACCGTCTCATCCTCCGCCATTACCAGCACATCATCGAAGAAGGTATCAATCGGCCCGCGTAGCGCGGAAAGCGCCTGCCAGGCGGCGGCGTAGTCGCGGGCCTCGCCCTCCAGGGCCTCCTCGACGCGCTGCTGTTGCTCGTGATAGGCATCGTGGAGGGCAACGGCGGCGGGCTCGACGAGCATCTCCGGGGCCAGCGACAGCTCCTGCTCGGCTCTGACCGGCCTGACGATGTTAGCGCAGCGCTCGGCGGCGATGATGACAGCCTCGAAGTGCTCGTCCTGCTCCCGCACTTGCGCGAGCGCCAGAGCCCGGTCGTATGCGTCCAGCAGGTCGGGGCAGGGAGCAGCGAGCACCGCGCGCGCCAGGTCGTAGCTGACGCCGCGCTCGGCCAGGTCCCCCTCCAGCCTTTGCAGCAGGAACTCCGCGATCTGTAAGGCGGCTTGCTCAGGGGGCAGGGCGTCGGGCAGCCCCGCCTTTGCGTAGGTCGGGCTTTCCAGGCCGACAATCTCCGCCAGCGCCGTCTCGATGAACTCGGGCATGTCTACCCGCCAGCGGGCGTCGAGCAGGATAGTAACGATCCCCTGCGCGTCACGGCGCAGAGCGTGCGGGTCGGCGGAGCCGGTCGGCCGCAGGCCTAACAGAAAGCAGGCGGCAATGTGATCCATCTTGTCGGCGAGGGCAACCAGGCGGCCTGCGTTGGTGGCCGGTGGGACGTCGCTCGCGCCGCGTGGCTGATACTGCTCGGCGATGGCCTGTGCGACCTCCTCCGGCTCGCCCGTACGACGTGCGTACTCGCCGCCGATGCGTCCCTGAAGCGTCGCCAGCTTGGTGTCGGCGATCATGTTCGTGGTCAAGTCGCACTTCGCGAGCAGCGCCGCACGCGCGGCCGTCTGAAGCTCCTGCTCGGACACGGGCGCCGCCTCGCCCAGCCAGCGCACAAGTGGCCCAAGGCGCCGGGCTTTGTCGTAGAGGCTGCCCATGCCCTCGATGTAGGTGACGCGCTTGAGCCCGTCGAGCCGGTCGGCCAGCGCGACACGGAGGTCCTCCCGCATGTAGAACTCCGCGTCGGACAGGCGCGCCTGGATGACGCGCTCGTTGCCCTCGCGCACCACGTCGAGGCCCTTGTCGTCGCCGTTGCGCACGGCAATGAAGAGCGGCATCAGCGCGCCGCTGGCGTTCTCCACGGGGAAGTAGCGCTGGTGGGCGCTCATGACGGTCACGACGACATCCTCGGGTAGGTCCAGGAAGCGCTCGTCGAAGCTCCCGCACAGGCAGGTCGGCATCTCGACCATGAAGTTGACCTCGGTGAGGAGATCGTCATCCAGGCGCACCTCTCCGCCGTGCTCCTGCGCGACGACGCGTGCCTGCTCCGCGATCATCTTGCGCCTGCGGTGGTGGTCGGCGATCACGCCGGCCTCCTCGAGGGCCTCCAGGTAGTCCGAGGGGCGGCTCAGTTCCACGGGCCCTTGGCTCAGGAAGCGGTGCCCGTAAGTGACCCGCCCGGCCCGGACGCCCGCTATCTCGACCGGAATGACTTCCTCGCCCAGCAGGGCCACGATCCAGCGGATGGGCCGGGCAAACCGGAAGTCGCCCTCGCCCCAGCGCATGGTCTTGGGGAAGGTAAGGGAGCGCGCGACGCTCTCCAGCAGTTCCGGTAGTACCTGGAGCGCGGGCTGACCGGCCTGGGTGACGCGCGCGAAGACGTAGGCGCCCTTGTCGGTATCGCGCACCTCCAGGTCGGCGACCTCCAGGCCCTTACCCCTGGCGAAGCCGAGGGCGGCCTTGGTGGGGTTACCGTCGTTGTCGAAGGCGGCGGAGGCGGGTGGCCCTTTGAACTCTTCCTCGATGTCGGGCTGCTGTCGGGTGACGTCCTTGATGAAGACGCTTAGCCTACGCGGGGTGCCGTAGGTGGTGATGTCGGCGGGTTCGAGCCGCAGTTCAGCGAGTCCGGATTGCAGCCGCACCTCAAGCTGTCTTAGCGCCGGCAGCACGGCCGGCGCTGGCATCTCCTCGACACCGATTTCGAACAGCAGGTCTGCGGTCATAGTTCAGCCTCGCCCAGCGGGGTTAGAAGGCCCGAGTACAAACGGCTCTTCCCATCTCTCTCGCAAGTTGGAGTTGGCGCATGTTGCCACTTGCCGTCAACGTCGTTTGTAGGTCGGGCTTTCTAAGCCCGACTCGTTGGCTGCCTTCAAGAGAGGGAACCCCAACTCCTCCCGCCGGGCCACGTAGGCCCTCGCCACTGCGCTCGCGAGGTCGCGCACGCGCTCAATCATGGCCGTGCGTTCGGTTACGCTCAGGGCGCCTCGCGCGTCCAGCAGGTTGAACAGGTGCGAGCACTTGAGGACGTAATCGTAGGCGGGCAGCGGGAAGCCGGCTTCGGTGACCTCGCGGGCCTCCTGCTCACTCATCTCAAACATCTTGCCCAGCATTTCGGTGTTGGCGATCTCCAGGTTGTAGTGGGAGTACTCTCGCTCCTCTTCGTAGCGCATCTCGCCGTAGCTGACCGTGTCCGACCACATCAGGTCGCGGTAGTCGTCCGCGTCCTGGAGGCACATGGCAAGCCGCTCAGGGCCGTAGGTAAGCTCGACCGTGACCGGTCGGCACGCCATGCCACCGACTTGCTGGAAATAGGTGTACTGGCAAATCTCCATCCCGTCTAGCCAGACCTCCCAGCCTACGCCGGAGGCGCCAAGCGTCGGCGCCTCCCAGTCGTCCTCGACGAAGCGGAGGTCGTGGATGCTCGGATCAATCCCAAGCGCCTGGATGCTCTCCAGGCACATCTCCTGGAAGCTCGGCGGCGAGGGCTTCATGATGACCTGGTATTGGAAGTAGCGCCCGAAGCGGTTGGGGTTCTCGCCGTAGCGGCTGTCGGTGGGCCGGCGGCAGGGCTGCACGTAGGCGACGTCCCACGGCTCGGGCCCCAGCGAGCGCAGGAAGGTATCCGGGGTCATGGTACCGGCGCCAACCTCCAACTCGTAGGCTTCGGCGAGCAGGCAACCGCGTTCGGCCCAGAACGCGTCGAGCGTCTGAAACATGTTCTGAAGAACCATCGGGCGATCAGCCCTCCAGCCCGGGCAATAGGTAATCAGAAATGGGCGAACGACGCCACTAGCCGCTCCCGATCACGCTTCGCCCTGTGGGCTACCGGGGAGAAGTTACCTGGCGCTTGAGTTCCCCTGCGTCGCGCTTCTCGGTTCCCGCCTGGGCGGCACGGCGTCGGGTTAGGAGGCCCGACTTACGTGAGAACGGCAGCGTTCGCGTTCGTCGTTCCGCTGTTGCCCATTCCATTGTCTGCCGTACAGCAAAGGGCGGGTCACAGGACCCGCCCCGGCGTACAGATACAACACGACAGCCTGGGCCACGAGCCTCAGCCCGGCTACGCGCGCTCGATCGGCCAGCTTGTGACTAGAGGAACTTCCCGACGCGTGCCGCCTGTTCGGGCGCTACCTTGGGAAGCTTGCGGCGAATGCGGGACAGAGCGTTATCAATTGACTTGATCTTGCACCCCAGTGCCGTCGCCATCTCTCGGTACGACTTACCGGTGCGGTACTCGCTGAGGACCTCCCACTCGAAGGGGGAGAGGTGCTCTCTCAGCGACTCTTTGAGCAATCGCTCTCCCTCCAGGCCGATGACTTCGGCCTCCGGGTCAATCTGGGGCATTGAGGTCAGCACATCAGCCAGCGAACGGTCGTCGTCGTCATCTCCGCCCGGCGCTGCTTCAAGGGATACGGATGAGTTGAGGGGCACCTGCTTTTGCCGCGTGGCTGCCTTTACGGCCGATATCATTTGCCGCTGTATGCAGACCTTGGCGAAGCAAGCGAAAGATGTATGACGGTCCGGCCGGAAGTCGTTGATCGCCTCCCACAGCCCAACCATCCCTATCTGCAGTAGATCCTCCCGCTCGGCCCCCATCAGGAAGTACGACTTGACTTTTGCCCGAACCAGGTTCCTGTACTTGTAGAGCAGATACTCGCACGCCTCTTTGTCACTGGCGCCTTGGGCACGCCTTACCAGTTCCTCATCCTCTAGCTCGCTCAACGGGAGATCACTACCATAGGTGGCGACCTCCCTGAAGAACTCCGCTGGGTTGACCATTGACTCACCACGGCCTTTTCGGTTGAGGCTTAGAGCTTGCCAGTTTGTTTCGGCTTTGCCAGATTGCTCTATCCAACTCGCAAGCCAACTGCGCGATCAGAATGGACCCTGCATCTGTCCCCCGTCCATCCACGAGAGTCATCCAGCTCCCAGTCCCTCAGCCTTCGAAGTCAGTCTTCCCTTCCATTCTATGGCCTTCACATCACCTCCCGAAAACCATGGCCACGGTGTCGGCAGTTTCGCCGGATAACCGTGCCGCCGGCAAGCGGTTAACCTACCCCGGGCACCCCCGCTCGCTATGCGGGCATGCTCTGGGCGTTGGGCCAGCGGACCTCATGCATGCAATAGGCCCGCAAGGTGCGCCCCTCAATGGTTGGTCAACCTTGAGGTCGTACTGTGGTCCTGTGGGGATGCGATGGTTACTGCAGCGTGGAGTGCGGATGTAGTCTATCGCCCCATCAAAGTTCGCAGGAGCTCACCGAACGCCCTGAACCCGTGCAACTCATAGATCTCTGAATGGACAAGCGACCTTGTGATGATGGCAGCGCCCGATCCGTACCACATACCCAGCAACTCAAAAAAGGCGAAACCCAACACGACGGCCGTGCATAGCCCGAGTAATGCCCCGCCCGCCGCATCAATGCCGCTCACGTCAACGTGAGTAACCTTTGTCGAATACGCAGATAGAATGACTACCGCGACCAAGCCCACGAGCAGCAGAACCCAGTACGCCCTTGAAGGTGAACCGAGATAACCGCTTAGTGGGACGTACGCCTGGCGAACGATCAGCACGACCGCCAGCACTCCGACAAAGTCCAAGAGCGCCAGCACAACACCACGCTGGCCCTCCAGCAAGATTAGCCCCACGAACACGACGACACAGACCACATCGACGGTGGAGACCATAGGCCGTACTAGAGCACCGCAGCATATCGTCCGTTCTGGGTGCGCAGGCCTCCCCTGCGTCCTTCAATCGACTTCACGCTGACTATACACCATTGTGTCAAGGCGGTCAGTTCTGCCTTGGCATGGGCGCGGTCAGACAGCATAGCGCGACAGGAATGTCGCGCCTCCTGATAGGGCAGGTATCCGCGCTCAAGCGACATCGCCCGAAAGCCCACAAATGCGGGCCTTTCTCAACCGGAGGAAAACTTGCATGCACGCCCCGCAGCTAAAAACGATGCTCCTGACCACCTTCGCGGTATCCGGGGAAAAAGCGGATGGCCTCCGACGTCGCCGGAGCTTATTGCCTTCCCGCCTGGGGAAACGTGAGTCAAGTGGGTACCCGATTAAGCCGCTTGCCGTTTCGCCATTGCCTATTGCCAGGCGTTATCAGGAAGAAACGCCCCCGGAGTTGGGTCCGGGGGCGTGGCAGGCGGGTCGGCGAGGTATTGGCGGACCAGCGTCAGCGCTTGAACTCGCGCGAGGGCAGATCCATCAGATCAGTGGCCTTGCGCCACTTGGCGTGCCCGTCGGCCAGCAGGGTGTTGACGCCCTCGTTGTGGCGGGCCACGTCCTTGCGCGAGAACATGTCCCTGGCATGGCTGAGGGTGCACGAGCCGCCACCGGAGCCACAGCCGCAGGTATTGCTGCCCTTGATGCAGTTGTTTTCGTAGTCCAGTAGGACAATGGTCTCAGCCGGGTGGCCGAAGCTTGCGATCTTGTTGCCGGTGTAGGTGCCGCAGGCCGCGCAGTTGTAGCCATACGAGGTACGGTAGCCCTCAGGCCCCGGTGAATACCAACCGGAGATGTCCGGGTCGCTGGGGCATTCGAAGATCTGCACGTTCTTGACGTAGGGCATCAAACCGTAGGCATAGTTCTTGCGGACCTCGCTGCCGCTGCTGTAGTCGCGCAAGCGGGTGGGGCAGCACCTCTCGTCGTAGTCCTGAAGGTAGGACATCCACGCCAAGCCGAGCTGCTTGACGTTGCTCAGACATGACGCCTGTCGCGCCTTCTCGCGGGCCCTGGCGAAGACCGGGAATAGGATCGCCGCCAGGATCGCGATGATCGCGATCACGACCAAGAGCTCAATCAGGGTGAAGCCTTTGCCCATACGCATTGTGCGTCCCTCCTCGCTGTTTTGTGTTCCGCTTGCGCTATCACACTCCTCGCCGAACCCTCCTGCGGGGCATCATGTAGCAATTGGCCGTGCGTGTCAAGAATTCCTTCTTCTCTTAAGGTTTTTTCGCGATTCCTCCGGGCTCAGTACGAGGCTCGTGATGGAGGAGGAACAACCGAGCGGGTCGGCGAAGCAAGACACTGGGGCAACTATGGCATCTCGGCGCGTATGCAGCACGGGTATCGCTCGGGTAGAGGGAAGGATGATGGCTATGAAGCGGTCTGAGCTCAATGAGATACTGCGCAAGGGCAAGGAGTTCTGCGAACGAATGAACTTCCGCTTGCCCAAGTGGGCTGAGTGGTCGCCTGAGGACTGGGAGAGCGCGGGGCACGAATGGGATGAGATACGAGATAACCAGCTCGGCTGGGACATCACGGACTTCGGCAAGGGCGACTATGAGAATATTGGGCTGCTGCTGTTTACCATCCGCAACGGGAATGCGCTGATGGACAAGTATGTCAAGCCCTATTGTGAGAAGATACTGATCGTGGGAGACGGGCAGGTCACGCCCTGCCATTACCACTGGGAGAAGATAGAGGATATCATCTGCCGGGGAGGTGGCGACCTGATCTGTCAGGTTTGGAATGGGGACGAGGAGGGGGCGAGGCTGGACACGCCGGTGCCTGTGAACGTGGACGGTCATGCGTATGAGGTTGAGGCGGGAACTAAGGTGCGCCTGACGCCGGGCGAGAGCATAACGCTGGTGCAGTACAACTACCACGAGTTCTGGGGAGAGCCGGAGAGGCCGGGAGACTACGTGCTGGTTGGCGAGGTGTCGGCGGTCAACGATGACGAGCGGGACAATCGGTTCCACGATGAGACGGTCGGCAGGTTCCCGGAGATAGAGGAGGACGAGGCGGCGCTGCATCTGTTGTGTACTGAGTACCCGGAAGCGCCGTAACGGGGACGCACCTGTGGCGCGCCCCAGGCGGGCGGGGCACCCCCCTTCGCCAAGGCTACGGGGGACAAACAGGTCCCCGCCCTACACCACAGCCCGAGCCTGCCTCGCAAAACCGATGCTGCTGGCGGGGAGGCACATCGCTTGAACATCCGCGGTCAACGACGTATAATGCCTGGTAGCGTCGAGCAACCGGACAAGAACCAAGCAAAGGCGGTCCTATGCAGCGGTCTCTGGACATCACGTGCAAACCGCCCCGTGGCGTGAATGACATCCTTCCCGAGGACCAGCCAATCCACTCGTGGTACAACTTCGTCCTCTCCTTTCCTCCGCATTTGGTCCGTGAGTACATCGAGCGCTTCGGCATTGGTAGAGATGCCGTTGTCCTTGATCCATTCTGTGGCACGGGCACTACAGCAGTCGAGTGCAAGAAACTGGGCATGGCGAGTGTTGGGCTCGAGGCCCTCCCCGTCGTGCATTTCGCGAGCTCAACGAAGACGGACTGGAGCATCTCGCCGGACGAACTCGTTGCCGATGCCGCGAGCGTGGGGGATGCCGCGGCAGCAGTCCTCGACCGCGAGGGCCTGTCTGAGATCGGCGACGCGCGGGTGGCTCCGTCCTTTCTGAGATCACTCACCCCCGAGCAACAGAGGCTACTGATCAAGGACTCCATCAGCGCGCTCCCGCTGCACCGGACACTGGTCCTGCTGGAGGCACTTGAGGAGTTAGGCGATCCGTCACTGCGCCGCCACGAGCTGCTGGCCCTAGCGAGCATCCTTCCCACTGAGATCGGGAACCTGCGCTTCGGTCCCGAGGTCGGCGTCGGCGCCATCAAGGATGATGCCGACGCCGTGGGAACTTGGCTGGCAGAAGTCAAGACCATGGCGGCTGATCTCTACGCCGTCAGCGGTCGAGACGCCGTTGAGGCCCGGATACTCCTGGGCGACGCGCGCAGCCCGATGCGAGTCCTTGAGCCTCAGTCCGTTGATGCCGTCATCACCTCTCCTCCGTACCCCAACGAGAAGGATTACACCCGCATAGTCCGTCTCGAGTCCGTGCTGCTCGGGTTCATGAGCGACCACAAAGACCTGCGCGCCACCAAACAGAAACTCCTGCGCTCCAACACTCGCAACGTCTACAAGGCAGATGAGGACGACGCATGGGTACAGCCCTACGAGAGCATCCAGCATGTCGCCGATTCCATCGAGGAGCGCCGCATTGAGCTCGGGAAGAGCTCAGGCTTCGAGAAGCTCTACTCCCGCGTGATGCGGCTCTATTTCGGCGGCATGGCTCGGCACCTGGCCAACCTGCGACCAGCGCTTCGGCCCGGCGCCCGCCTGGCATATGTGGTCGGCGACCAAGCATCTTATCTGCGCATCATGATCCGCACGGGTCAACTCCTCGCCGAGATCGCCGCGTCCCTCGGCTACCGGGTCATCGGCATCGATCTGTTCCGGACGCGGCTGGCCACGGCGACCAAGGAGGAACTTCGCGAGGAAGTAGTCCTGCTCGAGTGGCTCGGATAGACTGATCCAAGGGGAGCGTGCCCATGAGCGAGACGGTGTACGACCAGATCATCCAGGAGGTCTTCCGCCAACACTATAGTCGCGGCGCGACTGAGATGCAGTTCGAACGCGCGGAACTCCGGGAAGCCGCGGAGAGGCTGGGCGTCTCCGTTCCGAAGAACCTGGGTGATGTCGTCTACACCTTCCGCTACCGTCGCGACTTGCCGGAAGCAGTGCTGTCAACGGCAGAAGAGGGGAAGGAGTGGATTATCCGCCCGGCGGGCCAGGCCCTCTACTGCTTCGTGCAGGTACCGCCACTGAGCCTCGCGCCCAATCCATCCTTGGCTGTCACCAAAGTACCGGCCGGCACGCCGGGGCTGATCAAGATGTACGCCCAGGGGGACGAACAAGCCCTGCTGGCCCAACTGCGGTACAACCGCCTGTTGGACGTGTTCACTGGCGTTACCTGTTACTCGCTACAGAGTCATCTGCGAACGAACATCCCGGCCGTGGGCCAGATTGAGACGGATGAGGTCTACGTTGGGGTGGACCGAAGCGGCACCCACTACGTCTTGCCGGTGGAGGCAAAGCGTGAGACCGAGAGACTGGGCAGGATCCAGTTCGAACAGGACCTTGCAGTGTGTGCCGCCAAGTTTGCGGCTCTCGTTCCGCGGCTGATCGGCGCGTGCTTGATGCAAGATGACTTGATTGCGCTCTTTGAGTTGAAGGACACCGATGAGGGCCTGCGGATCATTGCTGAACAGCACTACTGTCTTGTGCCCCCGGAAGAACTACCCCCTGAGGAAATCAGGTCCTATCGAAAGCGCCTGGGGCTGTAGGGACGCGTGAGTTCGGGTTCTGTCGTCACGCGTTTCTCTCCCTCTGAGCGAATGAGCGGGCAACGACCGCGATAACGCCTCTTGTCAAAGCGCCGCTTTTCACGTATTCTATGAGCAATGATACCAGCGCCGGGCGAGCGGCGCGGTTGCGTACAGGGCTGGCAATCGGGAACGAGGCCCGGAACGGCTGACGGGAAGACGTCAGGAGACCTGCGTAAAGGAGATGGACCATGCAACTTGCCGAGGCAATGAGCAGACTGGGCACAGAGACGGCGTTCACGGTGCTGGCGCGCGCCAAGGCACTTGAAGCCGAGGGCCGCGACATCATCCACCTCGAAATCGGCGAGCCGGACTTCGATACGCCCGGCTACATCATCGAGGCGGCCTACAAAGCGATGAAGGACGGGTACACTCACTACGGCCCCTCCGCCGGCTTGCCGGAGGCGCGCGAGGCATACGCCCAGCATATCTCCGAGATGCACGGCATCGAGGTCAGCCCCGACGAAGTGGTCATCACCCCGGGAGCCAAGCCGATCCTGTTCTTCGGCATCCTGGCGCTGGTGGACCCCGGTGACGAAGTCATCTACCCCAACCCCGGCTTCCCCATATACGAGTCAGTAACCGAGTTCGTAGGCGCGAAGGCAGTCCCCGCGCCCCTGCGCGAGGAGCGGGAGTTCCGGCTGGACCCGGAGGAACTCAAGTCGCTCGTGACCGATAAGACGAAGATGATCATTCTCAACTCCCCGCATAACCCGACCGGAAGCGTGCTCACCTGGGAGGACCTGGAGGCCATCGCCGAGGTCGCCCTCGAGAACGACATCTGGGTGCTCTCCGATGAGCCGTACTCGAAGATGATATACGACGGTGAGCATTACTCCATCGCGGCGGTCGAGGGGATGAAGGACAAGACCATTCTGCTGGAGGGCTTCTCGAAGACCTACGCAATGACCGGCTGGCGGCTGGGGTACGCGGTGATGAATAAGGAGCTTGCCGCGCAGATCGCGAAGCTGCAGACGAACTGCACCTCGTGCACCGCGTCATTCATCCAGATGGCCGGAGTTGCGGCGCTGCAGGGGCCTCAGGACGAGTCCGAGGCGATGATGGCCGAGTTCAAGCAACGCCGCGACATCATGGTGCCGCTGCTCAACGACTTGCCCGGAGTGAGCTGCCTTTCGCCGGCGGGCGCGTTCTACGTGTTCCCGAACGTGACGGAGTGCGAGGACCACTGCGACGTGCTGGCCCGGCGCATCCTGGACGAAGCGGGTGTAGCGGTGCTGTCGGGCACGGCGTTCGGGAAGTACGGGGATGGCTATCTGCGGCTCTCTTCGGCTAACTCTGTCGAGAACATCCAGGAAGCAATCGAGCGCATCCGCACGCTCCTGGAAGCATAGGCAACGCCAACAACAGGTTCCACCGTAGAGACGCGGAGCACGCAGAGAAGGCAGAGAAGGCGGAGAAGGGCAAGGCTAGGTGTACGACCAATAAACCCCGCAGCCGGGCGAGGCGAGGGGGATCTGCGGCAGTGAGTGCCCCGTGCCCCACGATAGGCGGCTGGAGGGGACCGAATAGTTGTCGGGTAGGATAGCAAATTGATAACCGTTCTGTGTGCGAACGCAGGGGTTGACAAGACCTACGAGGTGGAGAACTTCGCGGTGGGTGGCTTCTACCATCCCCGCCGGACCATCACAGCACCAGGCGGCAAGGGCATCAATGTGGCGAGGGTGCTCAAGACGCTGGGCCAGCCCGTGGTGGTAACCGGCTTCGCGGGCGGCAACAACGGGCGTTTTCTGACCCAGCACCTGCGAAGCAGCGGCATCCAGGCGGACTTCGTGCCGATAGGCGAGGAGTCGCGCGTCGTCATCAGCATAATTGACGGGGCGCAGGGCACGCAGACGCGCGTGGATGAGGTTGGCCCCCTGGTGACGCCCAGCGAGGTTGACAGGCTGCGGCGGAAATGGGACAGGCTGCTCGACCGCAGTGACCTGGCGGTGATAGCGGGCAGTGCGCCGCGGGGCGTGTCGCTTGACCTCTACGGCGAGCTGGTGGAGACAGCGCGCAAGAAGAAGGCGCCGCTGATACTGGATGCGCACGATGAACTGTTGGCTCGGGCGCTGAGCGCGCGTCCGGTCGTGATAAAGCCGAACCTGTCGGAGCTTCAGCGGTTGGTCAACGGGCAACTGTCCGTGCCGGACGGCGTGGTGGAGGCGGGGAAGCAGTTGGTGGGCGATGGTATCAACGTGGTGGTGACTTCGCTGGGCGCGCGCGGCGCTATCGCTGTCACCGATAAGCACGGGATCTGGTGGGCGCGACCGCCGAAAGTCAAGGTCGTCAACAGCGTTGGGAGCGGGGACGCGCTGGTGGCGGGCTTCGCTGCTGCTTCGATGGAACGCAAGCCCTTCGACGAGCGCCTGAGACTTGCCGTCGCCGCGGGTACCGCAAACGCTGCGACCTTCGGGGCCGGGGCGTGCAGCGAGCAGGAGATCAGCAAGCTCCTACCGGAGGTGAAGCTGAAGCGGCTGGACGCGGTGGAGCAAGCGGAGAGCGCAGAGCAGTAGCAGCGGCGGGGAGAGAGCGAAGGGCGACGAACTAAAGGCTGGGCTCGGACGTTACTAGAGGTGAGGTAGACACAGGGCGGCGGGAGGTGCAAGTCATGTTCGGGGTCGGACCACAAGAGCTGCTCGTAGTCCTTATCATTGTTCTCGTGCTGTTCGGGGGCAAGAAGATACCGGAGATAATGAGGGGCCTGGGGGAAGGCATGCGCGAGTTCAAGGAGGCGCAGCACAAGGCGGAGGACACTGTGAAGGAGCTCGCCCAGGAGCAGCCGGACACGTCGGACGCAGAGATCGCGGAGACTGTGGAGACTCAGCAGGAGAAGGAGTACAAGGGCTAGGCAGCGCGGCGGGGGCTGAGGCAGCCGCCTACGCTAAGGCTACGGCGCCCGTGGGCCCTCGTACCGAGCAAGGAGCCTGAGGATGATGCGGCAGAACAAGAGAAGCGTGATCCTACTGGTGGCCTTCGTCGTCATCTTAGCGATGGCGTGGCAGGCGGCAGGAGCGGAGGTCAGCCTCAAGTCGCTGGCGCCCGCGGATGATGAGATCTCAGGCTGGAAGCTGGTCGCCGGCGCCGACAAGCTGGGCACGGGCGAGTCGGGCCTCTACGATGTCTATGACGGCGGCGCCGGGGAGTACCTTGATGCGGGCATCACTCAGGTCTTTCAGCGCACCTACAAGAATGACGGCAAGTACCTGAAGGTCAGCATCAACCGCGTCGGCTCGTGGCAGCAGGCGAAGGCGTTTTACCTCAAGCGCAGGTCGGGGATAGCGGGCCTGGACAGCTTCATGAAACACTCTGACATTAAGCAGGAGCTATCAAAGGCCACCAACGCCGGCTCGACCATTGCATACATGTGGGCCCGCAACTACTTCTGTAGCATCTCAGTCAACGGCGACGCCGCTGACCAGCGCAATGCGGTGAAAGCCTTCGGCAGGAAGATCTCGGCGAAGATCACCGCGGCCCACGACTGAGAAAACCCGTGCGCGGGATACGATCCCGCGCCTCCGGACGGCAGGGCCTAAGAGGGCTAACGCGCGCAGCGGAAGGAGGGTCTCTCCGCTGCGTTTGCGTTAACGGCGGGCAAAGGGCAAGGCGGAGCGACCAAGAGCGGATGCCGGCCGCTCAGACCAGGGGCGGCGACATTCCTGTCGCCGATTGCCCGACAATAATGTCGGGCCTCCTGGAGTATAGTACAGGGGCGGCGACATTCGTGTCGCCGATTGCCCGGGAAGAATGTCGGGCGCCCTGGAGTATAGTACAGGGGCGGCGACATTCGTGTCGCCGATTGCCCGG
>JALGVE010000157.1 GCA_029820045.1 Candidatus Zipacnadia bacterium | reverse complement strand
CGGTGTCAAGCCCAGCGTAGAGAACGCACTCTGCGTTGGCAGCGACCTCCGCCCCTCCAGACAACGACGACATCGCTCGCCTGCGGCACCATCTGCATTTCTGCGAAGCAGCGGCTCGGCCAAGCTCACGGCTCCACCACTCTCAGCACCGCATGGCGGTGCGCGGACAGTTCAACAGCGACCTTCCCGGCCCGCGCTTGTCGGGCCTCGCCCCGACCGGCGTCAAGCCCAGCGTAGAGAACGCACTCGGCGTTGGGAGGGACCTCCGCCTCGTAGGTCTGAGCCCGGTCCGTGAGATTGTGCACCACGATCCATCCTACCTTGCCCTCGGCGAAGCTGAAGCCGCGCACGCCCTCCGCTTCGATGGGCCTCACGTCGTCGGCGAGCGCGGACGTGTACGGAAGAACCTCGGCCAGGAAGTAGTGGTCGGTCCCTGCGGGATACGTGATCAGCTCTGGCGCCCCTTCGGCCGTGCTCTCGGCGTCCCTGAGGATTATCTCGCTCCCCTTGAACTTCTCGGGCACATCCAGGTAGAAGATCTCCGAAGGCTCCGTGGAGATGGTCGCGTAGTTGTGAGCGTGGATGCGCGCCAGCAGGGGCCCGTACTTGTAGAAGTCACCCGGCCCTTTCTCCATCTCCAGCTTCTGGCCGAAGCGCAGGCGCCCCCAGATTCCAGCGGCCTCGTAGTCCTCCAGCGCGGTGATATGCAGCAGACCAACCAGGCGGTTCGCGGATGCGAACCACTCCTGTGTACCCTCCCACGGCAGCGTCCTGCTCTTGCCGCCGTGCCTGGGCACGGTCAGTCGGTAGGTCACGGCCAGCGAGAAGAAGTCATCCGTCATGACCTGGCTGAACTTCTCCTCTCCTGACACGAAGCGCGCATTCCTCCAGTGGATCCCCTCGCGCTTGAGGCGGAACTCGCTCGTCGCGACCAGCAGCGAGGCCTCGTCCTCTTGCGCGCCGCCAACCGGGGAAAAGAGGCAACCGATGAAGGTGTCCTTGCCGATTTGTCCCGGGCCGAAGTCGCGAGCGTTCGCGGCGAACGAGAAGGGCCCGAAGCGCGCGCGCGGCGCCTGCACGTTTTCGTCAAAGAGGATGTAGTTGTCGGCCAGCGGTTCGTCGGGCATCTCCTTCCACCAGGGCGCGGCGAAGACCGCGTGCATGTCGCCGCCCGGCTTCCCATGCTCCAGCGCGATGTTGGCGCAGCGCTTGTTGCGCTTGTCGCCGGTGAGGGCAGCCACGATGTCCGGGGCGTTGGGGCTGACGCGCGCTTGGTAGTGCTTCCAGGATGGATCGGTGTAGCCCTCGACCCTCCCCGACGGCTCCACCATGAGCGGGTAGTACTCGACCGTCTTCTCGATGATGCGCCGCGCCTGGTCGCTGCCGGTGTATTCCAGGTAGCGCGCGATCATCACGATGTCCAGGTTGTGATAAGTGAAGCACTCGTTCTGCGTGCCATGGTAGATCATCCCGCCCATCGGAAAGATGGTGGCCTCCAGGAAGTCGAGGAACAGCTTCACCTGGTCGGCGTACTTCTGGTCACCGAAGACGCGGTGGGCGAGTTCCATGTGCAAGATGTGGTAGACATCCTGGTTGGGATAATTGCCCGCGGCGCCCGCGCCGGTGGCGAAGGTCTTCAGCCCGTACTCCTCGTACTGGTGCTCCACGCAGACGCGGATCTCGTCCAGCCACTCCTTCCGCTTCGCGGGCAGCAGCAGCCACGGGAAGCGCGTGGTGAGCTGGTAGTAGGCGTCGAAGGTCGGGCCGAGCGTGAAGCGCGGGATGTTGGGGTCCGCGCCGTAGATCGCCTTGCGTCCCGGGTTCCAGTCGCCGTTGCGCTGGTTCTCCAGCACACACTGTATCGTCGCGAAGAGGTTCTTGACCAGCGTCGCATCCGCATAGAGCTTGCTGCGCGGGTTAGTCAATCCCCACGCCATTGTGCAGCAACTGTCTCCCAGCCCGCGGAAGCTCCAGGCGTTCTCTATCTGATAGTAGCCCTCCTCACCCTTCTTGTAGACGGTAGGCTCTACCGCGAATCTGTCTATCTGCTCGTTGAGCGACGCGATGTACGGGTTGGCATCGGCCTCCGGGTCCTCTGCGGGGGGACGTTGCGCCGCACGCGCTCCTCGAAGAACCTCGTCCGCGCGGGCGATGTAGTCGAGGGCGCTCTCCAGCGTGGCCTTAGCGTTAGTGCCCATCTCCGCCTCGACGGCCAACTGCGCGTCCGAAAGCGCCCATTCGAGCATCGCCACCAGCAGCTTGGCCTCGGTGTCCCATTGCTCCGGCTGCTGCAAGCGTAGGGTTAGCTTCTCCAGCTCAGATCGCGCCTGTTCGAGCATCGGTCCAACCTCCTTGAGGTCCGCCAGACTCTGCTGGCGTTCCCGCTCTCTGCGCGCCGCCTGCTCCACGTCCCACGCGAGCGCCACGTCGTCCCAGCGCACCGTCCCCGCCGCAAACCAGTTGAAAAGCTCAATCTGCAGCTTCTTCGTGCTGGGGAGGACCTCGAAGCGCTTCTCCATCAGTTGCCAGCCCGTCTCGGCGGGGTCGCCTCTAACGTAGATGTTGCTGGACCCAGTGCCCTCGCCCCCAAAGAGGATGAGCCGCGCCACCGGCCCGTTGCTCACGGGCGCCGCGGGCGTGTCGGCCTTGGCCCACGCTGAGAAGACGTAGGGGCCAGGCTCAGGGCTGACGGAGATGCGCCAGCCGCCCCGCTGTGTCGCCTCAGCGCAGCCTATCTCGACTGCCCTCGCGCCCTCGTGCCCACCATCGGTGAGGTAGCGAAGCTTACTTCCGGTTCCCCACTCGTTGGGCGTCCAGAACTGCGGCTGCTCACCGCCTGGACTCAGCTCGAAGCTGCCGTTCGGGAGGATGTTGCTGCCATCCTTCAGCGCCGGCCCGCTGAGCTTGGCCATCGTCGCGCGCCACTGCTCGACATCGCGCGCCTCCTCGGGCGTTGGCGGCACTGCTCTGACATCGTCTATGGCGAGGGTAGTCGCGGGCGCTTGTGCCGCGTTCTCGATGAAGAACTGCACAAAGGCCACGTCCGCAAGATCTGCGAGCACATCACGCCCTGCGGCCACGCTCATGTGGGGAAGCTCGGCCCGGCACTGGCGCCAGCCCGTGAAGTCCAAGGTGACCGCATCCGCTGACATGGGGTAGTACACGCTACGCTCTCCCGGCACCAGCACGCCCAGCGTCACACGCACTCTCGCCCCCGAGCTATCTCCGCGCAGCATGTACTCGACCGCACCGATGTCACTGAAGTCCATCTTCTCACAGAAGTTGGTGGTCCATGCGAAGGTGTACTCCCCGTAGGTGGTCCTCAGCTCGAGGACCTTGCCACGCTCACCGCCCTCATCCACCACCGCGATTTGCGCATTGTCCTTGCACCGCCAGGTGGAGATGTCTGCGTCCTCGAAGTCCCACTGCACGACCTCAGCGGCTGGCCGTGCCTGCTGCTGTGCCGAGGCGCCGCCACCGAGGAGCATAGCCGCGCCCGCTGCCAATGCCAGCATCTTTCTCATCATGCATCACCTGCCTCTTGAAGGCATGAAGGGCCGACAGGTGAGGGCACCTGTCCTACTACGGCCGACAGGTGAGGGCACCTGTCCTACTACGGCCGACAGGTGAGGGCACCTGTCCTACTACGGCCGACAGGTGAGGGCA
>JALGVE010000045.1 GCA_029820045.1 Candidatus Zipacnadia bacterium | reverse complement strand
GCCGCTGACATGCCACTTGCCGGCGAAGGCCAGGTTGTAGCCGCTCTCACTGAGGTCCTCGGAGAAGCAGCGCATGTCGTCGTTGAGGCCCTCGCTCAGGCGCGTGTCGGTCAGGATGTTGTTCCAGACGCCGTGCCGGGTCGGGTAGTGCCCGGTATGGAAGCTCGCGCGCGAGGGGCAACAGTGCGAGTGAACAGCACGCCATCGTCTATGATGCGCTGGATGTTGGGCGTCTGGCAGGGATGGTCGGGATGGATGACCTGAGCCTGTTGCTGATCGGTCATGAACACTAGGATGTTGGGGCGGTCATCGGGCATAAGGGCACCTGCTCTCGGGAATGCAATAGTAGCACTGTCAAGTGAAGTCCTTTCTACGCGAGGCAGCGCAGACCTGCCTGCCGCCAGCGGCGCGCGGGAGCACAACGGCGTCCCCCTCTCCCGAACCGCCGTTGTGATGGAGGGGGGAGAGAGGCCTCGCAGCGGTCTCAGGGGTGAGGCCGCCGTGCCGGCCGCACGCCGCTCCCCATTGCGTATTGCCCATTCCCCAATGCCCGTCGTTCGCCGGACGTTGACCCTCGCTCCTGCCTGTGTTAGACTGCTCCGGACGGGCGAGAATAGCCTGTCCGGTGATAGAAATGATCAGGCGGTGGATGTGCCTCCTCGTACTCGTGGCGCTGGCGCTCGCCAGCAGCCCGGTCTGGGCGCAGGACGGCCCGGCGACCGTGTACGAAGACGTCCAGCTCCTCGTCACGATCCGTAAGCTCGACCTCACCCCCGAGCAGATGCAGCGGCTGCTCGCGACCGCGCAGACGCTCGACCAGCAGCGGCAGGCGATCGCCGAGGCGCGCGCCACCACCTGGGAAGAGCAGCAGGCCAACATTGCCGCGGTTAACGATGCCTGGCTCAAGGGTGAGGACGCGCCCAAGGATGCCCAGCAGGCCGCAAACAAGGCCATCGGTGAGATAACTAAGGCCGAGAAGACCCTGGCTGAGACCGAGGCCAAGATGGTCGAGGGCCTCATCGGCGACCTCACCAAGGACCAACGCCAGCACGTCGAGACCAAGCAGCAGGCCGATCAGCGACATCAGCGCCAGGCGGCGCTCGCCGGCTTCGCGACCGTCGGCGAATACGTCGCCTACAGGATCGAGCAGATGCGCGACCTGATGCCAGACGAATACAACCTGCTGCGGGTCGCCGATGCGCGGGAGATGGCGACGCGGATCGTCGGCGCCGGGGCCCCTAATCTCGACCAGTTCACCGATGCCTTGCTGCGCATAATGGACCAGGTGATGTCCTGGTCGGCTGAGAACTTCGACAAGCAGCACGCCACGCTCCCCGCGCAAATCTCCAAGTTCCTGGGTATCGAGGAGCAGCAGTTGTCCGACGAGGTGGTCAGGTACGAGGAACTGCTGGCGCTCATGAAGAGCGGGCGAACCGCGGCCTTGCTTGCTGAAATCCAGGCAAGCCAGGGAGGTGGTGAAGGATGAGGAGCGCCACCATCAGTCTCGCTATGCTGGTCACCGCCTGTCTCGCGCTGCCCGCGCCCTCTCAAGCCGATGAGCTTGCCGAGGCAATGCAGCGCGCGGACGCCCTGAGCTTCTTCAACCGCCTGGGATTGCAGACCAGCCAGCTCCAGCGCATGGTCTCCCCTCTCAAGCGCATCCAACAGATCGTCACCCAGCGCGAGGCCGACCGCGAGGTCAAGCTGACGCGGCTGAGCGGCTACTACCAGCGGGCGCGCGGGCTGCTCATCGCTGGCGTGGCGCTGCCTGAGGATCTGCGCGCGGAGATACAGAAGGCCGAAGAGGAGATGGCCGCTGGTGATCTGTCAGCCAAGCAGGCCGTCCACGGTCAGATGGAACTCATCGCCAGCATCCTCTACCCCGCGCAGAACGCGCAGCTAGACTGGACCCCGCCGCCGGAAGTGCGAGTCGAGGAAAGCCCTGCGGAGCGGGCCAGGCGCCAGCGCCAGATCATCGGCCTCATAACGGAGGCCGGGCAGTTCCTGCAACAGGTCCGTGAGCTCAATGCGCTTCTGTATGTCACCCAGCGCATCCCACTGATTAGCGAGTACCTGGCGCAGTACTTCCCGGTCAACACACCGGCGTTTGAGCGGGCCCATGCGATGCTCATGGACTACACCGGCGAGGTCCGCTTAGTCGAAGAGGCTCAGTGGCAGCAACAGGCCCCGCTCTACGCCGAGCGCATGGTCAGGCTGCTGGGGCTGATGCCCGAGCAGGCCAAGCCGAACCCGAACGCGGTGGGCTGGTCCCAGCTCTATGACCTGTTGACGAACCCTCAGACCGTCAATATCGTGCAGGAGATGCTGGACGCGCGGCAGGCAGAGGACTAGAGGCCGTTTCAGGACCTACCCCATGGCGAGCTTCCAGGCCGGCAACACCGTTCGTGGAGGCTCTGAAACAGCTTCCGGAGCCCGAGAGAGGGGAGTTCAGATGGACAGTATCGGACCCGCCTCGGACGTGGCCACGCTGCGCAAGCGGCTGAGGGACCTCATCGTGGAGCGCGCCCTCCAGTTCGGGGAGTTCAAGCTGGCCTCGGGGCAGACCAGCAACTACTACATTGACGGCAAGCAGATTACCCTCAGTGGTGAGGGCCTGTACTGCCTCGCCCGCGTGATGCTCGACCAGCTTGAGGGCGAGGATATTCAGGCCGTCGGCGGCATGACGATCGGCGCCGACCCCATGGCCGCGGCGGTCTCTGTGCTGAGCATCTACTTCGGGATGAACCTGGACGCCTTCCTGGTGCGCAAGGAGCGCAAGGACCGCGGGACCGCGCAGCGCGTCGAGGGGCCGCTGTCGCCGGGGGAGCGCGTCGTCATCCTGGAGGACGTGATCACCACGGGCGGCTCCACCCTGGCGGCCATCAAGGCGGTCGAAGAGGAGCGCGACGCCGAGGTGGTCCGGGTCATCGCGATAGTGGACCGCCTCCAGGGCGGGAGAGAGAACCTGGCTGCGGAGGGCTACGAGCTGGTCTCGCTCTTCACCGTGGAAGAGTTGGGCGTTAAGCTGCAGTAGCTGGGGCGGCGTTCGGTAGCTGTCCTCGGGGCGGGCCCTCCGTGTCGTAGGAGGGGCTGGGCTTTAGCTCAGCCCAGGCCGTGCGCCGTCTGTCCGGCGCGAACGACAACAACATCGGCCGAGCTAAAGCCCGGCCGCTCCATACGACCACGGCCTCCGCCCCGGAGGGCTGGCGCCTTCGCGTCCCGCATCGAGGTGCGACCCCCTCCGTGTCGTAGGAGGGGCTGGGCTTTAGCTCAGTGCGCCCCTTGCCCCCTCGCCCCGCACGGCAACAACGTCGGCCGGGCTAAAGCCCGGCCGCTCCATACGACCACGGCCTCCGCCCCGGAGGGCTGGCGCCTTCGCGTCCCGCATGGAGGTGCGGCCCCCTCCGTGTCGTAGGAGGGGCTGGGCTTTAGCTCAGCCCAGGCCGTGCGCCGTCTGTCCGGCGCGAACGACAACAACATCGGCCGGGCCAAAGCCCGGCCGCTCCATACAACCACGGCCTCGGCCCTGGGGGGGGGCGCCTTCGTGTGCCGCATGGGGGGAGGGACTCGCAGGGCGGGGTGAGGTCGGCCCGCGTCTGCCACTAGGCAAGGGTCGGGCAGGTGAGGGCACCTGCCCGCACACAAGACAGACACGGAGGTGCCGCTCCAAGCCCGTTATGAATGGAAGAGTCGGAGGCCGCCTTCGCCAAGGCTACGGCGGACAGGCCAGGAGTTCTGACCTACGGAGACAGTCGGAGGTCGCAGACGTAGAGGGCGTTGTTGTCGCCGAGCGTGCCGAGGTAAGCAAGCTTGTCGCCGGCCGGCGAGATGACCGGCGAGCGGGCGCCGGTCAGACCCTTCGTCACCCAGGTGAGCTGCCGCGAAGCCAAGCGCAGCAGAGCCACATTCGAGAAGCGCTCGTTCCAGCGACCGACGAAGGTTATCCAGGCGCCGCGCGGCCCCCAACTCGGGTCCAGGTGCTCCCGCCCATCCTCGGTGATCATGTCCTCAGCGATCTCCTCGTGCGGCCCCAGGTTCTTGATGAGCCAGATCTGCTTGCCGCGAGACACCAACATCTCCGAACCATCCGCCGAGTACGCAGGCTGGCTCTCGCCGCCGCGGGTCAGCCAGGCGTTGTCCCCACCATCCAGGCGAAAAAGATAGATGCCACCGCGCGCGTCGTCGGCGCGGGCGGCAGCAACTGTCTTGGCGTCCGCCGAGATGCTCGGCCATTCGTAAGCGGTGCTCTTGGCGACGAGCTTGGGAGGGTTGTCACTGGCGAGGTCCCTCAGCCAAATGCCCCCCATCCCCGGTTCCGTCCCCACGTAGGCAAGTAGCGAGCCCCGCACGGACGGCTGCCTGCCGTAACCGATAAGCTCCTTCTCCCCGCTCTTCAGGTCTATCCGCCACAACTCCTCTGCGATCTCCTCCGCGTTCACGCGGCTGCAGATGACCGCCGAGCCGTCGGCTGCGAAAACGCAGGAGGTGTAGCCGCCTTGGTCGCCGAGGATGCGAGGCGTGCCCACGACCGGGCCAACGGCAGCTTGAAGCGGGGACATGAGCGCGATGCTGAGCGCGAGACCGACAGCATGTGGTATCATCTTGCTGCGATAGCCACCTCGTCAAGTCATGAAGTCGTAACAGCCTCAGGAGAGCCAGGCGCCCGGATTACCTGGCCCATGGAGCCACTGCCGTCCCCACCTACCGCGGGGAGATTCTCGCCAGGCAGCCGCAATCCCTTTCAAGTCTCGCCCGGCAGGAGGGGATACCAGTAGCCGCGAAGAAGCCTCTACCAGGGCATGCACCGCCAGTAATAGATGACGTCTCACGCCGCCGAAAGTTTCGAGCCCAGAACCCTTAGGAGGAATGAAGCGTGGAGCAGAGGTCTGAGATCAGGGCCATGATAGACGAGATGCCCGTCATTGACACGCATGAGCATATTCGTCCCTTGTCGGAGGTGCGCGAGGGACCGTGGGACTTCATCGAGCTCTGCAAGGCCAGCTACGTCGCCTCGGACCTGGAGACCACCCGAAAGGAGGGCTTCACTTGGCCGGCGGCGGACTTGTCGCCTGCCGAGAGGTGGGCGCAGTTCGAGCCGTGGGCTCGGCGGACGGAGAACACGGCCTACTACCGGTCCCTCATCCTGGGCTGCAAGAAGCTTCACGGGCTGGAGGAAAACGAGATCAACGCCGACAACTGCGCGGTGCTCGCCGAACGCATGGAGCAGAGCCGCCAGCGCGATGACCTGTTTGACTACGCGCTCGGCGAGGTCGGCAACATCCGCGCCTCGCTCCAGGACCCGCACTGGGACGCCTTCAACTACGACACCGGGGCCGAGGTGCTCAAGCCGGTGCTGCGCATCAACGCCTTCGTCATCTGCCCCTTCGAGGGGCAACGTGACCACAACGGCACCTCGCCCTACGACTACGCCGAGAAGCTGGACTTCGAGGTCACGAGCTTCGACAGCTACCTGGAGTTGATAGGCCGCGCGATGGAGCATCACAAGGCTGCCGGCGCCGTGGCGGTCAAGTCCTCGCTAGCCTATGACCGTGACCTGCTTTTCGAACAGGTCGAGAAGAATGACGCGCGGCGCGTGTTCGAGGGGAACCGCGACAACCTCACGCCCGAGCAGGAGCGCGCGCTGCATGACTACCTGATGTACGCCGCGGTGGATATCGCGACCGACCTGGGCCTACCCGTGCAGATCCACACCGGCATTCGCGCCGGCAGCGGTGACCTGCGTGGGGTCAGCCCGGTGCTGCTGACCGAGCTGCTCCTGGCCAAGCCGAAGGCACGCTTCGACCTCTTCCACGGCGGCTATCCGTACTGCTGCGAGTTGGCGGTGATGGCGAAGGGCATGCACAACGTATGGCTGGACCTCTGCTGGCTGCCCATCATCTCCCCCTCAGTGGCGCGCCGACAAATGCAAGAGTGGCTGGACACCGTCCCGGCGAGCAAGCTGCTGTGGGGCGGCGACTGCAGCCGCGTCGAGGCGGCGCTCGGCGCGCTGGAGATCGCCAAGGACATCCTGTCGAGGGTCCTCATCGGCCAGGTGAAGGAGTTCGGCTACATGAACCAGAACCAAGCGGTGAGGATCGCCCGGCGCGTGCTCCATGACAACGCGGCGGAGCTGTTCTTCGGCGAATAGCGCTTGCCCTCAAAACTGACGCTGACTTGGAGATACGCAGAGCTTGACCGTCGAGTACACCGCATCACTCAAGTGCACCAGCGCGCAGTTGCGGCTTCCCAGCCCGACGGCGTTCAGAGATGAGCGATATGAATGAGGTCGGTCGTCTCACGATCCCATCACCCCCGATGCGGATGTGAATGTGCCCTACCACCTTGGCGCTAGTGCAGTCCACACCGTATCTTCGCCGATAGGCAGCGCTATCCTGCGATGCTCGTCCTGCAGAGGGTAGTAAAGGGGTCAGACGGGGGACGCGGCTGGGGCGATTGCGAGAGCTTCCTTGAGCGTGGCGTAGAGTTGGCTCAGGTTGAAGGGCTTCTTGAGGAGGGAGAACCCGGGGACGGTGGGCTCGAGGTCTACCTCACCCGTGGCGAGCACTACGGGTATCCTGCTCAGCTCCGGGTGCCGCAGCATCTCCTGAAGCACCTGCTCGCCCGACATGTCGGGCATACAGATGTCCATGAGCACAACGTCAGGAGGATCCGCGAGGGCAGCCCGCAGAGCTTCGCCGCCGCTGGTGGCCGTGCGTACGTCATAGCCAGCGCGTTGTAGGGCCAGTTCAAGTAATACGGTGATGGCCGGCTCGTCGTCTACGACGAGCACCTTGCTACTTGCCATAGTATCACCTGCCCGGCGGTACAAAACTCATACCCAGATGACCCGACAATGAAACCTCCCACCGAGACAGACAGGCCCGGTTAAGCAGGTGACGGGCCCGCCGGTGGCGAAGAGCAAGCGGTCATATCCACCCAAGTTCGGAGGCCCGAGGCTGGCTCTTGTCGTTGCCCGCTTCTCGCATCCCGCCTCTCGCCTTCAAGTAGGGGAGCATCTAGCGAAATGAGTGAGCAAGTCAAGCTCGCGATGGTCGGCTGCGGCGGCATTGCCGGCGCGCACGTGACAGCCTACGAGAAGCTCATCAAGGCCGGCTACGACAAGGTCAACATCGTCGCCGTGTGTGACACCAACGAGAAGAACGCAAAGGCCATGGCGGAGAGGCTCGCCGAATCCGTCGGCGTCCGGCCCAACGCATACGCCACGGTCGAGGAGATGCTCAAGGCGGAGACACTGGACGGGGCTGACATCTGCACCCCTCACGCCTTCCATCACACCGCTGCGATTCCCTGTCTGCGCAAGGGCGTGAACGTGATGGTCGAGAAGCCGGTGGGCATTACCGTGCGGGCAACCAAGAAGATGATGAAGGCCGCCGAGAAGAGCGGGGCCATGATAGCCGTGGCGGAGCAGATTCGGCGCTGCCTGGGCGCGCGGGCCATCGAGTGGGCCATAAACGAGAAGAACATGATGGGCACGCCCCGCTTCTTCGTGATGGAGGTCTTCAGCAAGACGCCCTACAACTGGAAGGAGTATCGCATGGCGTGGCGCGGAGTAAAGCTGCTGGGCGGGGGCTTTCAGATCTTCGACGGCGGGGTGCACTTCTGCGACATGATGCTGCACGTCTTCGGGCCGGTCGAGGAGGTCGTTTGCGACATGCGCTGCTTCGACGGGCCGGAGGTGAAGGCGCCGGTCCTGGGCAAGGCGCGCATTGACACGGAGCACTCCTGGCTCGCCACGTTGCGCTTCGAGAGCGGCCTGGTGGGCCACTGGAACTGGTCCTGCCAGGGCTACGGGCATGAGGTCTCCAACGGCGTCTACTACGGCGACAAGGGCTCCTTCAAGGACCGGCAGAAGTGGATGCACGCCTTTCAGTTCGGCGCCGATTTCAAGGCCAAGAGCGGCAAGGAGACCTCCTACGAGACCATTCAGCAGCGCTACCTGAAGCAGCTCGGCAAGCGCAAGCGCGAGCAAGTCTTCCCGTACGGTTTCGATGACGGCATCACAAATGAGTGCTGGGATTTCGTGGAGGCCATCGCCGAGGGCCGGGCCCCTGAGGTAGACGCGGCCGCTGGCCTGCGCGCCAAGTCGCTGTCCATCGCGCTCTACGAGTCGGCCACGGCGGGCAAGCCTATCAAGGTCGCCGACGTCGAGTCAGGCAAGGTGCGGGCCTACCAGAGGCCGATTGACGAGTACTGGGGGATATAGTCGTATGCAGCGGCCGGGCTTTAGCTCGGCCGAGGTTGTTGGCGTACGGGGCGCGGGGCAAAGGGCGCACGGCTTGGGCTGAGCTGAAGCCCAGCCCCTCCATGCACGGCTTGGGCTGAGCTGAAGCCCGGTCCCTCCATGCTAGCGCGCGGGCCTGCCTGCCACCGGAAACGATGGGTCGCGGAAGCCGCGGCCGGAGTGCTCTCCCGGCGGGACAAACTCATCTATCGCCGCCTCAATCTCAGGCGTGATCTCGACTTCGAGTGCGCCGAGGTTGTCCTCAAGCTGCTCCATGGTCCGCGGCCCGATGATCGGGCAGGTCACCAGCGGGTTGGCCTTCACCCACGCGACCGCGAGCTGCGCCGCTGTGCAACCATGCTCCTCCGCGAGCTGCTTAACCTTCTGCGCCAACTCCAGGTTCGCCTGACGGTACTCAGTCTGCATGAGACGCTCGTTCCCCCGGCCCGCGCGCGAGTCGGGCGGCGGCTGTTTGCCGTCGCCGTACTTGCCCGTGAGCACGCCGCGGGCGATGGGGCTGTAGGTCACAACCCCCAGGCCGAGTTCGTTGCACATGGGGAGGAGCTCGACCTCGATGTCGCGGTTGGCGAGGTTGTAGAGCGGCTCCACGGCGACGAGGCGCTCCCAGCCATGCAGCTCCTGGAGGCCGACCGCCCGCGCGATCTGCCAGGCCCAGAAGTTCGAGACGCCGACGTAGAGCACCTGGCCGCCGCGCACCAGGTCGTCGAGCGCCGCCAGGGTCTCCTCGAGAGGCGTTTCAGCGTCAGGCACGTGCAGATAGTACAGATCAACGTAGTCGGTCCCCAGCCGCGCCAGGCTGGCCTCCAGGCCCGCGCGGATATGCTTGCGGCTGGCGCCCCGGTCGTTGGGCCCCTCGCCCGTGGGCAGGCAGACCTTCGTCGCCAGGACGATTTCCTCGCGCCGATTGCGTATCGCCTTGCCCACCACACGCTCCGACTCGCCGGCGTTGTACTTGTCAGCAGTATCCAGGAAGTTGATGCCGGCATCCAGCGCCCTTCCGATCATGCGCAGCGATTCATCCTCCGGCGTCGGGCCGCCGAACATCATCGTGCCCAGGCAAAGCTCCGACACCTTCACACCGCACGTGCCCAGGTTCTTGTACTGCATCTTCCGCTCTCCCTTCGCGGGCGATTCCTCTGAGGCAGTATTCCCTGTGCCGAGCGGAGAGCCCTCCCGCGGCCGCATTGTGGCCGGCGGCGCCCCCGCAGCTCCCTCACGCGGGGGCTGATCCCGCCCAAGGGCGGGACCGCCACGAACTCGGCGAGCGGCTCTGAAGGTGCCCGGCTCGCCAATGGCTAACTACGCCGGTCAACGGCTAGCGCAACAAGGAGGGGTCCTTCACATGTATCTCTGTCTCGGCCTCACTGAGTTCTCGGACGAAACCCTGGCGTTTGCGAAACAGCTCGGCGTGGACTACGTGAAGATCTGCGGCGGCCACCTGATGGGGCCGGCTCAGCAGGGCGTGCTGCCGGCCGATGGGCTGCAGGCCCTCCAGGAGAAGCTCGACCGCTTCGGCCTGTCGCTGGCGGTGGTGCTGCTGCCCCAAGGGCGCGATACTCAGTACTGGAACGCCCGCTTGGGCCGGCCCGAGCGCGACCAGGAGATCGAGGATGTCTGCGAGACGATACGTGTCATTGCGGCGGCCGGCGTGCCGGTGGTGGAGTGGACCTGGAGCATCCCTGACGTCTGGGGGAGCATCTCCGGCGACAACGACTGGGGCCGTGGTGGCGCGAGGGTGCGGCGCTTCGACTACGACCTCGTGAAGGAGGTGCCAGCTTATCCGGGCGAAGCGGTCGAGGCCGAGGAGATGTGGGAGCGGCTGGAGTACTTCCTGAGCCGCATCGTGCCGGTGGCGGAGGAGACCGGAGTGAGGCTGGCGCTGCATCCGCACGACCCGCCGACGCCCTACCTGCGCGGTGAGGCGCGCATTCTCAGCAGCTTCGAGGGCATGAAGCGCCTGGTCGAGCTAGTGCCCAGCGAGGCAAACGGCCTTAACTTCTGCCAGGGCACCGTGGCCGAGATGGGCATTGACGTGATCGGCGCAATCCGTTACTTCGGCGAGCGTGACAAGATCAACCACGTGCACTTCCGCGACGTGAAGGGCGCGGTGCCGAAGTTCGATGAGTCGTTCGTGGACGATGGTGACACGGACATGCTGGAGGCGATGCGGGCCTACCACGAGGTGGGCTACCGCTACGCGATGATGCCCGACCACACGCCGCGCATCGCGGGAGACAGCCCTCAGGGCCATCGCGGGCGCGCCTACGCCATCGGCTACATGAGGGGGCTGATGGAGGCCGTGGAGCGGACGCCATGACCGATGTCCGCCTGCGTCTTCGAGCAGGTATCGTGGCCTTGCATCGCGAAGACTGAACCCACAGCGCGCTCCTCCAACCGTCCCAACGGAGATGAGAGGCGAGCGATGACGAGAGCATGGTCGCTGATAGCGTTGCTTGGACTGCTCGTGATCTCGGCTGCGCAGGCGCAGGAACCGGCGCAGACGATCCTGCGCCACGAGAACTTTCTGGCCTTCAGCGCCGACAAGGGCGAGGATGTCCGCATCGCCCTCACTTCCATGAAGCGGAGCGGCTACCAGTGGGCCAACGACCTGGAGGTTTCGGTCATTGATTCCACCAGTACGGTGACCCTACAGCGGACGGTGGCGCTGGGCACGGAGCGCGTACTCACCTACCGCGTGCAGACCAGCGGCCTGCATGTCGCCCGGCTCTCGTCGGGTTGGAACCTGTGCAGGGCCGAGGTGCCCGGCCGTCCCTGGGCGCTGGTCGCCTGGGGCCAGGTTCCCGTCTCCATCTGTGGCTCGGTCGCGCGCCAGTACTTCTTCGTGCCCCAGCAGTGCGAGGAGTTCTCCATCGCCCTGGTCGCGGACGTGACGGGCGAGGGTGCGCTGCTGAAGATCTACGACGCAACGGGCAAGGTCGTTGCGCAGGAGGAGGGGGACTTCGATAGTGAGAGGCGCGTGGTGGTCGAGGTGCCCAAGGGCGCCGACGGCGCGGCCTGGTCGTTGACGTTGGAAGACCCGGAGCAGGAGGACCTTGCCCTCGACGATGTGACCTTCTACCTGGGTCGCGCGCTCCCGCCCTATCTGTGCGAGGACCCCGGATGGCTCGAGACCTTCTGTTCGGGCGAGGAGTATCAGCCGGACCTCATTGACCGGCGCATAGCCATCGAGGGCGGTGGCGGCTTCGGGAAGAGCGAGACGAGGAGCTTCACCTGGAAGCTGAACGAGATACCTGCGGATCGGGTCATAGCCCTACGCGTCACCGCTACGGACGTTGACTACAAGGACGAGGCCGGGGTGGTCCTGAACGGGAACGAGCGGTTCTTCTTGCCGGTGACAGGTGACGCCCAGACCCAGACCTTTACGCTCATCCTGGACCCCACCCTGCTCCGCGTCGGCGAGAATGTCATGGAGATAACGCAGGATCCCTCCGGCGGTTCCAGCGCGATGAGGGTGCGCGACGCCCAACTACTGGTGGGGACGCGCATCAAGGAGTTCCGTGGGTGGTAGGGGCGGGGGCACTACGCCAGAGCACGCAGAGAGCGGCATCGGCGGGCTGGAAGCCCGCCCTACTGGGGGTTACGGGCGGCGTAGACCTCCGCGGCGCGCGCGTACACTTCCTCGAGGCGTCGGGCCACGGCTTGATAGCTGCAGGCCTGCGCGAATTGTCGCCCCCCCTCGCGTACCTTTGTGAGCAAGGCGCTGTCGGCCAGAAGGCTCTGTGCCGCCTTCGCCAGGCCGCGAGCGCCGTCGGCGCGATCCACAAGCAGGCCGTTGACGCCATGCTCGATCATGTCCTGGGCGCCGGGCGTACTTAGGGCGACGACCGGCGTCCCCACGAACATGGCCTCCGTGTAGGCCAGCGGTTGAGTCTCGCTGCCGCTCGCGGTGAGGAAGATGTCCATGGCGTCGTGGTAGTGCTTCACTTCCTCGTGCGGGACGGGGCCGGCGAAGATGACCCGACCGTCCATGCCCCACCAGCGCGCACGCCGCTGCAGGTCCTCCGCTTGGGGCCCACCGCCGACCAGGAGAAGTCGCAGATTCGGGAACTTCCGGCTCATCAGCCGGGCCGCATCCAGCACGCACGGAAGGTTCTTCTCCTCCGACAGCCGACCCAGGTAACCCACCACCGGGTCATCCTTGCCCACGCCGAAGCGCTTGCGCACCGCCGCTCCGTTGGGCTCGGCGAGGCTGCTCAGGTCAACGGGGTTGCGTACCAACTCAATGAGCGAGTTGACCCCATTCTCACGCAGCCGCTCGCGGGTGGAGTGAACCGGCGTGGTAACGACCTGGCAGCGGTTGTAATACTTGACGACTCTCCGAGTTACGACCGGCGCCACCCAGGGCGCCGGCAGCAGCCAGCGATCCGCGAACAGCTCGTACTCGGCGTGCGCGGTGGAGACCAGCGGAACGTCATTGCGCTTGGCCTGTATCCTCCCCCATTGGCCGACCCATGCGGGATGCTGTGTATGCACCAGGTCCACCTCGAGCTTGAGCATCTTGCTGAGTACCTTCGGGGACAACGGCGGCGGCAGGGCCAGCATGTAGTCAGTCTCACCAGGGGCCCGGAACGAGGCATAGCGATGAACGTAGGGGTCGTCTTCGAAGGGGTCATCGCCCGCCGGTTCCGGGCTGAAGACGTACACCTCATGACGAAGTTCCGCCAGCCCGCGGCGGTACAAGTGCGTACAGTTCGCCACCCCGTTGACGCTCGGCGGATACGTGTTTGTGAACAGCGCTATCCTCATGGACGTACGGAGAGCCTACTTCCAACCTCAACACGGTGCGACGAGCAATCCCCCAACGAACGCTGCAAGGATACCACACACCCACGTGCGGGGCAAGCCTATTGAGCCGCAGGCAGCGCGGCTGCGTCCACCAGGTACTTCTCTCCGAGGAGCTTGACGCAGGCCGGGGCCGGGCCCTCGCCGCCCTCGGCGAACCTCAATGTAACCTCTGACGCAGCCGGCGCCGCCACCAGTTGTTGACCATCCGCCGCAACGAGAGCCACCGTCATTCCCTCTGTCTTGCCTGCCACCGTTACCTTCAGCGCCTCGCCCTCAGGCGCGACAGTCAGTCGCTTCGGCAGCCGAGCGATGCAGGCCACCTGGTCGCGCCGCAGCTTGACGCCGACGGCCGGCCCGCCCTCAGCCTGCGCCACGGTCAGCTCCTTGCAGCGCAGCAGCTCGAAGAGGTGATAGCCATCCCTCGGCTCGACGGCGACCAGCGCCCCGTCAACCGTGTAGCCGCAGGCGTTGTAGAGCAACGTTATCTGCTTGCTCTCGGAGGTGAAGCGGTTCGCGTACACGCGCTGCACCAGCGTCGGGATGAGGGCCTGGCGCGCGCCCAGCTCGAAGAGGTCCGCATTCTCCTTCAGGATGTGATAGTACCGGGGCGGGTGCGGGAGGCCGAAGGCTCCCATTGCGTTCCAGAACTTCCACTCCTCCGCGTGCGGAGTGCCCCGGTCGAGGTCATAGCCCTTGCACTCGGGGAAGTAGAACCTGAACAGGTTGCAGGGCACGGGGCGGATGGGCCGCACGTGCGACATGCACTCATAGACGATGCTGCCCTCCAGGTGCTGCGCCAGGTGATCGTAGCCGGGGAACTCCGTGGTGAGCACGAGGTCGGGCGACACCTCGTCCATCCCGGCGTGCACCTTGCGGCAGGCCTCGCTAACGCCCTGGAGCCAGGCGTTGTGCCCCGGCTCTGCGAACATGTGTTTATGCTCGGTGGAGGTGCAAACGTAGCCACGATGACCGTACTCATCAAGGCGCACGCCACCGACGCCGGTGTCCGCGCAGACGCGCTTGACGGTGCGCGCGAGGTAGTCCTGCCACCACTCGGTGTCCGCGCACATGTTGTATGACGCAAACGAGCCGACGTAGCCCTCCGGCGTCATGCCGGTCTTGTACTTGTCCTTCCAGAGCGGGTTCTTCACCCCGTACTTAGGGCCGTAGTTGTGCCCAACCTCGGTGGTGTCGCAGGCCAGGATGCCCTCCATGTAGAACATCGGCAGTATCCCGGCATCCCGCTGAAGCTGTATGTACTTTCGCAGCGCCGGCAGGCCGCCCCATCTCTCGTTGTACTTGTAGTCCCCCCGGTTGAGCGGGTACATCAGCTCGCCGGTGGTCGGCTCCTTGACCCAGTAGGCCTTGTAGCGATTGTAGAAGGCCTCGCCGAACTTCTCCTCTACCTGATCCATGGGCACGCGCCAAGGGCCAAGCTCGGACCACTCCCACCACGACATCATCTCCAGCACATCGCGGCCCTCCTGGATGAAGTCGGTGCGATAGGCCCCGTCCTTGAACAGTGCACTCTGCCCCCAGCCCGTGGCCACGATGTTCCAGCAGTCATGCAGCTTCGAGGGGAAGGGCCGCCACTGCCAGACGGTGTGCGCCCACTTGCTGTACTCGCCCAGGGGCACGCGCCAGTCGTCCCGGTGCATCGCGACCAGCGTGTCCGGCGGCGAGAACGACTCTCCCGGCCTGCGTGTGCGCTTGATATACTCGAAGGTCATCGCGGTCCCCGGGGCGGCGGAGAGGCTCTGCTCCCAGTACATCTCCGGCTGCATGTAGCGTCCGATGGTGGTGATTGAGTAACCGGGCGCAGAGGTCTCGCCCTTGCGCATCACGGGACACTTGTACAGGCCGGTCTCGTCCAGGCATCGCAGAGAGAGCCCACCGCCGCTGGTCGGCGAGAACAGGTCAATCATCTGCCACCAGGCCGAGTTCTCGCCGTAGGCGGTGCGCAGGTAGGTCGGCACCTTAGCGATGATACCGCCGTAGAAGGGAAAGAGGTAGTAGTCCTCTCGCCAGTCATCCGAGAGCGCAATGCCCGCCAGGTGCGGGAAGGCGACCTTGAAGTCCAACGGCTCGTTGCCCTCGTTGGTCAGCTTCAGCCCGAAGCGAAGCTGCCCGGCCTCTGCCAGCGCGATGGTCAGCCGGGCCGCCAGCGCATGTTCCTCCAGGAACAGGTCAGCAACCAGGCCATGTTCGCCCTCCAGCGGCGCGACGCCGCGTACCTTGAAATCCTCAGCGCCGAAGCGCTCGCCGTCCATCTTGACGAGGAGGAGGTGCGTCTGCTTCGCATCAAGCAGCACCTCCCGGCCCACCCAGCGGTTGAGCAGAGAAGTCATTTGCAGGCGCGGCTCGGTTTGCAGGTGGCAGCTCAACAGAGCATCTTCAATAATCGCCTCGCCGGGCAGTATCTGGCAGCGCGAGGGAAGCCGCACCGGCCCACCCTTGGGCTCGCTGATGCGCGGCGCCATGTCAATGCTCGGCTCAGTCTCCATGTAGGGCCGAGAGAACTTGATCGTGACCAGCCGCACTTCGCTCTCGCCCTGCTCCGGCCCCATCAGCGTGAGCTGCGCGGGTCGGTCGAGCTTCGCGGGCACGGTTGAGGTCAGCTCGCCGTCGGCGACCGTCGTGCCAGCTTCCAGCGCATCGCCGTCGTAGTTCACCCAGGCGACAGTCGGCGCGGGGCCGGCGAACTCGACCTCGGCTGAGACTGGCTTGACGTCATCAATCATGTGGATGTCGAACTCCAGCATGGCCTTCGCGTCCAGCGTCAGCCGCACCCCGTCCGCCGCTGGCTCCGCCCCGCTGACCTCCTTGTAGCCGACAAGCCCCGCCGGATCATCGAGGCCATCTGAGACACTGGGCCGCCAGGTCGCCGATGCGCTCAGGTCCCTGGCAATGAGCACAAGGCGCACCATGTATTCACCGGTGGCGTCAATCGCGTTCAGCTTCTCGCTGCTCCAGGCATTGCCGCCGTCCTCGCTCATCTCGCTGTTGCCATGACTCGCGGTATTGTCAATGCCGACGTAAATGTAGTCCTCAAGCGGGGGCTTGTCGCTGTCGGCCTTCTTGAAGAGAAAGACGTTCTTGCCCGGCGCCAACTCTTCGACGGGGATGATGAAGTCGTGCCACCTCCACTGCAGCTTGTCCTCCTTGCCCGCGCGCGCATAGGGTATGTCAGCCGTGCGGTAGGTGTGCACGTGACCGTTGACGTAAAGCTCGAAGCTCTCGTCCAGGCCGTTCCACTCGACGCCGGCGGTGTTCCACGAGTAGTCCTGACAGGCGAAGAAAACGGACAGGCGCGCCTCCTTCGCGGCCGCCAGCGCACCCTTGGGCACCCCTGACAGGTCAATACTCTTACGCACCTGGTAGTCAGGCTTGACCTGGTGCGAGGTACCCATGGAGGGCCCGCCCCAGGTGCCGAAGTCATCGTAGAGAACAGTCACGCCCTCGGCGGGGCGCTCGATCCGGGGCCACGGCTGCGAGTATGCGGTGCCCGAGAGCACAAGCAGCGTCAGTATCGCCACGCACGTGCGAGCAGGATTCATTCCCGAGAACCTCCCGATTGATGCGTGTGTTGGCAGCGCAGCTAAGGGCTCGGCACGGCTCAGTTCCTCCCGCTTCGGCGGAATCCTGCGCCGGAAAGACCAGGGCGTTCGTCGCTATCGCGGTGGCGAACATCGTTGTCGCATGGAGGGGCCGGGCTTTCCTGGCCGCCGAAGCCTTGGCGAAGGTGGCAGCCCGGCCCGTGTAGGGCGTGGACCTGCGCCATGCCCAACTCCAAGACCGATGCTCCTGCCCCCTGCCACAGGAGCATCGTTTTTAGCTGGCTGACGGGCGTGCAAGCTTCTTTTCGGTGTAGGGCGTCCCGCCCATCGGGCGGGATGCCGGGCCGGTGCCGTATGGACGCGCCCCATGGAGG
>JALGVE010000156.1 GCA_029820045.1 Candidatus Zipacnadia bacterium | reverse complement strand
CACGGCGCGCAGAAGTACACCAGGCTCTATCGCGAGAACTCCTGGCTGCTCAAGCTTGATTACCGCGTCATCAAGAACGTGCGGTCGTACAACCACGATCCGGAGCGCCTCATGCAGTGGCGTGAGAGCCTCGCCCGGCAGATTGAGCGCACCCGCGATGTGCTCCGCAAGCATGGCGAAGAAGGACTGCCGGGCGACTGACGCGAATAGCTATTACGAAGCCACCTTGTGCAACGAGTCGAGTGAGCTTCCGAAAGGGTACGTTCGGCAATGACCGAGGTAGTCTGTCTAGGCATTCTGGTCGCTGACGTGTGGGGTAAGCCCATCAATGAATGGCCGGAGCGTGGACGGCTGTCGCTGGTGGAGGAGATGGGCATGGGCGTAGGCGGGTGCGCAGCCAACACCGGCATATCGCTGACCAAGCTCGGCGTGGCGACTGCCGCCATGGGCAAGGTGGGGGATGACGGCTTCGGACGCTTCATCACCTCACAGCTTGAGGCCGAGGGGGTTGACATCAGCGGCATCGGCGTGGACACGGATACTGGCACTTCCGCGACCATGGTGATGATTGACGGCGAGGGCGAGCGTACCTTCCTTCACTGCATCGGCGCCAACGCCACCGTGCGCCCCGAAGAGCTTGACATGGACCTCATAGCTTCGGCGAAGGTGTTTGACTTCGCTGGCGCGCTGGTCATGCCCGGCTTCGACGGCGAGCCGGCCGCAAGCGTGCTCAAGGCGGCGCAGGAGGCGGGTGTGACCACCTGCATGGACACGGTCTGGGATGCCACGGGCCGCTGGATGGAGCTGCTCGCGCCGTGCCTGCCCTACACCGACATGTTCCTTCCCAGCTTCGCGGAGGCCGTCGAGCTCACGGGGGAGAGTGAGGTCGAGAAGGTCGCTCAGGTCTTGCTTGACGCCGGTGTCAATACGGTGGCGCTCAAGCTGGGCGAGGAGGGCTGCTACATCCGGCGGGGCGATGAAGAGGTTCGCCTGCCAGCCTACGAGGTTGAGGTCGTTGACGGCACCGGTTCCGGTGACGCCTTCGTTGCCGGCTTCATTCGCGGCACGCTTGCCGGCTGGGACCTGGAGGACGTGGGGCGCTTTGCCAACGCCGTCGGCGCTGCTTGCGTTACCGGCGTCGGCACTACGGCCGGAGTACGCAGCTTCGATGAGACCATTGAGTTCCTGGTCGAGCGCGAGGGAGAGCGCTGGGGCGAGTTGGCTGCCAGCGCCTGAGGCGACGGTCGTTCATCCTCTCCCAAGCTGGTGTTCCGAGGGAGAGGAACCGGGGGCTTGCCTGCCGCAGCCTTGGCGAAAGCGAATGGGGCTGTCGTTCCTTACTACCGAACACCGCGCACCGCGGTATCGTCCACGCTTGGGAGTGATCACGGGAATGCGCAGAGCACAAGCCGCCGGGTTCGTCCTCTCTGCGTTGCTGGGAGCCTACCCCATTGCCCTCGCGGCCCCAGCGGCTGATGAGGGGCCCGGGCTGTTCTTCGACGTACAGCCCGTGACCCTGGAGGGGCGTTGTCTGGTGCCCATCAGGCCCATCTTCGAGTGGCTGGGGGCGAAGGTCGTCTACGAGGGCGGTCACATCAAGGCCTTCCACGCGCGCGAAAGCGCAGTGCCTCAGGTGGAGTTGTGGCTCGGCAGCACTGAGGCAAGGATCTCGGGTGCGCGGTATGAGTTGGACGTGGCGCCGCAGACGATAGAAGGCCGGACCTTCGTGCCGCTTCGCTTCGTGGCGGAGAGCTTCGGAGTCTGGGTCCAGGCCAAGGGGCCGCAGATGGTCCTTAGTATTCCCCAGGAAAACCGCTCGGCGGTGATGGCGATCCCACCGGATCCGCGCGCGCATCTGGGCAAGATATGGCATGTCGTGCAACTGTGGTACGGCCTGATCCCCTCGCCGAAGGAGGACCCGTATCCGCACTGGCACCTTTACTCCACCGCACGTCAAAGGGAAGTGCGACTCACGTCCGGGGCTCAGGCCGCAGCGGCTACGGAGGCGCAGTGGGACGCCCGAACCGTCGGGGGGATAAGAATCCTCGACGGGCGCGTTCTCCCCGGAGCAGAGGAGGGCTGGGTGGAGGTAATGGTGAAGTACGAGGACGGCGTGGAGACACAAAGGCTCGAGTTCGTGCGGCAACCAGCGGGCTGGCGCGTGGAGGAGGTAGTTAAGGAGTAATCACAGCTCCCGGTCGTTTCGGACCCGTTGCGGTCCGCCCCGGGGAGAGCAGGCACAGGAGGAATAGGATGGCAGAGGAAACGAAGGAACTGAGCTTGAAGGAGAAAGTCGAGGCGAGCCTGGCGAAGGTGCGCCCGAGTCTGGTAGCGGACGGCGGCAACGTGGAACTCGTAGAGGTGACTGAGGAGGGCGTAGTTAAGGTGCGCCTGCAAGGAGCCTGCCGGGGCTGCCCCATGGCGCAGCTAACCCTGGCGATGGGCATCGGGCGCGTGCTGCGCGAGGAGGTACCCGAGGTCAGCGACGTGGAGGCCGTGAACTAGCACTTGCTCGTGCGATAGAGCGTTAGATTGCGCACTAGGGTCTGTACGATGGAGGGCCGCCTGAGGCTGGTCCTGCGTAGCAGGACAGCCGAAGTCGGCCCGCCGTTGGGGACAAGCGGGCCGAGTTCGGCCCGGCTTCGCCGGGGCCTCACGCGGCCCCTCCACACGACCTCCCTCGTGGAAACGCATATTGCGCGGCTCTATGCAAGCCAGTACCAGCGTGCGGCCAGGTGCCCTCACCTGCGCCGGCCGTCAACGCGCGATCAATCAATGATGGGAGTGATGTCTGATGAAGTTCTTCCTGGACACCGCGAACATTGACGAGATTAAGCAGGCGATTGACTGGGGCCTGTGCGATGGCGTGACCACCAACCCGACCATCATCGCTCGCGAAGGGCGGGAGATGCGGGAGGCCATCGAGGAGATCTGCGAGCTGGTGGATGGCCCGGTCAGTGCCGAGGTCCTAGCCACGGACGCGGAGGGCATGATCGAGGAGGCCCGCGAGCGCGCCTCCTGGGCCGACAACGTTGTCGTCAAGATCCCGACCATCCCCGAGGGCATCAAGGCTATGTCGAAGGTCACCAAGGAGGGCATACGCGTCAACGCGACGCTGGTCTTCTCGGTGCCCCAGGCTCTCCTGGTGGCCAAGGCCGGCGCCAGCTACATCTCGCCTTTCGTCGGCCGCCTCGATGACATTGGCCATGATGGGATGCTGGTGGTCGAGCAGACGGCGCAGATGCTGCACAACTACGACTACTTCAACGCGGAGATCATCGTCTCCAGCGTGCGCCAGGTTGCACACGTGATTCGCGGCTTGATGTGCGGAGCACATATCGCCACCCTGCCCTTCGCGACGCTGGAGAAGCTCTTTCAGCACCCGCTGACCGACATCGGGCTGGAGAGGTTCTTGGCTGACTACGCGAAGATGCAGGAGGAGCTAGGGCGGTAGGGCCGACACCGGAGGCCCGACATTCCTGTCGGGCAGAAGGGAACGGCGACAAGAATGTCGCCGCCCCGGGTGGCAGGCGCCGCCCTGGGTGGTAGGCGCAACTCCGGTTAGCCGGAGGCCCGACATACGTGTCGGGGTAAGAGAGGGGGCTCGACATTCCTGTCGGGCAGAAGGGAACGGCGACAAGAATGTCGCCGCCCCGGGTGGCAGGCGCCGCCCCGGGTGGCAGGCGCCGCCCTGGGTGGGAGGCGCAACTCCGG
>JALGVE010000044.1 GCA_029820045.1 Candidatus Zipacnadia bacterium | reverse complement strand
CGAGCGGCCGAGTTCGGCCCTTCGCGCCTCACGCGGCCCCTCCAAACGACGCGCGCCACCGCCCAGCGGGCGGGACGATACTCCGCGGAACTACGCGGCCTACCGCCCAGCGCTAGGGGTTCACTATCTCGCCGGTGACGGCGTGGACCAGTATGATGGAGGTGCCGCACAACGGCGTCGGAATGATGGAGGGGCCGCCTGAGCGCGTCTGTCGTGCGCGCAGACGCCGCGTCTGCGCGAGACGCGCGAAGTCGGCCCGTCGTGTGCGCGAGGGGCCGAGTTCGGCCCTTCGCGCCTCACGCGCCCCCCTCCCAACGACGCGCGCCACCGCCCAGCGGCCGGGGCCATATTCCGCAGAACTACGCGAGCAGGTACTAGTGAGCATCCTGACGGATCAGCGCGACCTGGCTTTCGGGCAGCGTCAGGTTGACCTCAGTCATCATCCCCACCTCGTACACGTTGGGCATCGTGCGCTTGACGTACGTAACGGCAGGGATGCGGAAGTCATCACCGGGGCCGATGTCGCTGATCCAGAACTGCCGCCTCCCATCCCCGTCGAAGTCAGCGAAGATGGCATCGAGATCACCCTCGACGCCCCCCAGCTCGAACTTCCCGCCCCCGAAGGCCTCGATGCGGAAGCCCGCCGACTTGTTCTCGTTGTATAACCACCGGCCGGCGTGTTTGCCGCCGTCAACCCGCCCGTAGCCGGTAAGCTGCGTGTCGGTCGCAACGGTGTGCGCCTCGTTGTCCACCTCGGTGGCCTTGCCCATGCCGACGAGGAAAAGGACGTCGCCGAATTGCAGCGTCGTGCGCCCGCCCGCGACGGTGGCCAGGTTGGCGGCCATCTAGATGTTGTCCCAGTAGATGCCGTCGAAGCAGGTCATCATTTCGCGGTAGTACCACATGGCGGCGTCGCGAAGGCTGGACACGGGCTGGATATCATAGCCAACGCCGCGAGCGAGTCAGCTTTCGTAGCGCTCGGTTGGATTGTTGAGCTAGACGTGAGGGATGTTTCGCGTGAAACATTGGGGGCGAGCGTGTGACAATCTGACACGAATCGGCACGCGACAAAGCGTGGAGGGACGTCTTGGATCACGTGATCGTGTGACAATCACGTGGTTGAACCGTGTGAGCATCCGGCCGAGGGGCAGTGGTTCCGAGCCGTCGGCATCGCTTCTTTCGCCTACAGCCAAGCTGGGCGTCAGGGAGCGGCCTCTTCATCGAGCCAGGGGATGGCGTATCGGTGCTTGTTTGCCTCCCACCACTGCAGGAAATCTTCGATCTTCGGCGGAGCTGTGGGCTCTCCCAAGCCCCCGGCTCCGTCCGTCAAATCCAGTGCGGTGGCGAGGAGGTCGGTGTGCCCCTGCTTGAGCGTTTCCACAATATGCGGCAGCGCGGCGATACCGAGGCACTCAATTGCGTCGTAGACCTCCCCAGCCTGCGTGAACTCCATCCCGACTCTCGGCGACGACAGCTGGCCGTCATCGTCGGACAAGTAGACCTCCGCGGTCCACAGCAACGTGCGCTGCGGGCTCTTGAACTCGCGCCACTTGGCGTACAGCTCGTCAAAGCGTCTCTGGGTCCCCTCCTCGCCCCTGTGCCACCACGCGAGGAGCATGTCACTCTTGGTACGTGCGTCACCATAATCGGCGGGATTGCTGTATTCAGACCTGTGAAAACGGCGCTTGGCTATGACGTACACGCCGCGCGCCAACCACCAGTCGCCAGCCTCCATCTTCTGCATCATGTAGGGCAGTGCTGGAAGCCCCAGGTCCATCATCTGCCAGTAAGGGCGCGCAGTCGCCTTCGTCAGCAGTGGATCGCCGTGCGGCAGGTACTCCTCAACTCGCATCTGTCTTAGCGACTCTCGCCAGGCATCGTAGCGGCGCTCGAACTCCGCCCGCACCTGCTCAGGGGTGAGGGGCTCGTCTTGTGGGCTATCATCCTGGGCGAACGCCACGCTGAGACACGCAAAGGCGAACAGCAACGCAAGCCGTCTCGCCAGCTTCATCGCTCTGCCTCTCCTCCCCGTCAATGGTAGAATATGTCCGGCGAGCCATCAGCACCGCGCACTTGTGTGCATAGACCGGCTCGCCCGACAGCAGATACGCCTGCGCAAGGCTTCTCACCGCCGGCAGCACGTCCCTCTGCCACCGCTGCCAGAAGATGTAGTAGCCCACGAAAAAGTAGCGATCACCCTTCTGATCCACCCACCCGGCGCCCTTGTCAACGATGGGCTGTCCCCTCTCCGGCTCATCGGTGAGGCTCTCGAGGTTCCACGGTTCATAGTCGTTGCTCGGGTATTCCTCCCCACCCACCGGACACTTGACCTTGAAGGGCCTCTCGCGGCTCATGATCCACGGATACTGGCCGCCCTCGCGGAAGACCTCCTTGCCGTGCACCGGACAGCCCCGGCCGAAGCTGACATTGAGCGCGCGCAACGCCTCGGGCGGAGGCACGAAGTCCCACAACTCCTGGTCCGACATCAGCAGCAGCCACTCGCAGGAGGCCTTGGCCGAAGTGAGTTGGTCCCGGGCCCAGTCGTACTTCTCTATCTTCTCGAGGGCGCCGGCCACCTTCTCCTTGGTGTAGTAGGTGCGTCCGGTCTTCGCCTGCGCCAGTGTGCAGGATGCTGCGAGCGCCAGTAGCAGCACAGTGAATCTCATCAGTCCGCCGCCTCCCGGTCCATGATCTCCCAGGCCTTGCTACGGGTCTCATTTGCCCGTACGGACCGCCTTTTCCTCTCGCCGTGCAGGATTCCCCCCTGCAATCTTAGAACCTAGCCGCAGCAGTTCGTCCAGCGCGGCGTGTCCAGCGTAGACAGTCGGCGGAAGAGTCCGCCTTCGGGAAGGGTCCCTCCATGAAGACCACGGGCACATACCTCGTCAATGATCCCAACCGGCCCCTACGCTTCGGCGAGGTCAATCTCATCAATCCGCCGCGGCGAGAGCGGCGCGGCCTGCCGCTCAGGAAGGGCGTCAAGTGTCGCACCGTGATGACCGGCTTCTGCGGCACCGACTGGGAACTGCTGCAGATGGGCCGCCGCGGAGAGCTTGCTCCGAAGTTCCCGCCCGAGCAGAAGCGGCTCATCAACGGCCATGAGGGCGTGGTCTGGGTCCCGGACGAGCAGCGCTACGCCATCGTGCTGATACGCGGCGGCGACGCCTACGACCCCAGCCGCTTCGAGGGCGATGAGACTTACTTCGAGTACGGCTGCGACCAGGCCGACGGGCTGATGAGCCACGAGGATTACTACCATCCGGACATGCTGCTTCAGATTCCCGAAGAGCACCTGCCGAAGGGAGAGAAGCTGAGCAGGCAGATAGCTCGGCGCCTCGTCTTCTCGGACCCGATGTCCTGCATGATGTTCCAGCGCGAGAGGGTCGAGGACCTGCTGGTCGGTCACAACTGGCGCCTCTACGCCGCGCGCGGGCTCGACCAAGGGCAGGCCTTCGAGACCGCGATCCATGACGGCTTTGCGCGCGTGGTCATCTACGGCCTCGGCGGGACGGGTATCCTCGGCGCTATCGCCATCAAGGAGAAGTACCCTCACGCCAACATCGTCACCGTTGGCCGCTCGGAGCCCGGCGGAGTCAAGGATTCCTTTCTCGCCAAGTACTGGGAGGGCGTCCACTACGTTCAGGTGCGCGAGGATCCGGCCGACACGGCACAGGAGGTCATCCGCATCCTGGGGGGGCGTCCCCGCGTCTTCTTCGGCTGCTCCGGCAACGCCATCGAGGCCGAGGTGGCCTTCAAGCACGGCCTGCTCGACAACAATGGCATCTACGCCAGCTTCAGCCTGGGGCCGGTCGTGAGTTATGCCTCCATGCCCTTCGGGTTCAAGAACCAGCTCATCTTCGGGGCCATCAACTTCCGTCGGGAGCACATGGAGGCGGCCATCCGGCTGCTTTGCCGCCTGCCGGTGGACGAGCTGACAGGCGAGCTGCCGCTCGATGACCTGGCCGAGGACCCCATCGCCTTCTACCACGAGGTCTACCGCGGCGAGGGGCGCGCGCTCAAATCCACCTGCGTCTGGGACGAGGAGCTGATCGTATGAACCTCGACTGCCACCAACATTTCTGGCGATACAACGCTGACGAGTACCCGTGGATCAACGACCGCATGGCGGCGCTGCGACGAGATTTCCTGCCGGAGGACCTCGCCCGGGAGCAGGCGGCCATCGGCTTCGAGGGCAGCATCGTCATTCAGGCGCGGCAGACGCTGGAGGAGACCCGGTGGCTGCTCCAGCTTGCTGATGAATACCCTCTCATCAAGGGCGTGGTCGGCTGGGTGGACCTGCGCAGCCCCGAGGTCGGCGAGCAGCTTCGGCGGTTCGTGGAGCATCCGCGCTTTTGCGGCGTTCGTCACGTGCTCCAGGATGAGCCGGATGACCGCTTCATGCTCAATGAGGACTTCGTGCGCGGCGTCGGTGTGCTGGGCGACTTCGGCATCCCGTATGACATTCTCATCACGCCCCGCCATCTGCCCCACGCCCGCGCGCTCGTGGAGCGCTTTCCCGAGCAGCCCTTCGTCCTCAATCATATCGCCAAGCCCTTCATCAAGGACGGGATAATGGAACCCTGGGCTACGGAGATGGGACGGCTGGCCGAGAACGCCAACGTCTTCTGCAAGGCCTCGGACATGGTCACCGAGGCCGACTGGGAGAGGTGGCAGCCCGAGGACTTCCATCCCTACCTGGATGTGGTCTTCGAGGCCTTCGGCGCCGAGCGCGTGATGATCGGGTCCGACTGGCCGGTGTGCACGGTGGCCGGGAGTTACGAGCAGGTGATGGGGATCGTGCAGGATTACATCGAGGGCTTCTCGGCGGAGGAAAAGCGTGCGGTGCTCGGCGGGAATGCGGTAAGGGTCTACGGGGTGCGGTAGGTCGGGCATCCCCCTAAGGTGCGGGGATTGAGGGCAGCCCCCGCCACGACACAAGGGTGAGGCAGAATGAGAGGAACAGTGCTCGTCATAGCCGGTATATTGCTCGCCGCGTCCTCTGTCTGGGCACAGACGGGCGTTCAGCGCCTGCGCGCACAGATGCCTCCGGAGCTGTGGGACCCGGCGCTGGTTGACTGGGTGAATGACGTCGCGGTCATCGCCATGCCGCGCATCCCGCGGGACCACCGGCAGGAGCTGCTCAATGACTTCGACCTGGACATGCTCGACTGGTACTGCGGGATGGACATGAACACCGCCAAGTTCTTCCGCCATCGCGGGATTCGCTGTTCCGCGCCGGAGGAGTACGAGTATCAGGAAGCCCTGCAGTTCTCACGCGAGGACGCGCGGCGCTTCTTCACCGGCAACGGCATCGCGACCAAGCTCGACGGCTCGGTGGCGCACTTCAGCCCCCAGCAATACGGTGGCGCGCAGTTCATGACCCACCTGGCGCCCAAGTGGCACGAGGTGGTCAAGCAGGGGATGGCGCGCGTCGCCCCCTTCGGCGACAGCGTGACCCAGGACAATATCGGCGTGATACTCAATAAGGGCGGCGGCAACTTCTCCGACTGGGCCAACCGACAGTTCCAGCGCTGGCTGCGAGGCAGGTTCACGCCCGACGAGCTGAAGACGCTCGGCGTCGAGCGTGTCGCTGACGTGCAGATGCGCGAGTACCTCAGCGCTGCGCTGAAAGACAAAACCAAGGAAGAACTGCTGGAGGACCGGCTGGTGCGGGAGTACATCCGCTTCATGTACTTCTCGCACATGCAGGCCTGGGTGGACTGCGCGACCGCCGCCAAGCGGGAGGCGCTGGAGGCCGGCGCGCGGGTGCCGGCCGTCTACGGCAATCAGTGGGGCGCGTGGGGGACGCTGCCCTACGCGACGGTGCAGTCGCAGTGGACCGACGTTGTCTGGATCGAGGGCGGTTGCACCCAGCCGCCGTTCGGTCACACCACCACCGCCACCGGCGCCTTGTTTTACAAGCTCGGCCGCGCGGCTGGCGACTTCCGCAAACCCGTCTGGACCATCGAGTACCCCGAGCACGACTACCCGGACAAGAGGTGGGCCACGGGCGTCGCGCTCGCCGACGCCTTCAGCAACGGCGGCTTCCTGGTCGGCCTCTGGTCGCTGGGCGACACTGCCAGCCCGCGCTATGAGGTCAACAAGGACTACTATGGGCTGGCCGCCGAGTACCGGCCGCTATTCACGCGCCGGGAGCAGCTCGCGGACGTGGCCCTCGTCTGGAGCTTCCCCAGCAACTACTGGCGCGGCTTCTCCTCCCTGCGCGTGGGCGTCAAGAACCAGGAGTACATGAGTTACTTCGCCCGCATGATGGAGGACCTGCACGTTGCCTACGAGCCGATCATCCTGGGCCATCCCGATCTCTTCCATGACAGCGTGCAGCTTCAACACCTCGCGCGGCGCCGCGTGATCATCGTCCCCGCCGCCGACTGCATGAGCGACACGCACGCCGCGTTGCTCAAGAGGCTGGTGCGAGCCGGCGCCACCGTCATCCTCTCCGGTGACACCGGCACGCGCGACGAGAACTACGAGCCGCGCGAGGCGCCGGTGCTGGCCGACGTGCTCGGCGAGACCACGGACGGGAGGGTCGTCTACGGCAAGGGTAGCTTCGTGGTGCTGCCCGACAGCTTCATCGAAGCCTGGCGTGGCGCCGACCGCGCTGCCGCCCGCGAGCAGCTTGAGAAGATCGTGCAGGAGGCGCTCGGTGACAGGATCACGGTACGCACCGACGCCCCGGCGCTGCTCTGGACCAACCCCTGGCTGTGCGCGGAGGGACAAGTCCTGGCGGTGCATCTGACCAACTACGACGTGGACCTCAAGGCTGACGTGGCTCATGCCGCGCGCGATTTCTACGTGGGCGTCAAGCTGCCCAGGGGTCTTGCCGCCGACCACGCGACGCTGCTGCGGCCGGCCGAGGAGCCGTTGGAGCTCGAGGTAACGGTTCACGACGGTCGTGCGCGCGTACAGGTGCCTGAGATCGAGCAGTTCGGGGTGCTGACCATCTATCGTGGCGACGCCCTGAAGGCCGCCTGTGAGCTGGCCCAGGGCAGGCGCGCGCTTGACCGCATCTCGGTTGCGCTGGAGGGACGCGAACCCGTGCCGCCGCAGATTGCCGGGCTTTCGGCTCACGCCACCAAGCTGCTGCGGGCCGGTCGGTACTCTGACGCCCTCTGGGGCGCGCACAAGCTTCGTACCGAGGCCGAGACGAAGCTCGCGGCGGTCATTGCTGAGAATGTAGCCCGCGAGGTGCAGGAGCGCCAGGCGCGCCTGCAAAGCGACGCCCCTCACAAGTTCGACTTCGGCCAGGCTGGCGCCGCTGAGGGTTGGAGCGAGGTTGCCGCCGACACCGCGTGGTCCGAGGAGCGGGGCTTCGGCTGGCTTTCGACTTCGCCGGTGCGCAGCGGAGGCGGCGACCAGCCCGATCTCCTGCATGGCGACAACCTCCGCGGCGTAGAGCCGGCGACCTTCGCGGTCGCTCTCGCTGATGGCGACTACGAGGTGACCCTCATTGAGGGCGATCCCGGCGCTTACTATCGCTGCGCCGTCACAGAGGTGGACGCCAACGGCGTCCCCAAGCTCCTGGGGGCAAAGCACTGGGGCGGAGTCTTCAGCACGCGCAGCTTCCTCACGCAGGCGACGGGCGGACGGCTCGAACTGACCTTCCACGGCGACGCGGTCGGGCCGTGTTACAGCAACGGCACTGCCTGGCAGGTCGCCGGGCTAACCGTGCGCCCCTTGCAGGGGGCGCCCTCGCCGCAGGCGCAGGCCAACGCCAACCTCACCGCCGGCTCCCTGCATGACTGGGCGGTGGTCGGCGCCTTCGACGACCAGGGCTGTGAGGGGCTCTCGACAGTCTATCCTCCTGAGCGCGATGACAGGCTGACAGCCAGCTATCAGGAGGGTGGGACGGAGCTTACCTGGCGGCATTACAAGGCGCCCAAGGGCGGGCTGGCGCCGATCCCGTTGGCCGAGTTATTCGATGATACTGAGGGCGTGGCCGCCTTCGGCCTCACCCAGGTGCATGTTCCCTCCGCGCGCCGGGCCACGCTCCACGTAGGGACTACCGGGCGGGCGAAGGTCTGGCTCAACGGCGAAGTGGTCGTGGTGGACGAGGTGACGGCCGGCCTGAGCGCTGATGAGTTCGTCGTGCGCGTCGCCCTCGAGGCCGGTTGGAACAAGCTGATGCTCAAGGTCTGCAACAACTGGCATCAGGCCTTCGCGTACTCGGTGTGCATCACCGACCTGGAGGGACGACCGTTCAAGGACCTCCGGTGCGCGGCGGCGGATGAGCCGATCAAGCTTGCCGAGGCGGTTCGGGTCGCCCATCCGACCGTCTCCAGCGGTGCCACGGAGTTGGAGCTCGGCGGCGAGATCACCGCGACGGTGACCTTCACGAATAAGGCCTCCCAGCCGCTGTCGGGCAGCCTCTCCCTGACAGGGCCGCAGGGCGTCATCGGTGTTGAGCCTGCCGAGGTCAGCTTCGAGGGCCTCTCTCCGGCGGCCACGACGAGCGCGGACTTCGCCATCCGCGGGATGAAGCCCTCGGCCGAGGCGAAGGTGGCGCTTGCCGCGCTAGCTCGCGTCGGCAAGCGCGCGAAGACGCGCACCTGGGACGTCAACTACCGGCAGCCGCGCCTGGATGTGCTTCCCGTGTCCACCGCAGAACCCCGCGAGCTGCAGATCGCCTCGATGGACGACGTCTCGGGCTGGACCTACCATCCCGACCGGCCCGTCGAAGGCGCCATCCAGCCTGAGACCAAGATGGTCAAGGAGGGCAGGGCCGCCCTCCGCGTGCGCATCACCACCAACGGCGACGGCAAGGAGGACTACCCCCAGGCTGAGCCCGCGAAGGCTCTTGAGCCGAACAACTGGACGGGCTACGACCGCCTCAGCCTCTGGGCCTACGTCACCGACGAGGACCCAAGCATCAAGAAGCGGCCCATCTGCATTGTCATCTACGACCAGCAGGGGACCCAGCACGCCTTGCGCCGGGAGGTCCCCGTCGGGCAGTGGCAGCGCCTGGAGTGGGACCTGAGCAAGACGCCGCGCTGGAATATCCCGGGCATATCCATCTACCTCTACGAGATGGTGCAGGACCGGCGCACCACGTACACCTGGATACTCGATGACCTGCGGCTGACGAGGACCGAGGCCCTCGAACCACCCAGCCCGCTCAGCATCCCGGTGATAGCGGCGCTGACCAACCCGCTGTCGCGGCCCGTATCCGGTGAGTTGACGCTCGCCGTGCCTGATGGCTGGCAGATGGAGCCGGGGGCACGGGCCGTCGAGGCGCCTGCCCGCAAGTCGCGGGCGGTTCGCTGCTACCTCACCCCACCGGAGGGCGCTGCTGGCAAGCAGTACCCCGTGAGCGCCAGCTTCACTACCGAGACTTACACGCTGATCGGAGAGGCGAGCGTTCACGTACGGCCCCGCGTCGTCGCGCCCCGCACGCAGACCCCACCTACCCTCGACGGCGCCCTCGACGATGTTGCCTGGCAGAACGCGGCAAAGCTGAGCGGCTTCGTGCTCAACATGGATGGCCGCCCGGTTCCCACGCCGACGGACGTCTATCTGACCTACGATGACGCGCATCTCTACGTGGCATACCGCTGCACCGAGCCGGACATGGAGCACCTGGTGGCGAAGGTCACCGAGAGGGATGGCAAGGTCTGGATGGACGACTGCCTGGAGTTCTACCTCGAGGCCGATGGCATCCCCGGCGGGCACGATCACTACATCGTCAACACGCTCGGCACGATCCGCGTCGAGCGTGGCGGGCAGCCGGGTTGGGGCTGGCGCGCGGAGGCCGCAGCGCGCGTCAGTAAGAACGAGTGGACCGCCGAGGTAGCAGTTCCCTTCGCTGACTACGAGCGTCCGCCGGGTCCCGGCGACCGCTGGCTCGCCAACTTCAACCGCACCCGCCAGGCGAAGCCCGGCTCGCCGGCGGAGTATCAGTGCTGGTCGTGCACCTACGGCAGCTTCGAGCAGCCTGACCGGTTCGGCGAACTTGTCTTCGGCGACTGAGGCCGTGCGCGTCTACCGTGAAGAACACGACGAGAGGTATGAGACCATGAAGCGGCTTGCACTTGCCGGACTGACCGCAATCGTCCTGTGCGCGCTGGCGACGAGCCTGAGCCTCGCGCAAGAGGAGTTCACTTACGCGCCGCTCGATGACTTCGAGGATACCGGCCCCTGGATCAAGGGCGACCCCAACACTGACCTGACGCAGAAGGACGCGGCCGTGGCCCCCAACCACGAGTTCGTCAGGCAGGGCAAACAGTCGCTGGCCTTCATGATTCACGTTAACTGGACTCCGCGAGAGGGCGAGAAGTATCCCAAGGGCTGGCCGATGATGACGCGCGACTTCGACCCGCCCCAGGACTGGTCAGGATACGACCGGGTTGTGTTCTGGCTCTACACCGAGACGGAGGCGCAAGTACCGACGGGCCGCGCTCTGCGGTGCGGGCCGCGCCGCGCGGAGTCCGAGGAGGGCATAGACTGGTACACCCTCCCGGGCATCGAGCCAGGTAAGTGGCAGCTCATGTCGGTCCCGCTGGCCGCCGACCTTGACTGGGGCCAGGTTACCGGTTTCAGCTTCTACGTCGCCGAGGCCTGGTGGCAGGACGGTGACCGCATCAACTTCTACATAGATGATATGCGCCTGGCGCGGCGCAACTGGCCGGTCTTCCAGGATTGCTCGGTCAGCGCGCGGACCGCCCCACGGGGCACACGCCTGCGCGTTGAGGTGAAGATCGAAGGGCAGCCCGAGGACAGCAGCGTGCGCTGCACCGTCAGCGGCGCTGACAGGAAGACTGAGGCGCAGTTCAGATGGCGCCTTACCGACAGGCATCATAGTTTCGACCTCGACCTGGCGGCCGTTCCAGCGGGCGGCCACCACGCGAAGGTCGAGCTGCTCGACGCTGGCGGCAAACCGCGTGATAGTCGCAGTCAGTACTTCCGCAGCATGGAAGCGGGCAAGCGCACCTACCTGTCGCTGATAACCTTCTACTCGCCGCACCTGACCGATGCAACCTCCGAGACGCTCAGCGTGCTCAACGATTCTGCCTACGCAGGGGTCGCCATCCCCTTCTGGGGCGGCTACGACACCGCGCCGGTGCCCGACTACGAGGAGCTTGAGCCGCAACTGAAGCTCGCGCGCGAGGCCCTCAAGATTGACCTCTGGCCCTGGGTCTTCGCCAACCGCTTCATTGGCAGCCCGGAGGACGCGCGCGGGCACGCTGGCAGGAACGCGCCCAACCCGGAGTACTTCGAGCGAATCCCCATCCTCGACCTGGACAACGAGACCGGCGCGCGCGCCGACATGATGAAGATGTGGCGCATCGCCATCCGCGCTGCGAAGCAGTGGGGCTCACCGGGGATCGTGCTTGATGAGGAGGCCTACAACAACTACCCGGCGTACAACGTGGAGTACCTTGCCCAGCGACGTAACGAGAGCCTCGCAGAGGTCATCGAGAAGTGCGAGGCGGTCGGCGCGGACCTCGCGAAGATCGTTGAGGAGGAATACCCGGAGTGCATCATCTGGACGCTCTTTTCCCGGCTGGACCGGCCGAAGCAGGTGCGCGGCTATGACGGGCAGGTGCATCCTGCGCCCGGACACATCAACCTGGGCTTCCTGAAGTACGCCAAGGCGCACGAGCTTCCGTGCAAGCTCCTCTGCGGCGGCGAGGTCAGCGTCGGGTACTACAACCCGACTCCGGAGGCGCTGCGCGAGAAGATCGCGCAGCGCGACCGCAACATGGCCTGGGCGCTGGAGGAGTTCCCGGATCATCTCTTCCTGGCCGGCACCATCTCGCCCTATCACGATTACAAGATACTGACGAGCTGGATCAAGGACAGGGCCGGGGATGACCCGCAACTCAAGACCATCGCGGATTTCCAGCCGATGTTCAAGACGCTCTTCGACGCCTACGACTGGGTCTGGGTCTATGCTTCCAGCGCCGGTAGAACGGTTCCGTACAACCCGGACAACAACCGCGTGTACAGCGAAGTGCTGAGCGCCGCCCTGGATGAGGCAGCACAATAGGAAAATGGGGACAGTCACCTATTTGCCGACGATGGTGGCTCTCAGAGCACGACGTGCACACGGGAAATAGGTGACTGTCCCCACTTTCCGCCACTTTCCGCAGCGAACTGCTGAGCGCCACGCTGGATGGGGCAGCGCAATAGGAGGGAGCCTGTGATCCTGATGAGGTTCGGTCGCCTTGTGCTGGTCGCCTGTCTGCTCGCGGGGCTGCTGGGCCACTCGGAGGCGGCGCAGCTCGACTTCTCGAAGGTGGGCATCTACGGACGCGACTTCGAGTGCTGCGACTTCACCGTCTACAAGTTCTATGCGCCCAGGGACGAAGCCACGTATGAGCGCTACGCCAAGCTCGTGCGCGAGGCGCATGATCGCGGGCAGTTCGTGCTCGTCGGCCTCTACACGTACGACCGCGTGAAGCTCTCGAAGCCGATCGAGGAGTATATCAAGAATACCGACGAACTGCTCTCACACCTCCCCCTGGATGTCATTGATGCCGTGTTCCTCAGCGAGGAGAACATCGTCTGGAACAACGGGCTGGAGGTGCAGAACCGCCTCTATGACCACGTCAAGCAGAAGTGGGGCTTGACCGTTTATCAGTGGTACACGCCCTACGATGTGCCCAACGCCAAGGCGAAGGCCGATGGCTGGATCATTGACCCTTACCGCTGGCAGACCCAGGCCTTCCGCAAGTACCTGATGAAATACCTCGTCACAGGCAAGCCGGTCATCAACTGCATCAACGCGAGCCCGGAAATCGAGCCCTGGGAGGCCTCCCAGGACCAGGTGGATGTCTGCCGGGAGTTCAACATCCCGATGTTCTTCTACTGCGTGGACCCGCTCCAGGGCAGCCCGTTCATCTGGATGAAGACCGACGAGCCGAGCATGGCGCGATGGCGCGGCTGGTTTTTCCGCACGCGCGAGATGGCCCACGGGACGGATACCTCGGAGCTGCCGCTGCCAAGCGCGGACTACTCACCGGGCCAGCCGGTCGAGGTCGCCGGCGACGAGGCGAACCGTTTCGAGTACGCTGATGACTTCCTGGGGCTGAAGTTCATTGACGACGCGACCATCAACGGCTTCATGTCGCTGCGCTGGGATGGCGAGAAGGAGAGGCTGGGGGTGATTGCCTCCGCGCAGCCGCCCGCACGCACCTCACTGACCTACCACCTCTTCAGCGAGTTCAAGATGCGCGATCCCTCGATGGCCGCGACCTTTGAACCTGAGCCGGGGGCGGGCGCGAGCTTGAGGGTGAGTTTCTCTGGCGACGGGCACACCTGGCAAGACACGGAACTCGGCCGGGCGCTGGACGGCTTCAGCGGGCGCAACTTCTGGGTGCGCTTTAGGGTGGAGGCTGGCGGAGGCGAACCGGGCCGGCCGGTCGCATGGATGAGTGACCTCGCGATCCGCGGCGAGTGTGTGCCTCCCGCGGCCCGCCAGGTCGAACTCGTGCCCACCCACCGGAGGGGGAACTTCGAGTACCGCGATGACTTCGAGGCCCAGCGTTACCTTCACCTCGCACACATCGAGGGCGGAGAGGACCTGGAGTGGGAGCGCGGCCGCCTGAGCGTGCGTGGCGCCGAGGGCAGGATCGTGCGCTCTGCCCTGCGCTGGAAGTTCGTCTCAGAGAAGCCGCTTAAGAAGCTTCACCTTGCCATCAAGAGTTATGCTCACAAGCAGCTTGCTGCGCACAACGAGATAGGCGTGTCGCTGGATGGCAAGAACCTGCTGGTGAGCGACACTACCGCTGGGAAGGAGGATGCCAGCGGGCGGTATGTGGGGACCGTGGAGTTTGACTTGAGCGACGACGCGCGGTTTAAGGGTGTGACTGAGTTTTGGGTACACTTCACGATGATCAACAGTGCCCGCGTAGTCACGAATCGCTCCAATGACATCCATATCCTAGAAGTAACCGGCAATATTTAGAAAATAGGGACAGTCACCTATTTCTCGCAGGGCACGCTTTGCTGGCGACATCTAGGCAGGAAAATAGGTGACTGTCCCTATTTTCTTTTTATTGACATTTATGGGTCTATGAGCTATCATACCTTTATGCCACGCCTTGCAAGGGTTGTCGTGCCCAACATCCCGCACCACATTACCCAGCGGGGCAACAACCGCCAGGACGTCTTCCTCGATCCCAACGACCGGAGCGCGTATCTGCGCTTCCTCAGGAAGCAATCGAGGCGCTTCGACCTCACCATCCTTGCCTACTGCCTCATGACCAACCACGTCCACCTGGTGGCGATTCCCGCTCAGGAGGACTCACTCGCCCGCGCCATCGGCCGAGCGCACTTTACCTACAGCCAGCGCTTCAACTACCGCTATGGACGCACCGGTCACCTGTGGCAGAACCGTTTCTACTCCTGCCCGTTGGACGAGGCGCGCACCCTCAGCGCGGTGCTGTATGTGGAGCAGAATCCGGTGCGGGCAGGGCTGGTCACTCAGCCGTGGGAGTACGAGTGGTCCAGCGCCGCAGCCCACGTCGGAGAACCCGATACAACCAGCCTGCTGGACCTTGCCTGGTGGCGGCAGCACTCCGAGGCCGAGCAATGGAGAGCTATGCTGGCCGCAGGTCAGCCGCCCCAGGAGGCATCAGACCTGCGCACGCACACGGCGCGGGGCCGGCCTCTGGGGTCCGAGCAGTTCGTGAGCCGTCTGGAGGCGCTCTTAGGACGGCGACTCCGGGCCTTGGCGGTAGGCAGGCCTAAGAAAGGGCGTAATCACCCAGTACCAGGTAACGACTAGACTTGGTGTGCCGACGCGCAGGAAATAGGTGACTGTCCCTATTTTCTGTTTTTATAACAAATCGTGGTGGGTGTATGACTCTATGCCGCCTCGCACCAACAGCATCGGCTTGCGGCAGCGCTGAGCGACATCCTCCGCCAGCGAGCCGAAGAACGCCCGCCGCAGACCGGTGCGAGAGGTGGCCGGCATCAAGACGATGTCGTGTCCCCCGGCAGCCTGGATGATCTCATGCATGCGTGATTCCGCCGCTATCGGGCGATATGTCACCTTCCCTGGCACACCCTCACACATGTACCAGCCGCTGAGGTCCTCCAGGCTCTCCTCCATCTCACTCACGCTGACCTCGGGTGGCATCAACCTGAGCAGCGTTATCTGATGTTCCTCGATGCCCGCGAGCGCACACAGCACCGGGCGCACGATGGCGAACTCCTCCGGAGTGCTCACCGGTACCAGGATGCGCTCCGTGTGCAGCGCGCCCGCCAACTTGACGACTACCACCGGGCACAGCGCATCGCGCGCAACCGCGTCCACGATCCGGCCAAAGCTCGGCGCCTGGCGCGCGAGCGGATGCCCAAGCACAATCGCCTGCGCCTCCTCTATCTCGGCCACGCGCAGGATCGCCTCCGAGACCTCCTCCCCGAACTCAACCTCAGTGTTCAACTCATAGCCCAGGCTCCTGGCCTCGTCATCCGCCACGTGAAACAGCGCCACGGTCTCCTGGTCCGCCCCGCTATCCCAGAAGTCCTCGATCCCGTGCGCGCGGACAACGTGAACCGCCAGGGGCGCCGCGGCGTAGCTGTGTCCAATCATGGTGGCAATCCGTGTTAATGCCCGCGCGGTTCCGGGGTGGCTCAGGCAGGCGAGCACGAATCCATTGGGACGAGCGGCGGGCTCCAGCTTCGGCCAGGTCCAGGGCACGATGTCAATCGCATCAAGCTGGCCGTGCGAGGCGGACGAGGGGCCACCCTCGTCAGCATCGGGGAGTTCCCCCGCTCGGATAGCCATCAAGCGCACCAGCGGCGGCCCGATCAACTCGTTGATAACCACGCTGGCTACTACGACCTCTATGACAATGTTCCTGATGGCCTCCAGCGAGGCGTCCTGGCGGACCAGGTAGGCCAGGCCGATCGCCAGACCGGCCTGAGGCAGCAGACCGAGACCTACGGAGCTCGCCAGCTTGCGTGGCATCCCCGCCGCCCGCGCACCCCACCACGCGCCCAGGTACTTGCCCACACCTCGCATGACCACGAAGGCCGCTCCTATCGCGCCGGACGCCGCCAGCTCCCTCAAGTGCAATTGCGCCCCGGCCAGGGCGAAGAAAATGCCATAGAGGGGGGGCTCGAAGTCGTTAAGCGCACGGAACGCGCGAACATCACGGCGGTCCCGGTTCACGACCGCGAATCCCGCCGCAACACCGGCGAGCAACGATGACAAGCCCAGGAAGCTCGCCAGCCCGCCACACAAGAAGACCCCGGCCAGCGCGACAATCAGCACATCGGCGCGCTTCGCCAGCTTGTGCACGATGGCGTCAATGACAAGCCCAACGACTACGCCCAGGCCCAGCGATCCCAGGGGCTCCACCAGCGGCGAGAGCACGAGCAACAGGCCACTCCCCCCGCTTGTGCCCAGCAATGCCCTCGCTGCGGCAACCGTCAGCCCAAACAGTGTGATGCTCAGGGCATTGTTCACCACCAGGCTCGAAAGCACTAGCCGCGATATCGGGCCGGAGGCATCCAGCTCCCGGATCACCGCAATCGTTGCCGCGGGCGCCGTGGCAACGGCGATGGAGGCGCACACCAACGCCACCGCAATCCACAGCGTCCAGCCCGCGTTCGCCCCGCCAGCGCCCGCAGCCCATGCCGCCGCTCCCACACCCAGCCCAACCAGCAGGAACGTCCCCAGGGATTCCCCAGCGCTCACCCTAATGAGGGCCTGCGCGGAGGGCCTGAGTTGTTGGAGGTCGAAGCGCTCACCGATCCCGAAGGCCACGAGCATCAGAGCTATGTGGGTGAATACATCCAGCCGGCCCTCCGCCAGCGCATCCCCCATGAAGTCGAAGCCCGACGGACCGAGGGCGATGCCCGCGACCAGATAACCCATGACCGAGGGGAGATGCGCCAGCCTCGCCAGGCGTGCCAGAGCGAAGCCCACTGTCAGCAGCAGGCTCAGCGCCAGTACCAGATTAACCTCGCTGACACCCGTCATCGAGCGCGATCTCCTCATGGAAGCACGGC
>JALGVE010000155.1 GCA_029820045.1 Candidatus Zipacnadia bacterium | reverse complement strand
GCCTCGGGGACCAGGTCGTCCCAACCCTGGGGCATGATGTGCGCGCCCTGGCAGAGGTCCTTCACGTCGCGGATGAAGTCGGCGGTAATCTGGGCGGCGACCTGCTTGCGCTCCTCCTTGGGCGTGTCAGCCATGCGCTCGATGATCCAGTCCGGAACGTTCACACCCGCCACGTTAGCGTTCATGAACTTCGCCATGCCCGCCGACTTGACCGGCACAATGCCCGCCATCACCGGCACGCCGAACTCCCTGGCTCGCTCCATGAACTGCCCGAAGGTCTCGGGGTCGTACACGGCCTGAGTCTGGAAGAACTGAGCGCCGGCCTCAATCTTCTTCTCCATCTTGATAAGCTGCAAGTCCACGTTGTAGGAGTCGGGAGCGACGACTGCGCCGAGACAGAGGTCAGTGGGCTGCTCCAGCTCTATGTCGGCCATGTCGTGACCCTCGTTGAGGCTGCGGGCGGCGGCCAGCAGGCTCACCGAGTCCAGGTCGAAGACTGGCTTAGCCTCCGGGTGGTCGCCCAGGGCCATGTGATCGCCGGTGATGATGAGGACATTGTCCACGCCGAGGGCGTCCGCGGAGAGCAGGTCGGACTGAAGGGCAATGCGATTGCGGTCGCGGCAGGTCATCTGGAAGACCGGCTCGATGTCCTCCTCCTTGAGCAGGCGCGCCACGGCGAGGGACCCCAGCCGCATGACGGCGCTCTGATTGTCAGTGATGTTGACGGCGGCGACGTAGTCTCTCATGACGCGCGCGCCCTCCAGCACCTCCTGGGCGCTGGCGCCCTTGGGCGGGCCTACCTCGCCGGTTACGACGAACTCGCCTTGGTCGAAAAGCTCCGTCAGCTTCATCTCATGGCCTCCCGTCTTGTGTTGGGCTTCGGCCCGGGCCTAGACTCGTGGAATGAATACACTCTCGGAGCCGTGGCGGAACTCCGCGCCCTCTTCGGTTAAGGTAAGGTTGCGTGGCCTGCTCTGCAGTTGCCAGTTCTTCGGCTCGTGGTACTTCATCAACAGGTCAAGGCGGCCGATGTCCCTGAGTCTCTGATAGATCAGTTCCCAGCCGCAGTCACGCTCAGGGTAGACCTCGCACTTGCCATCCACGGCGCCGCCACAAGGGCCGTTGAGCAAGCCCTTGGGGCACAAGGTCAGGGGGCAAAGGCCGCCGTAGTCCTCGACGATGCACTGCCCGCAGAGCTGGCAGTACTCAGTGATGAAGTCGTCAGTGGTCGTCTCGCCGCCGAAGATGGTGTCACAGCCCGGGTGCACCAGGCCGCCCTCGGTGGCGTCAATGACGGTGTGAATGCCCTGGCCGCAGGCGAGGACGAGGAAGGAGTCGGCAGCCTCCGCCTCCTCCTTGTGGTCCACATTGAGGAGCTGCTTGCAGGTACTAAGCTTACACAGGGACGATGCGCTGGCAGTGGCTCCGCCGCCAGTGACGGTGACGCCCTCGGCGCGGAGGCGGGTCACCATCTCCTCGACCTCCTGTTGCCCACCGGAGCGACACTTCTCCGCGCAGTTGCCGCAGCCGACAACGAAGACCTTCTCGTCGCCGATGTACTCGAGGATTTGCTCCAAAGGCTTCTGAATGGTCGCGTGCATCGTGGTCTTCCTTTCCGGGTGTTATCCTTGGATGACGCGCATTGCCCACGTGAGGCCTGGCACTGTGAGCGATGCGCGACCGAAGTCAATTCGGGGCGCGGTGCGAGGAGACCTCCTGCTCGTGGCAGGAATCGTGAGTTTTTTCACGAGGCCGCGGGCTAACGGCGGAGGCGAGAGGCGGGAAGCGGGAGACGGGAAACGGCTAGTACCTGCTCGCGTAGTTCCGCGGAATATCGCTTTCGCCGCTGCGAGTCGTTTGGAGGGCCGCGTGAGGCCCGAAGGGCCGAACTCGGCCCCTCGTGCACACGGCGGGCCGACTTCGCGCGTCTCGCGCAGACGCGGCGTCTGCGCGCACGACAGACGCGCTCAGGCGGCCCTCCACCATACGGATGCCGTTGTGCGACCTAACGCTTTGCTACGCAAGCGAGTACTAGCGACAGGCAGAGGGCCTCGTTTGCCCCTCGTAGGTCGGGCATCCTTGCCCGACTCGTCAGTCCTATCCTCGACCGCGAACGGCGCACAGGCGGGGGCGCCTGTGCCACGATAACGGGAGGGAGTCGGGCTGGGAAGTCCGACCTACGCGTGGGACGCGGAGGACAAGGGCGAGTGCGCGAGGAATGGCCTGAACAGTGAGCGGAGCTGAAGCCCCGCCCCTGCTAACGACTGAGAGACCCGGGAGAGTGTGATAGGCAATGAGCATAAGCGTCGGGATCGTGGGCGTCGGGATGTTCGGGAGGAACTTCATCAAGCCCGTGAAGGCGCACCCCGAGGTAGGGCGCGTCGCGCTCTGTGACATGAACGCAGAGCGGCTGGCGGAGCAGGCTAAGGCGCACGAGATAGAGGAGACCTACAGCACCCTGGATGACATCTGTAAGAGCGACATAGACGCGCTCATGATCATCACCCAGCCCTGGCTGCACGCACCCCAGGTCATCCAGGCCCTGGAGGCGGGCAAGCACGCCTACTCCGCCGTGCCGGTGACGATGTCGGCGAGCGGGAGCGGCCAGGAGGTTCTTGACTGGTGCGACAAGCTCATCGAGACCGTGCAGCGCACCGGGCAGATATACATGATGGGGGAGACGACGTTCTTCCGCCAAGAGACCATGTACTGCCGCCAGCGCGCCGCGGCGGGCGACTTCGGGGAGTTCGTCTACGGCGAGGGCGAGTACCTGCACGACATGTCGCACGGCCTCTACGACGTTGCCAAGAACCGGTGGGGCAAGCAGTGGAGCCGCGACAAGAGCGGGCACATACCCATGCACTATCCAACGCACTCGACCTCCGGCGTCATCTCCGTAATGGGCGCGCACATGACGGAGGTCTCCGCGCTCGGATACGTCTACCCGAACGATGACTGGTTCCGGGAGGACACCATCTACGGCAACGTCTTCAGCAACGAGGTGGCCCTGTATCGGATGAGCAACGGGGCGATGGCGCGCATCTGCGAGTTCCGGCGCGTGGGGCACCGCGGGCGCGAGGGCTTCCGTATCTACGGGACCAAGGGCTCGTTCGAGAACGATGTCTCCGGCGCGAAGTGGATAACGACAGAGGGCTGGGAGGCGCTGGACCTCTCCGAGGTGGGGGAGCCGCTGCCGGAGGCGTTGGCGGCGGATAAGGGCGGGCATGGGGGGTCACACTCGTACCTGGTGCACGAGTTCGTGGACTCGTGCGTGAAGGAGCGAATGCCGAGGGTGAACGCCTGGGAGGCGGTGCGGTACCTGGCGCCGGGGGTGATGGCGCATGAGTCGGCGCTGCGCGACGGGGAGCTCATGAAGGTGCCGGACTGGGGAGATGCGCCGGCGTGAGCAGGAGCATCGGTTTTAGCCAGCTGGGGCTGTGCAAGTGTGAAGGGGCCGCAACAGGCGGACAGTCGGCCTTTTCGCAGACGATCTACCTCCGCCAAGGCTACGGCGGACAAGCAGCGAAAAAGGGGAGGGTCCCCGGGGTGGCGCGAGCTTCTCCGATGGCTCTGAAGCCGCGCCGAATGGCAGGCTGTCCGTGGCGGTCGGCAAACCCGGCCTACTGTGGGGAATATCGTTGTCGTATGGAGGGGCCGGACTTCAGCCCGGCCCGTGTAGGGCGCGGACCTGCGCCGCGCCCAGCTCCAAAACCGATGCTCCTGGAGTGTGACCAGGAGCCTGCTTCGCCGAGGCTTCGGCGCCCCAGGCTGCG
>JALGVE010000043.1 GCA_029820045.1 Candidatus Zipacnadia bacterium | reverse complement strand
TCAGTCCTGCCGGACGTTGCCGTTCTGAGGCGTCTCTGCCTGGCGGGGCTGAAGCCCCGCCCTCCGTACGGCGCTCACATTGCGTCTCCCGCGCGCTGGGTCGCGGAGGTGCCCCGGCCCTCCATGGGCGCGTCCATACGGCCCCGGCCCGGCATCCCGCCCGATGGGCGGGACGCCCTACACCGAAAAGAAGCTTGCACGCCCGTCAGCCAGCTAAAAACGATGCTCCTGCCTGCAACTGATAACAGCTTGCGCGGGGGAGGAGTTTGTGATATAATCCACAATATCTATCCAGTTGCGGGATGTACGGATACAGCTCAGCGATTAGGTTATGCTGAAAACCTAATGAGGCGCTGGCGTCAAGCATGGTACTAAGCCTCAAGCGAGTTAGCTGGAAAGTCCGTCGTCCGCAGTCGTTATGGCACCGGTGGGTCTATCAACAGTAAGCAAGCTTCGCTGGTTTGAGAAGCGAGCACATCCGAGTGGTTATTAGTCCCTTGCACATGTTAACTGCGGCGTCCGTCGCTGGGGCCGTCGTTCGCCTCTGGACGGACGCTTTCGTGTACGTTCACCGAGAACCTCGGAAGTAGCGTCGTGATACCACCACGTGGGGTGGGTGGCAAGCATTGCAGGAGTGGCGTAGCAAGGAGTTGACGTAGATGGCTGAGCCCAAGGACAAGGCCGCGAACGCAGCAAGCCAGGAAATGCTGGAGGTAGCGGCATCGGGCGGCATGGAGACAGCGTGGGACCGCCTGGAGGCGATGCAGCCCCAGTGTGGCTTCGGCGAGCTGGGGATATGCTGTCGCAACTGCTCGATGGGACCTTGCCGCATAGACCCCTTCGGCGACGGTCCGCAGCGTGGGGTGTGCGGGGCTGACGCCAACACGATTGCGGCGCGCAACCTGATTCGCATGATCGCAGGAGGGGCGGCAGCGCACTCGGACCACGGCAGAGACGTGGCCAATGCCTTGCTCGATGCTGCCTCCAATCCCGACAGCGATTATGAGATCAAGGACGAAATCAAGTTGCACGAGGTGGCAAAGTACCTCCAGGTGGAGACCGAGGGGAAGGACAAGCTGCAGATCGCCAGGGAGGTGGCCGAGACCGCGTTGGGGCAGTTCGGCCAACAGGAGGGCGAACTGCTCTCGGCCCTCCAGGCGCCCGAGGCCCGGATCGAGCGATGGCGGGAGGCCGGCATCATGCCTCGGGGCGTGGACCGCGAGATCGTCGAGATAATGCACCGCACCCACATAGGCGTAGACGCCGACTACGAGAACCTCATGAAGCAGGGCCTGCGAGCGGCACTCAGCGACGGCTGGGGCGGCTCCATGCTGGCAACGGACCTGCAGGACATCCTGTTCGGCGGCCCTACGCCGATAAGGGGGAAGACGAACCTCGGTGTGCTGGAGGCCGACAAGGTCAACATCGTCGTGCACGGGCACGAACCGGCGCTCTCGGAGATGATCGTCGAGGCCGTCCGCGAGGACGAGCTGATCGAGGAGGCCAAGGCGGCCGGCGCGAAGGGCATTAATCTCGTGGGGATGTGCTGCACTGCCAACGAGATACTGATGCGGCAGGGCATTCCGGCGGCAGGGAGCTTCCTCCAGCAAGAGCTGGGCGTGATGACGGGCGCGGTGGATGCGATGATCGTGGATGTGCAGTGCTGGATGCCAGCGCTCGTTGAGTTGTGTGATACCTTCTTCCACACGGAACTCACAACCACTTCGCCGAAGGGCAAGGTGCGCGGCGCGCATCACATCGAGTTCCATGAGGACCGGGCGTTGGAGATCGCACGTGAACTTGTGCACACGGGCATCGAGGCCTACAAGCAGCGGGACGCGAGCAAGGTACACATACCTGACGACCAGACGGACCTGATCGCGGGATTCACCGCCGAGTATGTCTTCGAGATGCTGGGAGGCCGTTTCCACCCCTCGTACCGGCCCTTGAACGACGGTGTCATCGCGGGCCGTCTGCGCGGGGTCGCCGGGGTCGTCGGCTGTGAGAACCCGAAGGTGCGCGAGGGCTACAACCACGTCGAGATGATAAAGGAACTCATTCGCAACGATGTCCTGGTGCTCACCACGGGCTGCTCCGCCCTGGCGGCGGCGCGCGATGGGATGATGACGCCGGAAGCCGCCTTCAAAGTGGCCGGCAAGGGCCTCCAGGAGATCTGCGAGGCAGTCGGCACGCCGCCGGTGCTGCACCTGGGCTCCTGCGTGGACAACAGCCGGATACTGATGGCCGCCACGCAGATGGTCAAAGAGGGCGGCCTGGGGGAGGACCTCTCCGACCTGCCGGCAGCCGGCGCGGCGCCTGAGTGGATGTCCGAGAAGGCCGTGTCCATCGGCTGGTACTTCGTGGCCTCGGGGGTGTTCACGGTCTTCGACCGGACGATGCCGACACTCGGCGCGCCTGACTTGCATCAGTACATACTCGAGGACGTCGGGGAGATCGTGGGTGGGAAGTGGGCCTTCGAGAGCGACCCCGTCGCCGCGGCGCACCTGATGATTGATCATATCAACGAGAGGCGCGAGGCCCTCAAGCTCGGGCCGATGATGTACGAACCCGTGGAGGTAGCGGCGGGCTGAGGCCAGCAGCATCACCCAGCAGCCGGGGAGAGCTGATCGATGGAGAAGATGAACATAGTCCTCAATGCCGAAATGTGCCTGGCGTGTCGGGCGTGTGAAATGGCGTGTGTCGTGGCGCACTCGCAGTCCAAGGAATTGCTGAGTGCGGCGGTGGAGGCCCCGGCGCCCACACCAAGGGTCCGAATAGTTATCGGCAAAAAGGGTGAGAACAAGGCGATTCGGTGCGTGCACTGCCCCAAGCCGGCATGTGTGGAGGCGTGCCCGACCGGCGCGCTGACGCGGGACGAGGAGACGGGGCTGGTACTGCTGGACGAGGATAAGTGCACGGGGTGCCTGCAGTGCGTGGAGGCCTGTCCCTTTGATGCGATCTTCGTAGTAGACAAGGGCGAGGATGCCCCGGCAGTAGTGAAGTGCGACCTGTGCATCGAGAGGCAGGAGCAGGGGCTGGGGCCGGCGTGCGTGGAGGCGTGCCCGACCGGCGCGCTGACAGTGAAGGTGAAGGCAGCAGCGAAGACCTAAGCAGATACCGTCGGGGGTCCGTGACCCAGTTGACAGTCAGGAGGCTTACCGAGTATGTCGAAGCCAGTAGCAGCAGCGGCAGTACGAGGCTCACATGACATCTATGGGCGTGCCGAGAAGCACCTCCAGGAGGCCCTCGAGCAACACGGCCCTGATCAGGAGATAGGCTTCCCAGAGACGGCGTTCTACCTGCCCATGGCGAACGCGCTCCTGGGCGCCGAGGTCAAGACCCTGGCCGATGCGCAGGAGATCATGGACTACACCAAGGACCTCCTGCATGAGGAGCCGTCCGACGAGCTGTGGCTGCCGTACCTCCCCTCGACGCTCGACAGCGGCATAGCTACACTGCTGGCCGAGGAGGTTGACAAGGCGCTCTGCTACCTGGAGGGCAGCGAGCCGCTGGAGGGCTGGCACGGCTTCATCTCCGACACCATCCTGCGCACGCTGGGCATCCAGCTCGTGGACGGGCGCATGCCCGGCTTCGCGGCGGTCGTGGGCGCGGCGCCCGACGTTGACACCGCGGTGCAAGTGGTGCGTGAGCTGCAGAAGCGCAATATCCTCGTGTTCCTCATCGGCAACGTGGATGGCATCACCGCCCGCGACCAACTCCTGGAGGGCGGGGTGCTCAACGACGCCATCATCGCAGACCCCAAGCAGGGCTGGGACATATATGTCGTGCCGGTGGGGCCGGACACTGAGTCCATCATCTACGTGCTGAACTGGGCGATTCGCGGTGCGCTGACCTTCGGCGGCCATAAGGCCGGGGAGTGGAGGGAGTGCCTGGACTACACGCGCGCGCATATCTTCGCCTTCGGCTTGGGCCTGGGCGAGATTGACGACCTGAAGTTCGCGAGCGGCGCCGGCGCAATTGAGATGGGCTTCCCGGTCATTGCCGACACGCCGATCCCGGAGATCCGCCCCAGCGGCGTGTGCACGTACGAGGAACTCGTGCACGAACTTGACCATGACCAGATCGTGCCCAGGTGCATTGACGTGCGCGGCGTGAAGGTCACCGTGACGGACATTGACGTGCCGGTGCCGGTGGCTGCGGCGTTTGAGGGAGAGGTAATCCGGCGGGACGACATGCAGGTGGAGTTAGGGGGCAGGCATGCGAAGGCGTTCGAATACGTGGCCATGCGCGACATGGATGAGGTGGAGGACGGCAAGATCATGGTCACCGGGCCAGACCTGGATACCTTTGAACAGGGCTCGGCGCACGACTTCGGCATCTTCCTTGAGGTCGCCGGCCGGAAGATGCAGGAGGACTTCGAGCCCATCTTTGAGCGCCGCGTGCATGAGTATATCAACTATGCCCATGGCGTCTTTCACATGGGCCAGCGCGACCTCGCTTGGCTGCGCGTGTCCAAGGAGGCTTACGAGGCCGGGTGGCGGCTCGAGCACTATGGGAACGTCCTCTACGCTCAGTTCAAGAACGAGTTCGGGGCCATCGCTGACAAAGTCCAGATAACCGTCACTACTGACCCTGACCTCATAGCCGAGATACTGCCGCGAGCTCGCGAGGCCTACCATGCGCGCGATATGCGCATCGCGGGCATGAGGGACGAGGACGTGGACACCTTCTACTCCTGCACGCTTTGTCAGTCGTACGCGCCGAACCACGTGTGCATAGTGAGTCCCGAGCGGCTGGGACTGTGCGGGGCCTACAGTTGGCTGGACTGCAAGGCTGCCTACGAAATCAGCCCTACCGGGCCGAACCAGCCGGTGGAAAAGGGCGAGTGCATTGACCCGGTCATGGGGCAGTGGAAGAACGTCAACGAGTTCACCTATCAGTATTCCAACCGGAGCATCGAGAAGGTCAACCTCTACTCGGTGATGGTCAACCCCATGACCTCCTGCGGTTGTTTCGAGTGCATCATGGCGGTTATCCCCGAGGCCAACGGGTTCATGATAGTCAACCGCGAGTACTCAGGCATGACCCCGTGTGGCATGCCCTTCTCAACGCTGGCAGGCAGCGTCGGGGGCGGCCATCAGACACCTGGCTTCCTTGGGGTTGGGCGCAGGTACGTGCTCAGCCGCAAGTTCATCTACGGCGACGGAGGCCTGCCGCGCATGATCTGGATGCCCAAGGAGCTCAAGGATGACCTCGGCGATGAGCTCAGAGAGCGGTGCAAGGAGGAAGGGGTCCCCGATCTGTACGATCAGATAGCCACGGAGGAGGACGCCGAGGACTCTGCGACGCTCCTGGAGTACCTGACGAGTGTTGGCCATCCGGCGCTGACCATGGACCCGCTGTTTTAGAGGCGCGAAGCGAGAGGCGCGAAGCCGGAAACGGCAGCGAATGGCTTGTCCCCCGTAACTCCGTGAGGCCGCGAAGCGTCCTCCGAGCGAAGGCGGAACAGCAAACGGTAACGGCGAACGACGACCCGCATGGCCTCGACGGAATCCTGACGCCGCCTGGTTGGCGGACAGGTGCTGCCCGTCCTCGGGGCGCGTTCGCCGGCATCAGGAGGTAAAGAGCGTGCCGACTGCTATTGAGATCTACCAACTGCTACCTAAGACTAACTGTGGAGATTGCGGGGTGCCGACCTGTTTGGCCTTCGCGATGAAGCTAGCGCAGGGACAGGCCTCCCTGGAGGATTGCCCTCATGTGACGGAGGAGGCCGCAGCCGCGCTATCCGACGCCTCGGCGCCGCCGATGGCGACTGTCACCATCGGCACTGGCGACAAGGCCGTCGAGGTCGGCGGCGAGACCGTGCTCTTCCGCCATGATGAGAAGTTCCACCACCCCTGCGGGCTGGCGATGACGCTGGACAGCGATCTCCCCACCGAGGAGTTGGCGGAGAAGGCAAAGCAACTCGGCGAGTTGGAGTTCGAGCGCGTAGGCAACATGATCGGCCTCGACTTGCTCGCGGTGCGTGACGCCGGCGACGGCAGCTTTGCCGAGGCCGCCAAGACCGTTGCGGAGGCCGGTGGCCTGCCGCTGGCCCTGCTGAGCGAGGACACTGAGGCAATGAAGGCGGCCCTTGAGCACGTCGGTGATGGCAAGCCGCTCATCTACGCCGCCACCGCCGATAACCTCGATGACATGGCCCACCTGGCGAAGCAGCATTCCTGCCCCCTGGCGGTGAAGGCTGACGGGCTGGAGGCGCTGGCGGAACTGAGCGAGAGGGCCATGGACGCTGGCCTCGAGGACATCGTCCTGGATGGGCAGCCGAAGACCATGGGGGACACCGTGCAGCAGCAGACGATCATACGCCGGGCCGCGCTCAACCAGAAGTTCAAGCCGCTGAGCTTCCCCACCATCTGCTTCACAGACGCCGAGACCACCGAGATGAAGGTTCTGCAGGCGATCAACTGCATCGCTAAGTACGCGGGGATCGTGGCCGTGGACTTCGAGGACCCAACCTTGGTGCTGCCGCTAGTCACCGAGCGGCTGAACATCTACACCGACCCGCAGAAGCCGCCGCAGATTGACCAGGGCGTCTACGAGGTTGGCGAGCCGACCGAGGAGTCCCCGGTGCTGGTTACCACCAACTTCTCGCTTACCTACTTCCTGGTCGAGGGCGACGTCTCCGCGACCAAGGTCCCGACCTGGATTGTCGTGGTGGACACGGAGGGCACCTCCGTCCTGACCGCCTGGGCCAACGAGGCTTTCACTGGCGAGATCATCGCCAAGGTGGTCAACGAGTGCGGCATAGAGGACAAGGTGTCCCACCGCAACCTGGTGCTTCCTGGTGGGGTGGCGGTGCTCAGCGGCAAGCTCGAGGAGGAGTCCGGCTGGAAGGTGACCGTGGGGCCGGAGGAGTCCTCAGGCATTCCCTCCTTCTACAACGAGCAGGGCTTCAAGTAGCCCGATGACCGGTTGCTCGGGAACCGAGTTGAGTCAGAGATGTCACAACGAACCATACGCTTTGAGCCGGGCGGCAAGGAAGTGAGTGCCGAGGACGGCGAGCGCCTGTTGGACGTCGCGGCGCGGGCAGAGATAAGGCTACGCGCGGACTGCGGCGGCCAGGGCATCTGCGGGACGTGCCGCGTGGAGCTTGAGAGCGGGTCCGTGCAGCCTCTGGGCTCCGAGGAGGAGATGCAGGCCGCAGACGGTGGGGTGCTTGCCTGCCAGGCGCTGGTGGCGAGCGATGCCGTCGTTCGGGTGCCGGAGCTGACGGCGGTCGGCGAGATTCCGGCGCTGTCGGAGGCGCAACTGCCGGAGACGGTCGCTGAGCAGTTCCTCAGCATGGAGTTGCCCGGGCCGCTGGCGCGGCGCATCGAGATCGAGGTGCCGCCCCCGACGGGGACTGACACTGAGCCCGACTTCGAACGCCTCCAGCGTGACGTGGTCCGTGCCTGCCCGGACTGTACCCCGCTGACTATCACGCTCGAGTGCCTCCGTGAGCTTCCATCGTTGCTGCGCGACGGCGACTTCACGATAGTTGCCACTGCCGGCGACTTCAGAACCGTGGAGCACATCATTGACCTGGCGTCGCCTCCGGCACGATCAGCCTACGGGCTGGCGATTGACGTGGGCACAAGCACGGTGGTCGTGCAAGCTGTGAACCTGCAGACCGGAGAAGGCCGCGCTGTCAGCACCAGAAACGCCCAGATACGCTACGGCGACGACGTCATCAACCGCATCGTCTGGTCGCAGGAGCACCCCGAGGGTCTGGAGCAGCTCCGCGAGGCGATACTCGATAACCTCAACCTGCTCCTCGGCGAACTGCGAGAGGAAGAGAACGTCGAGGCCGAAGATGTCATCGGGGCGTCCATCGCAGGAAACGCGACGATGGTGAACTTCCTGCTGGGCATTGATGCCAGGCCGATTCGCCGAAGCCCGCACATTCCGCCCGCGGCGCTACCGCCAGTGCTCGCGGCCCGGGAGGTCGGGCTTGAGATTCACCCGGAGGCGCCGGTCTCGATCTCACCGGCCGTCGCTGGCTTCGTGGGCGGAGACATCAGCGCCGGCGTGCTGGCCACGGGAATGACGGACAGCGAGGACATCTCACTGCTTGTGGACATCGGTACCAACGGCGAGATGGTGCTCGGCAATCGGGACTGGTTGACTTGCGCCTCATGTTCAGCGGGGCCGGCCTTCGAGGGCGTCGGGATCGAGTGTGCGACCTTCGCCGGCCCCGGCGCCATCGGGGGGTATGACTATGACCCGGAGGCCGACGAGGCGCGGCTGAGCGTTATCGCGGACCAGCAGCCACTGGGCATCTGCGGGACCGGCCTGGTGGAGGCCATGGCCAGCCTGTCCAGGGCCGGCGCGCTAGACCGGGGTGGGCGGATCAACCTCAAGTTCTCGTCCTCCCGCGTGCGTGAGAGCGCCGCGGGACCAGAGTTCGTGCTGGTGCGGGAGGGTGAACAGGGCGCGCCGCGCGAGTTGTGCATCAAGCAGACGGACATTGAGAATCTCATCCGCTCCAAGGCAGCGGTCCATGCGGGGATCACTGTCCTGCTGCAGCAGATCGGCCTGCGACCGGAGGACGTAGAGCACCTTTACCTCGCGGGGGCGTTCGGCAACTACCTCAACGTGGACACGGCCGTAGCCATCGGCATGCTGCCGGACCTCCCGCGCGAGCGCATCGAGTTCGTCGGCAATACCTCGCTGGCGGGAGCGTATCTGGCCTTGCTCTCCCGCGAGGCGCGCAGACGCCTCGTTGACATCGCCGAGGGCATGACCTACCTGGAGTTGGGCGATGAGCCGAGCTTCACTGAGGAGTTTGTCGCAAGCATGTTCATTCCACACACCGACATCGCGCGGTTCCCCTCCTTGATGGCGAAGAGTGGGCAATAGGCAATGGGGAACGGCGAACGACAAACGGCGTAGTCACCGGTAGGTCGGGCTTCCAGCCCGACAAGAACAGGGAGCGAAACACCCATGAGCTTTGAGATGCCTGTGGAGAATTGGCGCGCCAGCATCACCCAGGTCACCATCGGGGCCACCGAGCAGGATGGTGGCACCCGAGAGCGAGCGATCACCATAGGCGGAGCAGCGACCCTGCCCTTCCTGGCATTCGAAGGAGAGACACCGCGGCCCATCATCGCGATGGAAGTCCTCGACGAACAGCCCGAAGGCTGGCCTGAGCCCCTCGTTGAGGCATTCTCGGACGTCTACGGCGACCCGGCCGCCTGGGCGCAGAAGTGCGTGGAGGAGTACGGGGCCGACATGATATGCCTGCGGCTGGTGAGCGCGGACCCGGATGAGACCAACGCATCGCCTGACGAGCTGGCGGAGCATGTCAAGGCCGTGCTGGAGGCGGTCGGCGTCCCTCTCATCATCTGGGGCTGTGGCAACTACGACAAGGACAACGAGATGTGGCCGATCGTAAGCCAGGCGGCTGCTGGCGAGCGGGTGATCCTTGCCTCGGCGGAGGAAGACAACTACAAGACCATTGCCGCCTGCGCGCTGGCCGACAAGCACGTAGTGCTCAATGAGTCGCCGCTGGATATCAACATCCAGAAGCAGGTGTCCATCCTGCTCAGTGACGTGGGCGTCAAGCCCGAGAACATCGTTCTGTACGAGGTGACCGGAGGCCTTGGCTACGGGATCGAGTACGCCTTCTCGATTCTGGAACGCACGCGCCTGGCGGGGCTGGGCGGAGACAAGATGCTCAGCGCCCCCATGCTGTCCGTAGTCGGCTCGGAGGCATGGAAGGTCAAGGAGGCGCGACTGCCCGAGGAGGAGGCGCCCGAGTGGGGGCCGCAGGTACCCAGGAGCATTCTGTGGGAGGCGGCGACTGCGCTGACCTTCCTGAACGCGGGTACCGACATCCTGGTCATGTGGCACCCCGAGGCGGTCAAGCTGGTGCGCCAGGCGACCGAAGACCTGTTCACGAGCGGCAACGGCTTCTGAGGGGGCCGCGGGCACCCGTCGGATTGCCGTCATGGAGATGCTGAAGGCCTGAGAAGACGGCTCCGGCAACACAGAGCTGCTGTAGAGGGAGGGCGACAGATGGAAGCGATCGGCGAACGCATCAATGGCATGTTCAAGGCCATAGGGAAGGCCATCAAGGAGCAGGACGCCTCGGTGATCCAGGACATGGCGAAGCGCCAGGAGGAAGCCGGGGCGGATGTCCTTGACCTCAACGTGGGGCCAGCCGCAGAGGACCGAGAGGCGGCCATGCGCTGGCTGGTCGAGAGCGTCCAGGAGGTTAGTGACCTGCCGCTGGCGATAGACAGCACCAACGTGGACGTGGTGAGGGCCGGCTTGGAGGTCTGCGAGAACGAGGCGATCATCAACTCCACCACCGGCGAGGCGGAGAAGCTCAACGCCATGATGCTGTTGGCCGCCGAGCACGGCTGCTCTATCATCGGCCTGACCATTGACGAGGAGGGCGTGCCGGGTACTGCGGAGGGCCGCATGGAGGTCGCCCTCAAGCTGCTGACCGCTGCGATGGAACACGGCATTCCGACTGACAAGCTCTATGTTGACGCGGTCATCCTCCCCGTCAACGCCCTTCAGGACACACCGCCCAGGGTGCTGGAGGTCATCTCTCAAGTGTCCATGCTGGCCGATCCGCCGCCGAAGAGCGTCATCGGCCTGAGCAACGTCTCGCAGGGCGCACAGTTCCGCTCGCTGCTGAACCGGACCTACTTGGTCATGTGCCTCGCGCGCGGCTTGTCGGCGGCCATCGTGGATGTGTTGGATGAAGAGTTGATGGACGCCATGATCGCTGCTGAGGTACTGATGAACCGCGCCGTCTACGCAGACGACTTCCTGAAGGCGTATCGCAAGTGAGTTTGATACGAGTCGAGGTTCTGCATACAGGTGGGCACTTCCAGGAGTTAGTACGCGAGTATCTCAGTGAGATGGCAGGTGACCCGGTCGAGGCCTTTCGCCTTCCTGATCGTCTGCCGCTGATCGTTGATGACGCCCGCGAGTTCATACCTGAGGAAGCGGGCAGCAACACCGTCGTCATCGCCATCGAGCTGCACGCGAATCTGCTGCTGGAGCTGCCCCATCTGATGGCGGAGCGGGGCGGCGTCGCGCTCTTGGTCCCCCAGGAGGACCCCTCCTGGGTGCACGCCGGGCTGATTAATCAGGTCTCGGAGGCCTGCAAGGAGAAAGGGATAGAGTGCGAGTTCCCGAAGCCCTTCTGTCACCTGCAACCCCGCACGCCGATCATCAGGATGTTCGGGGAGCAATACGAGGCTGGGGTGCCCGAGTTTGAGTTTGAGATCGAGGGTGGGGTGGTCAAGGAGGCTCACGTGGTAAGGTCGGCGCCGTGTGGTCTGACCCGGTGGGTGGCCGAGCGGCTGCCCGGGACCGAGGCCACTGAGGAGGCGATCGTTCAGAGGACCCGGGTCCTGCATCACAGCCGGCCGTGCATGGCTACCATGAACATGGACCCGACGATCAACGACACGCTCATGCACCTGTCGCTTCACCTTGCAGAGTTTGCCTCCGCCCAGGCGTTCAAGAAAGCAACCTGAGATGAAGATAGCGGTAGCGGGCAAGGGGGGCATCGGCAAGACAACCACCGCAGCGGGGATCTGCCGGGTGCTGGCCGACCGTGGCGAGGAGGTCCTTGCTGTTGACGCGGACTCCAACAACTGCCTTGGCTACGCGCTGGGGATGGACTCCAGGCTGGTCGAGGCGGTGCAGCCGGTCTCGGAGATGACGGAGCTACTGCGCGAGCGCGCGGGAGTGAGCGCCTCGGGCGCAGTGTACTCCCTGACGCCGGAGGTTGCGGACCTCATTGACGAGTACAGCCTGCGTGAAAAGTCGCTGCGGCTGATGGTGATGGGCAGCATCGTGCAGGGCGGCGCGGGCTGCGCGTGTCCGGAGAACGCGACGCTCAAGGCCATCCTGCGCGAGTTGGTTGACCTGCCGGTTCATATCATCGTGGATATGGAGGCTGGCCTGGAGCACCTGGGGCGCGGGACCGCCATGGCGCTGGACACACTGCTCATCGTCACCGACGCGACTGCCCCCGCGCTGCGCACGGTGCGGCGCATGATCGGCCTCGCGCACGACATTCACTTTGAGGACCTGCGTTATGTCGGCAATCGCGTCCGGTCCGAGGAGGATGCGGAGCGGATCAGGGCGGAGCTTCACGACATCCGTGAGGTGCGGATGATCTCGGAGTACCAGGATCTGGCGCAGGACGATGTGTTTGCTGGAGAGGATGGGGCGTGCCTGCGTGAGGAGATCGAGGAGATCGTAGAGGTGCTGGAGTGATGTCCTATTCGATAGCTGTTACCGGCAAGGGGGGGGTAGGCAAGACCGCAGTCGGCGCGCTGATCGTGCGCGCGCTCCTGGACGCACAGGCGACGCCGATTCTAGCCGTGGACGCTGACCCGAACCTGAATTTCGATGCGGCGCTGGGCGTGCAGGCTCTCGATACCGTGGGCGAGATCCGTGAACTAGCGACCGCAGACCGCGAGGGCATTCCAGCGGGGATGAGCACCTCAGAGTACTTCGACTACCAGGTCCGCATGGCGCTGCTGGAGGCGCACGGCTTTGACTTACTGGCGATGGGACGGCCGGAGGGACCCGGCTGCTACTGCGCGGCGAATCACGTCCTGCGCCTGGCGATGGACCGGCTCACGGACAGCTACCCTTACACGGTGATGGATTGCGAGGCGGGGATGGAGCACCTGAGCCGTCGGACTACGCGGGACTTGGACCTGCTGGTGGTGGTGACGGATCCAACGGTGCGCGGCGCGCAGACCCTGGTCAGGGTCATGGAACTCACGGCGGAGCTTGGGACGAAGGTGAGGGACACCCAGGCGATAGTCAACCGAGTGCGAGGGCACGCGCCCGAGGCCGTGCGCGAGGTGCTCGCGCAGGCCGGCTTGGGGCAAGCCCTGGAGTTGCCCGAAGACGAGGAGATCATGCGACGCGATGCGGTAGGCGAGCCGCTACGGGAGCTTCCGGCCGACAACCCGGTCCTGAGCGTCATAAGGGGCTTGGTTGAGGAGAAGGTGCTCTCCGGGACCATCGCTACATGAAAGTCGTGGGCTCGCGTTGAGCGAGATGGGCAGAGGCCGGTGAGAAACGTGGCCGAGAAACGGTGCCGAAGCGTCTACATAGCTGGGACGGGTCAGCACAGCGGGAAGACCCTGGTGTCACTGGGCCTGGTGAGTGCGTTGCGCGAACAGGGGATGGAAGTACGGTACATGAAGCCGATCGGCCAGCGTGCGGTGCAGATGGGTGACATCGAGGTTGATGAGGACGTCGTGCTCATCAAGAGCGTCTACGACATGCCCTGCGAGCCGCAAGACGCGAATCCCATCACGATACCCTCGGGTTTTACCACGGACTTCGTCCGCCAGGGAAAATCGCGGGAGCCCCTCGTGGACAGGATCCTGGCGGGCTTCGCCCGCGTCTCTGATGGCGCGGACCTGGTAGTCGTGGAGGGCACCGGACACGCCGGGGTGGGTTCTGTCCTCGGACTCAGCAACGCGAAGGTCGCGAGTCTGCTGGACAGCGCTCCCGTGATCGTCACTGGCGGCGGGCTGGGCCGCCCGATAGACGAGTTCGCGCTCAACCGCACGCAGTTCGACGCTGAAGGCCGCTGTGTTATCGGCGTGATCGCCAACAAGTTCCTGCCCGCGAAGGTGGACGAGTTGGAGCCGCTGCTCGGGCAATGGCTCGCGGAGCATCGAGCGCGGCTGTTCGGAGTGATTCCTTACGCACCCATGCTCACGGAACTGACCATGCAGCAGGTCGTGGCGGAGATGGGGGCCAAAGTCATTCACGGGGAGGAGTACCTCGACCGCAGCATCAGCAAGTGCATCATCGGCGCCGAACCGGCGCACCGCCTGCTGTATTCGCTGCATCCCGGCGTGCTGGCAATCGTCCCGGGTGACCGGGACGACTTGATCCTGGCCGCGGTGAGCTGCGAAGAGTTGTCGCCGGAGGTCGGTGGCGACATCGGCATCTGCCTGACCTCCGGGATACTGCCCCATCAGAGCGTGCTGAGAATCATCGCGGGTAGTCATACGCCGGTGATCGCGATAGACGCAGGGACCTACCAGGTGGCCTCCGAGATCTCCGACCTGGTAGCTAAGATGCTGCCGACCGACGTCGAGAAGATCGCGATGGGTAAGGAGCTTGTGCGCGAGCACGTTGACCTGCCAGCACTCACGCAGGCGGTGTTTGAAGCGTCCACGTGCGACTAGTCTCAACTCGCAGACGCAAGTGCCAGGACCACGGACCACTATCAGCCAAGAGAAGGCAGAGGTGAAATACGTGATGCTGAGTGACCTCGAGATAGCGCAACAGGCACAGATGCGCCCCATCGTTGAGGTGGCCGAGGAGATCGGGATACTCAGAGAGGAGCTTGAGCTTTACGGCGACTACAAGGCCAAGGTGAAGCTGGAACTGCTCGACCGACTGGCGGGAGTGCCGGACGGCAAGCTCATTCTGGTGACCGCCATCACCCCTACGCCGCTGGGGGAGGGCAAGACCGTCACCAACATCGGCCTTGCGCAGGCGATGCGGCACATCGGCAAGAACGTCATCGTGACTCTCCGCGAGCCCTCGATGGGACCGACCTTCGGCATCAAGGGCGGCGCCTGCGGCGGCGGCCATGCGCAGGTAGTGCCCATGGAAGACATCAACCTGCACTTCACCGGCGATATCCACGCTGTCGGGGCTGCCACCAACCTGCTGGCCGCAATGATAGGCGGCAGTCTCTGGCACAAGAACCCCCTCAACATTGACCCCTACTCTATCTCTTGGAACCGCGTCATTGACATGAACGACGTGGCACTACGCAGCGTGGTGGTGGGGCTTGGCGGCAAGCGTGGGGGTGTGCCGCGCGAGACGCAGTTCGACATCACGGTGGCCTCGGAGGTCATGGCCATCCTGGCGCTTACCAGCGGCCTGCAGGACATCCGCGAGCGACTGGGCCGCATCCAGGTCGCCTTCGACACGGACGGCAATCCGGTGACTGCCGAGGACCTCAAGGCGGCCGGCGCCATGACCGTGCTGATGAAGGACGCCATCAAGCCCAACCTGGTGCAGGCGCTTGACGGCAAGGCGGCCTTCGTGCACGCGGGCCCGTTCGCCAACATCGCGGTGGGCACCAACTCCATCCTCGCCGACAAGATCGCCCTCAAGCTGGCCGACTACGTGACCACCGAAGCCGGCTTCGGCGCGGACTGCGGCGCGGAGAAGTTCCTGGACATTAAGTGCCGCGTCGGTAACATGCAGCCCTCGGCCGTTGTCATCGTTGCGACTGTGCGCGCCCTGCAACTGCACGGCGGCGCCTTCACCTTCAGGCCCGGCACCAAGCCTCCGCAGGAGGAGTTCGAGAAGGAGAACGTTCAGGCTGTGATTGACGGTGCGCCTAACCTGGTCAAGCACATCGAGAACATCAAGGGCTTCGGGCTGCCGGTGATCGTTGCTATCAACCGCTTCCCAACCGACACCGACGCCGAAGTCGCGGCCATCGGCGAGGCCGCTGAAGCCGCCGGGGCGGATGCAGCGGTGGAGACGAACGTCTGGGCCCAGGGTGGGGCGGGCGGCGTGGAGCTGGCCGAGGCGGTGGTCGCGGCCTGCGAGCGGGAGAGCGACTTCAAGTTCCTCTACCCGCTGGAGGCGTCCATCAAGGAGAAGATCGAGACCATCTCGACCAGGATATACGGGGCCGACGGCTGCGACTTCTCGCCCATCGCGGAGCGGAAGATCAAGCAGTTTGAGGAGCAGGGCCTGGGCAATCTGCCCATCTGCATGGCGAAGACCCACCTGTCGCTTAGCCATGACCCGAACCTGAAAGGCCGGCCCACCGGGTTCACCGTGCCGATAGAGGACATTCGGCCCTCGGCAGGCGCGGGCTTCCTCTACCCGATATGCGGCGCTATCAGCACTATGCCTGGCCTGCCCACGCGGCCGGCGGCCGTTGACGTGGACATTGACGACGAGGGCAAGACCGTCGGGCTGTTCTGACCCCCGCTTCACGCGGTGGTGTAGGTCGGCCTGCGCCTGCCGGTTTCCGGCAGGCGCAGGGGAAAGCGCGCTGTCCCGCGCTTTCAGCTTCCAGGCCTGTCCGCCGTAGCCTTGGCGAAGGCGGGCCCGACAACGCGGGTAAGCTCAAGGCGCCACGGACAGCGAGGTTGAGCCATGGCTGATGCTCCCATGATTCGTCACCAGGTGCAGGAGTACCTTGACAAGCTCGCTGGCAAGCTGTCGGCTCCGGGCGGAGGCAGCGCGGCGGCTCTGGCTGCGGCGCTGGGCGCCGCGTCGGCCCAGATGGTCGCCAGCTTTACGGTCGGCAACAAGAAGTATGCCGAGGTAGAGGAGGAGGTCCAGGGCCACCTGGACGCCATTGACGCGATCCGCCGAGAGATGGCGCGGCTCGTGGATGAGGACGTCACGGCATACGGCGGCGTCGGGGAAGCCTACGGGATGCCAAGGGGAACGGACGAGGAAAAGGCTGCCCGTGCCGCCGCCATCCAGGAAGCCCTGAAGGCCGCCGCCGCGGTGCCCATGCAGCTTGCGGAGCAGTGCGCGGCTCTGGTGAAGCATCTTCCCGCGCTCCTGGAGAAGGGCAACACCAACCTCGTTAGCGATGTCGGCGTCGCGGCCAAGCTGACGGAGGCCGCCTGCGAGTGCGCCTGGCTCAATGTTGAGGTCAACCTGGCTTATCTGAAGGACGAGGAGTTCATCAGTACCGCACGAGCCGAGACCGAGGCCCACCTGGACAAGGTTCGTGAGGTATCCGACGATGTCTGGCAAGGCACGGTATCTGTGGTCACCGACTAAGGGAATCCAGGCTACGCAATGCGGCCAGGAGCATCGTTTCTAGCCCTGCCGCTCGTCGCCCTCGGCGGGGGTGCCGCGCCGATCGCGCCTCGGCGGCACCGCGGGCGCCGTTGTCGTGTGTAGGGCGCGCACCTGTGGCGCGCCCCAGGCGGGGGGGGGGCACCCCCCTTCGCCAAGGCTACGGGGGACTACGGGCACCACAGCCCGAGCCTGCCTCGCAAAACCGATGCTCCTGCAATGCGGCAAAGTGGGTTGACAAACTTTGTGAAATATGCCACAATCTCACCAGAGTAAGACCTCCGGAATGACTCGAGGGGCGAGTTACCAGCCGCGAACGATGCGCAGTGTGTTGTTAGTCATAACGGCCACATGCCCTACCCCCAAAGACACCCAAGCGAGTACGGCAACGTGTGCAGGAGGGCGGGGTTTCGCGAGCGAGCGTATGATCAAGAGGCGTCAGACTGGAAGGGGACGGTGATGTAACCATGAGTGCCAAGATCCTGAAAGGCGGCCCGATCGCCGACCGAATCAACGCAGACCTGAAGGGGCGCCTGGAGCAGATGGGCGGGGAGCCGCCGAAGCTGGTCGCCGTGTTGGTGGGCGACAATCCAGGGGCCCGAGCCTACGCGAAGACGCAGGCGAAGGCGTGTGAGGAGACAGGGATCACCTACGAGTTGCGCGAGTTCTCCGAGGAGCTCAGCGAGATGGAGATGCTGGAGGCCATCGAGCAACTCAACGAGGACGAGTCGGTGAATGGCATCATCCTGCTCATGCCGGTGCCCGAGCAGATGGATGCCCGCGAACTGCAATCCGCAATAGACCCCATCAAAGACGCAGATGGTGTGCACCCGGCGAACCTGGGCAGCGCGGTGCAGGGCGACCGCACCTTGGTACCGTGCACGGCGCAGGCCGTAATGGCGCTGGTGGAGGCCTCGGGTGTCGACATTGAGGGAGCCGAAGCGGTAGTCGTAGGTCATTCCGAGATCGTCGGCAAGCCGACAGCCCTGCTGCTGCTTGACAAGTTCGCAAGCACAACCGTTTGCCACATCGCGACCAAGGACGTGCCCTTTCACACCCGGCGGGCCGACATACTGGTTGTTGCTGTCGGCAAGGCCGGCCTGATTAGCGGCGAACAGATCAAGCCCGGGGCGTTGGTCATAGACGTGGGCATGAACCGAGTCAAGGACCCTGAGACCGGCAAGAGCAAGATGGTCGGCGACGTGGTCTTTGAGGAGGCAAAGGAGGTCGCTGGCATCATCACGCCGGTGCCGGGGGGAGTCGGACCTCTGACGGTTGTCATGCTGCTCAAGAACACCGTGGAGGCAACGGAGTTGCAGCGCACCCGCAAGCTCACCGGCATAACAATGGAAAGCGTGGCCGCGAGGACTCAACCCGCGACCGGGGGGCAGCACGCGGCTGGCACGTAGTACGCGAACACCACCCATCAGCCGCTCGCGAAACGGATCACCCGCCGCTGGCTTCAGGCCGGTGGCGGGCGGTCTGTTTTAGGTCCGCTGCATCCCCAAGGCCCTGCGCCCTACGCGCCCGTCCCGGGCGCATCCACCAGCTTCCGTGTTGCAGCTTCCCGCTGCCTTCTCGTTGCCTCAAGCGTGTTCCGCAGCAGCATAACCACAGTCAGCGGCCCCACGCCACCGGGGACGGGTGTAATGATGCCGGCGACCTCCTTTGCCTCCTCAAAGACCACGTCGCCGACCATCTTGAACTTACCGGTCTCCGGGTCGCGCGATTCATTCATGCCGACGTCCACGACCAGCGCCCCCGGCATTATATCCGCGCCGTGGATCATCTCGGCCCTGCCTATCGCCGCCACCAGGATGTCCGCGCGCCGGGTGTGGAAGCCCAGGTCGCGGCTGGTGCTGCGGCAGATAGTGGTCGTGGCGCCACGGTCCAGCAGCAAGATGGCCGTGGGCTTGCCCACGATGACTGATCGCCCTACGATTACTGCCTCGGCCCCGCGCACTTCCACGCCCGAGGCCTCCACCAGCCTGACAACCGCCTGTGCGGTGCACGGCGCCAACGATGGCTGGCCGCCTGAGAGCAGCCCCAGGTTGACCGGGTGCACCCCGTCCACGTCCTTTTCCGGGGCCAGGGATACCTGCATCTCGCGACCATTAATGTGCTCTGGCACGGGCATCTGCAGAATGATACCGTTCACCGCATCGTCGGCGTTCAGCTCTGCGATGATGGCGCGGAGCTCGTCCTCGCTCAGGCTGGGGTCGAACTGGCGCAGCTCGTAGTTGATTCCCACCTCGCCGCAGGCCTTTGCCTGCATCTTGGAGTAGGCGCGGGCTCCGGGATCGTCTCCGACCAGCAGTGCAACCAGGGTGGGCCCCCGCTCCAGCTCGGCGACTTGCGCCGAAAGCTCCTCCTTCATCTCAGCAGCGATGGAACGACCTTCGAGGATCCTTGCGCTCACTTGTGCTTTGCCCCTTCCTCAGGTGGCGTTGAGCGAACCCTCCTATGCGCTTCCCTCTTTGTCCCCTCCGGGCGCGAACAACTTCTCGGCCATGTCAAGCAGATCTAGGACGCGGTGGTCGCGCAGGAAGTAGCAGGTCCTGTTCCCGTGGCGCTTGCGAACGATGAGGCCTCGGTCGTGCATGACCCCAAGGTGCTGCGAGACATTCGCCTGGCTGCAATGCAGAATCTCCTGCAGGTCCGAGACACAGAACTCCCCGGTGGCGATAGTCCTCAGGATGCACATCCGACAGGGGTGCGCCACTGCTTTGAGCCCGTCCGCAATGACCTCGTAATGCTCTTCCTGTTCCGGCGACATCAGCGGTTCCTCCGGCTACGCTGCCCCGCATAAGCTTCTCAGGGCGTTCAGCTATCATAGTATTCGCTTATTGTTATATGGCGGCATTTTACGCATCGCAGTTCCGGCTGTCAAGCGCAATCGCCGCACGGGCAGGAGCATAGGTCTTGGAGTAGGCGGGCTTGTGAGCGGTAAAGGTGAGCGCGCTGGGCCGGGCTGAAGCCGGGCCGCTCCAACGTTTCCCGGCCCGCGTAGGTCGGGCTTTCCAGCCCGACTCTCAATGGTCCTGGCCGCACGGCAGGAGCATCGGTTCTAGAGTAAGTCGGCTTGTGAGTAGTAAGGCTGGGTATTGCCAGGGTCTGAGCGGGCGGGTACCGAGGCAGCCGTCAGGGCGCAGGTCTGCTAACAAAGCGATAGCGTACGGAGG
>JALGVE010000042.1 GCA_029820045.1 Candidatus Zipacnadia bacterium | reverse complement strand
AACGGCAACGCCCGGCAGGACTGAAGTCCTGCCCTCCGCACGGCACGGCTTTGCTAGCCGCCATCCCGCGCGGCTGTTGTAAGGGCGCACAGGGGCCTCCGATGGGCGGGGCACCCCCCTTCGCCAAGGCTACGGGGGACAAACAGGTCCCCGCCCTACACTCACAAGCCAACTTACTCTAAAACCGATGCTCCTGGGCCACGAACGACGGAACTGGTAGGAACGGCCCCGCTGGTGTATAATAATGGCAGCAGCTACGGTCTACGTCGCACCGACTCCGCGGGGCGTGAGGGGGAAGGAGTGGCTGAGATGGCGACGGCGCAGGAACAGATGGACGTGCTGATCCGCTCGCGCTATTCGATTCTCTACGTCGTCTCCTGGGAGGAGGACCGGGTCGAGAAGACGCTCGCGGAGATCGCAAAGCGACAGGAGAAGAAGCTCTTCACCTGGGCGATTACCCGAGGCTTCATTGAGACCGGTGAGGGGCAGAGCGATCCGTCAACTACGGACCCCCTGAGGGCGCTCGACTTCGTGATGGAATCGGATGACTCCGCGCTCTTCGCGCTTCTCGACTTCGACCCTTTCCTGGACGACCCGGTCGTGGAGCGCAAGCTGCGCGATGTCGCGCACGCCCTGAAGGCCAGCTACAAGACCCTGGTCATCGTCTCGCCGGTGCTCAAGATCCCCGACCACCTGGAGAAGGACTTCACGGTCATTGACTACAAGCTCCCAGGCCTGGAGGAGCTCGGCGCTCAGCTTGACGGTATCATCGCGCAGGTCGCGGACAATCCGAACATCAAGATCGAGCTTGACGAGCAGGGGCGCGAGCACATCGTTAAGGCGGCGCTGGGGCTGACGCTGTCCGAGGCCGAGAACGTGTTCGCCAAGGCGCTGGTGACGAACAGCAGGCTGGACATGGGCGACGTCGAGATCGTGCTTGCCGAGAAAGAGCAGATAATTCGCAAGTCCGGGATACTTGAGTTCTACTCGGCGGAGGAGCAGTTTGCCGAGATCGGCGGCCTGGATAGCCTCAAGGACTGGCTGAAGAAGCGAGGCAAAGCTTTCACCGAGGCCGCGCGGGAGTTCGGCCTCCCGGAGCCTAAGGGCTGCTTGCTCATCGGTGTGCAGGGCTGCGGGAAGAGCCTCTCAGCGAAGGCGGTGGCGGGCCTCTGGAAGCTGCCGCTGCTCAGGCTCGATGTCGGCTCGGTGTTTGGCGGTGTGGTCGGCTCCTCGGAGCAGAACATGCGGCGTGCCATCCGGCTGTCGGAATCCATCGCGCCGTGCATCCTCTGGCTCGATGAGCTTGAGAAAGGCTTCGCGGGCACGCAGAGCTCCAGCTTCTCTGACGCCGGCACCACCGCACGCGTGTTCGGCAGCTTCATCACCTGGCTGCAGGAGAAGACCGTGCCGGTCTTCGTGATCGCCACCGCCAACGACGTCACGGCCCTGCCGCCGGAGCTGATGCGCAAAGGCCGCTTTGATGAGATATTCTTCGTTGACCTCCCCTCGGCACCGGAGCGAGAGGACATCTTCCGCATTCACCTGACCAAGCGACACCGCGATGCTGACAGCTTCGACCTGGAGGCGCTGGCGAGGGCGAGCGCGGGCTTTTCCGGCGCAGAGATCGAGCAGGCTGTCATCTCCGCCCTCTACGACGCCTTCGATCAGGATCGAAAGCTGACCCAGGAAGACCTGCTGAACAACCTGCACAATACGGTGCCGCTGTCGGAGACGCGCAAGGAGGACATTGACGCCCTGCGCGAGTGGGCGCAGAACCGGGCGCGCGCGGCCTCCGTTCATGCCGTGGAAGAGGTCGCTACGGGGCGCAAGATAGAACTCTGAGGGCAGCCTGGAGAGGAGTGAGCGAAGATGTCTTGTGGGATTGCACTGGGCTTCGCGTTGGTGGACCTGGCGATGTTCCTGCTCGCCACCGGCGCCACCGGCGTGGCGGCGGGGGCCGCGGTTAAGGCTTTAGGCGAGCGCGGCACGAGGGAAGATATTCGCAAGGCGATACGCGAGGCGGCCCTGGAGGCCTTCGGCAGCGAGGAGATAGCTGAGACCCAGCAGGAGGAGATCGAGCGCCTGCTGGCTCAGGGCGGGGCGGACGGCGACTTCGGTGACGCCGAGGTGCTGGTGCGCACGGAAGCCGACGACATCATCGGCCTCAAGCGCGACAAGCAGGGCATCTACCAGGTCGTGGCAAAGTGGCGGCCCAGCGTGGCCGACCGCTTCCGGGTGGACGCCTCCGAGGTGGAGGAGGATTACCGCCAGCGCTACGCCTACCTGAAGATCAAGAAGGAAGCCGAGAAGCTGGGCTATCAGGTGGCTGAGGAGGAGATCCTGCCGGACCAGAGCATCCGGGTGCGGGTGCGCCGGTGGGACTGATGCCCGCGTTGCCGGAGGCCATCGGCAACTACGAGATCCAGCGGCTGCTAGGCACCAGCAGGCATGGCCGCACCTATCTCGGTCGCCTTCCTACGGGTGAGGAGGCGGCGCTTAGAGAGATCGTGTGCCAGGACCTGGACGCGGCGCAGCGCGTCACGAGTGACCCCGATCTGCACCGGCTCGCAACGGTCATCGCCGGCCTGTCGCATGTGGGGATTGCCAACAACCTCGAAGTGTTCGTCCTGGGCAAGAGGGTGTACGTGGCTGAGGAGTTCCTCGAAACGCCGCCCCTTCTGAAGGTTCTCGACGACAATGGCCCGCTCCCGGCGGAGGAGGTGTGGGCCATCGGCTGCCAAGTGTTGACCGCCCTTCAGTTCGGCCACCTGCGCGGGCTGCTGCACCTCGACCTGCGCGCAGAACAGGTCCACTACGACCAACCGCAGCGCCATGCCGTGCTCACCGACTTCGGGCACATGCAACTGCTGCTGGAGCTGCGCCCGCGGCTTGCCCTGGCCGACGTCGCCGGTGAGCCTCAAGCCCCCGAGATAGCCAGGGGCGCGCCGCCCACGCCAGCGTCGGACGTCTACTGCGTGGGTGCAATGCTCTATCAGCTCCTGACCGGACAACTGCCGCCGCCGCCGCAGGTGGATAGCTCCGAGCGGGGTGGCGGACGCTTCGACTTCCTGGAGGTAGGTGGGGGGGCGGACGGAGCCGCTGCAAAGGACCCGCTGGAAGCCATCGCAAAACAGTGGCCGGGGGTGGTGCAGGTCGTAAGGGCGGCGCTCGCCGTCTCGCCCGAGGAACGCTACCAGCGCGCCAGCCGGATGCATAATGCGCTGGCGCAGGCCTACCGGGATGATGTGCAGGGGGTAGAGTTCCGAGAGCCGGGGGAGTGGGTTGTCGAGGACGAAGAGGAGCAAGCAACGGCGGGCACGCTAACCCGCGCTGTGCCCGTCAAGGGTGGCGTGCAGTTCTGCGAGCAGTGCGGGAAGCCGATTCCCCCGGGCGCGAAGGTGTGCCTATCGTGCGGGAGCCCGAGGCCGCGCAGAGCCGCCGTCAGCCTGCCTCCCCAGCGCCGCAAGCCGACGGACTACTTCCAGCGCCACGGCGATAAGCTGCTGTCCGAGGGCAAGTACGAACAGGCTGAGAAGGCGTACCAGATGGCCGCCCAGCGCCACCCGAAGGACCCGGTAGCCCAGCGCGACCTGGGCGACATCCTGGCCATCAACCGCAGATTCGCCAACGCGGAGACCGCATATCGGCAGGTGCTGCGCAGCGACCCTGAGGACCTGGAAGCGCGCCATGAGCTGGGGCGCGTCCTGCTCAGCCAGGGAAAGGGGCGCGAGGCGGTGCAGCAGTTCAACAGGGTGCTGGGGGGGAAGCCGTCGGATGAGCTGCGTCTCTCGGCGCTGACACAGCTTGGCGCTGCTCATGCCGAGATGGGCGACCATGAGGCCGCGCGCACAGCCTGGGAGCAGGTCCTCAAGGAGGACCCGCGCAACGCCCGTGTGCATTACTGCATGGCTACGAGCTTCCTCGCGCAGGGCAACGAGGCAGAGGGACGCGAGCATCTGCGCGAGGCCATCAAAGCTGACCCCGACTACGGCGAGGCTCGCAACGCCCTGCGCAGGCTCGACCAACGCGCTCGGCGCGACGTGACGTGGCGCGCCGCCGATGACGGTTGGGTTGCGCCCCCGTTCGCTGGCATCTCACTGACCGCCATGATGCTGGACGATGCGCTGCGCAGCGTGGGATCGCTGCTGGGCCGTGACCGCTGGGGTGGACGCGCGGCCCGGCGCATACCGGTGCAAGGCCCGGACGGCGAGGATGACGGTGAGGATGAGGAGAAACAGTGACCCGCTTCCTGCGCGTCCGCGACGGCCTGGAGCCACCGGCGTACGCGCGGTGTCGCGCCATGCCGGTTCCGCTGCGCGACCTTACTTCGGCCTCGGATGCCGACCTTGAAGACGTTCATCGCGATGCGGTCCAGGTCACGAGGCAGCGCCAGGACGGCAGCGGGGCCGTCTCCGCTGAAGCCTCGGCCCATTATCAGAACACAGGGGCGCCGAAATTCCTGTCGGCGCGGCCTGCGGCTGGTTCTGACGGCACAGCCGACGCAACCGCTGCGCACCCCTCCCTCCTCGACCTCAAGATCGAGCTGGCTCGCCGCGAACTTGAGAACTGCCGCCTCTGCCCTCAGATGTGCGGCGTGGACCGCACTGCCGGCGAGCTTGGCTTCTGCGGCGTCGGCAAGGAGGCGCACGTCGCCTCGCACGTGGTGCACCTCGGCGAGGTGCCCGACCTCGTCCCTGCCTTCTCCGTCTTCCTGTCGGGCTGCACGATGAAGTGCATCTACTGCCGCAAGCATGACCTCATCGAGAACCCGCGGGGCGGGCGAGTCCTCGAGCCAGCGTGGTTTGCCGAGGTAGTCGCGCAAGGTAGGGAAGAGGGAGCGCGCACGCTGAAGCTCCTGGGCGGCACGCCGGAGCCGCATGTGGCCGCGCTGCTGGAGTGCCTGCGTGAGGTGGAGGTCCCGCTGCCGGTTGTGTGGGAGAGCACCATGTACATCTCAGAGCGGGCCTTGGACCTCATCGAGGGGACGGTGGACCTGTTCATCGCCAACCTGCGCTACGGCAATGACGATTGCGCGCGTGAGCTCTCAGGCGTGGATGCCTACGTGGAACCGGCGCTGGCTGCGGTTGAGCGGGCGCGCGAGTTCGCGGATGTGACCATCCGCCACCTGGTGTTGCCGGGGCACGTTGACTGCTGCACGGGGCCCTTGGCGGAGATGCTGGAGGAGGTCGCGCCCGAGATCGAGATGGTGCTGCTGTTTCAGTACGTGCCTTTTTGGCGTGCGCTGGAGCATCCGCAGCTTTCGCGGCGGCTGACCGAAGAGGAGAGACGGCACGCCGTCGAGGTGGTCAGCGAGCGCAAGCAGAGGTGGAGCGTGGCGGCGCTGGCCTGAGGCGCGAACTATCGCGTAGGTCGGGCTTCCAGCCCGACATGAGCAGGCGAAACAACGGTGCGTCGGGCAAGGAGGCCCGACCTAGGGACGACGCGCAGGGCGCCCCCTAGCGTCGGTGGGCCCTGATGCCGTGCGCCAGCGTCCGCCATCCGCCGCTCTATTCCTCCCGGATCCGCTCCACCGTTTCCCACAGCGCCGCGCAGATGTACTCGTTCTCGTCCCGCGACATCTTCGGATGGATGCTGACACAGAAGAGCCGCTTGCCAAGCTCCTCCGACAGCGGCAGGCTCTGGCCGGCGGTTTGGTCCCGGAGGAACTTGTGCCCCTCGTAGACAGGCGGGTTAGCGACGACACAGCCGACCTGGTAGTCGTTCAGCATGGTCTGGATGAGCCGATCGCGTTTCTCGCCGGCCCACTCGGGCGGTACCAGGCAGGTGTACAGGTAGTAGGTATGCCAGCATTCCTCGGGGACGTAGGGTAGCGTTATCTCCGGGATCCCCTGGAGCATCTCGGTGCGCTCGTGAGCGACCTGTCTGCGCTCTGCTAACATCTGCTCCAGCCGCTCAAGCTGCACCATCCCCACCGCCGCCTGCACCTTGGTCATCTTGTAGTTCGTGCCCCAGTAGTTGCCGGAGCCGAACTGCCTGATCGCGCGCAGGCGCGCCACGGCCTCGTCGTCGCTGGTGACGACCGCGCCGCCCTCGCCCAGCGTTGTCATCAGCTTCTGGGTGTGGAAGCTGAAAACGGTCATCCAGGCGCGACTGCCGATCTTCTGACCTTTGTATCCGGCCCCGCAGGAGCGCGCCCCATCGCCGATGACCTTGAGCGGCCCGTGCTTGGGGTGCGGATGGCGCTCGGCAATCTCCAGGTAGTCATCTATCGGCGCGGCCATGCCGTTCATGTGCACCGGGTAGATAGCGCGCGTGTTGGGCGTGATGCGGCGCTCGACGTCCTCCGGGTCGGCCTGGAAGGTGCGCGGGTCCACCTCACACCAGACCACCTTGCCGCCCTGGCCGATGACCGAGAGGGCGGCGGCCTTGAAGTTGATGGCCGGCACAATCACCTCATCGCCCGGCTCCAGGTCCAGGCACATCATCGCCATGTCCAGCCCGGTGCCTGCGCCGTTGATCGAAACGCAGTGCTTCGCGCCGCAGTAGTCTGCGAAGGCCGCCTCGAATTCCTCGATCTCCTCGCAGATGAAGCCGAAGCCCGTGTCTGGGCTCATCGACTCCCTGATGGTGTCAACGACGACGTTGATCTCCTCCTGCGTGTAGTACGCGCCAAGGAGCGGCTCGCCACGCCACAGGATCGTCGGCCTCTGAGTAGCGAGTATCTCTTTCCTGCGGTCTGCGTCCATGCTGTCCAGCCTCCATTCAACAGATGTGCAAGATGGTTCGCGGCTTGCGGAGCACCACCTGCGTCTTGGCTCGCGAGGGCGCATGTCTGGGCACGCACGCCGTTCGTGCAGGCAGGCTTGCCCGCCGTAGCTTTGGCGAAGGTTGGTGCCCTCACCTGCCGGTATTGGGGCAGACGGGGGGCGTCTGCCCGCACGATGCTGTGCCGCTAGCCAGGCGGCTCGACCTCCGAGATGAGCCGCTCCATGTTGCCGCCGAGGATCTTCGCCACGTCATTCTCGCTCAGGCCCCACGTGCCCACCCACTGAATGTCCTGGCGCAGCGCGGTGAGGTTGTGAGGGTTCCAGGGGTAGTCCAGGCCGTAGATGATGCGCTCAGGCCCCACGGTCTGCAGGAGGATGTGGCGGTTTTCCTCAAGCACAGCATACGGGGCGCTTCGCCCGGACATCTGCGTCAGGCCGCAGTACGCGTTCTGGTTGTTGTGCAGGACTGCAAGCGCCTCGTTGAAGAACGGGATGCAGCCCATGTGATCAATGATGACGCGCACGCCTGGGTAGGTCCTGCAGATGTCGTCGAGCAGCAACGGCTGGTATCGGCGCAGGTACCACCCGTGCGCTCCGGTGTGAACGTGCACGGGCAACTTCATTTCGGATGCCGCAGCCCAGAAGCCGGCCGCGGCGGGATCGTCAATGGCCGTCTGCATCACGGGCGGATGGTACTTGGCCCCGCGCATTCCCCGACCGATCAGCTCGCGCAGCTTCTCGCCGGCGTCTTCGCGCTTGGGGTCAACGCTGGCGAAGCCGATGAGTTCAGGGTAGCCCGGCAACTGCGCCAGCAGCCACTCGTTCTCCTCGATCTTCGCATCGGTCTGCGGGTCGAAGGGCGCAAAGGCGACAGCCTTATCCACGCCCACCTCCTGCATGATGGCCCGAAGATCGGGCAGAGTGCCCGCTGCCGGGTTTGTCCCGGTGTCCACCTCTCCACCCGGATTGCCCTTCCCCTCCGCGAACACGTGACAGTGACTGATCAGCATAATGTTCACCTCAGTTGCTGGTGTTCCCTCGCAGTAGTCGGCTGACCTTCGAGATTGCGGCGGCGATATCCCTTATGTCCTCTTCGCTGAGGAACTGCGTCGGGCACATGGGCGTGACCATCCGGTCGAGCACATGCTGGGTGATGGGGCAGGTGTTCTCGTCATAGGTGATGCCCGGGCGCGCGTCGGGATGGTCGAAAGGGAAGTGCGAGTCCCCGAAGAGCCGCTGGTTGCGGATAGCATCGTGGCAGAGCATGATGGGTTTGCCGATGTAGTGCGCGCCGCAGGAGACCCCCTCTGCGCGCAGGGCCTCGGCGAACTCAGTCGGCTCGAAGGGCGCGTTGTCCAGCACCCGCATCCCGTAAACCCAGTAGGTGTGCTTGCACTCGTCGAGCAGTCTCTGCGGGACGACGTGCGGGTTGTCGGCCAGCAGCTCGCTGAGCAGGTCGCCGCGCGCCCGGCGCAGGGCGATGATGTCCTTCAGCTTGCGCGTCTGCGCTAGCGCGACCGCGCCGCTGAGTTCGTTCATCCGGTAGTTCGGGCTGAAGACCTCATAGCGCCGCGGCCCGTACTCCGCCCGATGCCAGCCCTTGTCCATGAAGAGCCTGCCACGCGCAGCATACTCCTCGTTGTTCGTGACGGTGATGCCACCGTCGCCGCAGGTGATGTGCTTGGACTGTTGCAGGCTGAAGCAGCCGATATCGCCCATGGTGCCCACGAGCCGCCCCTTGTACTCGCTCATGTGCGCCTGCGAGCAGTCCTCGATGACGACCAGGTCATGCCGCCGCGCTATCTCCATGATGGGGTCCATGTCGCAGGGGTTACCGAACAGATGGATCACCATGATCGCCTTGGTTTTGTCGGTGATCTTCCGCTCGATGTCCTCCGGGTCCATGTTGAAGGTGTCCGGCTGCACCTCGCAAAAGATCGGGATAGCGGTCTGGCAGAGGATGGGCACGATGCTGCCTATGTCGGTGATAGGCCCCACGATGATCTCGTCGCCCGGCGAGGGGTTCACCATCCCGACGGCGATGTGCAGGCTGGCGGTGCCGGAGGTGCTGGCTATCGCGTGCTTGACGCCGTAGCCCTCAGCGAACTCCTCCTCGAACTGCTTCACCTTCGTCCCGGCGCCGAAGCGGTTCATATTACCTGAGTAGATGACGTCAACGAGTTCCTTGAGCTCCTCCTTGCCAACCTTGTTGCCGGGCGGGAAGGGCCTCGTCCGCACCGGCGTGCCGCCCTCGATTGCCAACTGCTCATCTGACACAGTGAAGGCCTCCTTGCGTTTGCGACCATCATCCTACGGACCAAGAACCGTCAGGGTCTGAATGCGCTCAACTAGCCGCGATAGTTCCGCGCGAAGGCGCTTGCCTCCTTCAGACCTCAAGTTGAGTGCCATCATGCCCGATGATGAACGGGTAGTCGAGGTACTCGAAGCACATGTCGCGCAGGACATCCTCGCCAGCGCCATGCCACGGGTCGTGGATGTGAATAAGCAGCAGCTTCTTGATGGGCTTGTCAGCGATGAAGGGCAGCGCCTCCTCCGGCTTAATGTGCGTCATCTCCATCGCCAGGAGGTCGAGCGGCTGCGCTGTCAGTTCCTGCAACCCCTCAAGGTTACGAGGGAGGTCGCCCGAGAAGGCGATGCGCTTGCCCTCCAGCTCGAAGAGGTAGCCGTACGACTGCCCCCGGTTCGGCAGCCCGAGCTTCGCATGGCTGTTGTCGGGGCCGCCCAGATGGCCGTTGGGCACGGCGGTCACGCGGAGCCGGTCGTCCTCGAAGCATGCTCCTGGCTCAACGCCCCGTAGCTCCAGCGCGTACGGCAGCAGCTCCGGGGCGGAGTAGAGCGCCTCCAGGTAATGCCGGATGACATCAACACCTTCGGCAGGGATGCAATAGGTGACCTCCTGCCCCTTCTCACCGAGGCCGAGCATGAAGGTGAGCTGAGCCAACCCGCCCACGTGGTCGGCGTGAAGGTGGGTGACGAACAGCGCGCGCAGCGAGGCGAATTCCTTTCCGGAGCGCAGCAATGTCGCTGAGACCGGCTCGCCGCAGTCAACAAGGTAACCGGTGCCGTCGGTCTCTATCAGCGTTGAGGAATTGAAGCGGGTCATGGTGTGCCGGCCGTGGCTTGTGCCAAGGGTGGTAATGAGCATTGGTGGGGCCTCTCTCGTGTCGGAAGGTGGTTCGAGCGGGGGTAGGTTTAGCACAAGGCACGAGAAGACCTCCCATGGGCATAGGCACAGGCGCCGGAACGGTCGGGCTCAAACATACGAACGCGTAGGTCGGGCTTCCAGCCCGACGCCGTTGGCTGACTGACAAGCGGGTTACAGACCGTGTCCGCGCTGCTGTGGCATCCCACCCATGGGTAGGTGCCACGACAGACGCGCACTGGCATGACAATTCTGGATGCTGCCGGGGGGAAAGGGATGCGAGACACACAGGGGAGGGGGCTATTCCACGATCGGGGTCGCCCAGGCCTTGTCGTATTGCTCGTAGTTGAGGCTCTTGACGTGGCCGTCGCCGTAGAGCATGTTCCAGCGTCCGGCCTCATACGCCTGGCTGCGCCCATGCCAACTGCCGTGTGCGTCAAAGAGCACATTCGTCTCGGAGGGGTACGCCAGCAGCGAGGGCCCCGAGTGTCGGAAAGCGATCTCAGTACGCCACATGTAGCTGGTGCCGAAGGCGGCAAAGGAGGTGGGCTTGCCGTTCAAGTTGAGGTTCGTGCCCTCCAGCTTGGTGTAACCCCTGTCGGACTTACAGTGCCAGATCTCAGGCTCCCTGATGTAGGGCGCCAGAGCGTCCTTGACCCGCGGCATGTTGGGAATGAGCGCCTGCCACGCGGGGTGGCTGTCCCAGATCTCGGGCAGCTCCGCATCCGCCGGGTCCACCGCAAAGGGGTAGAGGTCGTCGTAATCCGTCGAGTACATTTCCAGCGCCTGACCGAGCTGCCGCAAGTTGGAGATACACTGCGTGGCTCGCGCCTTCTCTCGTGCTGTCGCGAAGACCGGAAAGAGAATTGACGCGAGAATCGCGATGATCGCAATGACGACCAACAACTCGATCAGAGTGAAGCCGCCATCAGTTCGTGTCATTTCGCTCAGCCGCCATTAAACGCCGCCAGCATGGGCCTATGATCGCCGTACGCCGGTCGCCTTGGCACTCGTGTCCGCGATCACAGCGCCAGGTGCGGCGCGCATTCCTCAGCAACCGGGGCAAAGCTGCGCCGATGAATGACGCTTGCCCCTCGCTCCCTGAGCGCCCGCACGTGCGCCTCAGTGCAATACCCTTTGTGCTGGGCGAGGCCGTAACCGGGATAGAGCCCATCAACTCGGCACATTATGCGGTCTCTGGTAACCTTGGCGACGATGGAGGCGGCGCCGATGAGCCGTGACAAGGCGTCCCCGTTCACTATCGCCAGGTGTCGCACCTCAATCCCTTCAGGCTCCAGCCCATCCACCAGCGCGAAGTCGGGCTCCGGCGACAGGGCCGCCAACGCCAGCGCCATGCCCAAGTGCGACGCCCGCAGCACGTTGATGCGGTCCACGATCTCGGCCTCAACCACACCGACGGCCCAGGTGACGGCCACCGCGCAGATCTCCTCATAAGCCATCTCGCGCTGCCGGGGCGTGAGCTGCTTGGAGTCGGCGACCAGGGACAACTCCGCCTCGGGAGGCAGGATCACCGCCGCTGCCACCACCGGCCCGGCCATCGCCCCACGCCCCGCCTCATCCACGCCTGCGACGCGCAGGTAGCCCTGCGCGTATGCCCACGCCTCCGCCGCCCCGGGTTCGCTGCTGAACCGACCGCCTTCCATTATCATCGGTCCTCGCAGGAGACACCTGCGCCTGCCCCTGCACCGGCATGGCGAAGGCCGGCTCTGGTACATTATTCACAAGAAGACGCAGCGCGTAAACCTACGCTCTTGGGGAGGGCTGCCTGTGACGCAAAGAGATCAGTGCAGGATACGTATTCTCTGAGGGGGCCAGAAGATGACCATGGCCTTGCCGAGGATGTTCTCACGGTCTAGAAGCGGTGCGCTAACGTATCTGCCGTCCTCCAACGGCCACTGCCATTTGCGGGCATCGTTGGAGTCATTGCGGTTATCCCCGCACATGATGAAACGGTCTGCCGGCACATCCAGATAGCGATGACTGCCGTCCTCGCTCACACCGAACTCGAACACCTTGCCCTTCGTGAGGTCGTAGTAGACGTCGCCAAGGGGCCACGGGTAGTCGGCTGGCTCCTTGGTGTACGGCTCTGGGACCGGCTTACCATTCCGCCAGAGGACGCCCTGGTCGTCAACCCAGAGGCGGTCACCAGGAACGCCGACGCAGCGCTTGATGAAATCCTTGTTCTCGGAAGTGGCCTGGGGCGGGGCGCTGAATACCAGTATCTCGCCCGGCTTCGGGTCCCGGAAGAAGTAGATGAACTTGTTGACCAGTATCCGGTCGCCCTTCAGCAGCGTAGGCTCCATGGAGCCGGAGGGGATAAAGAAAGCCTGAATCACAAACGGTCGCAGGATGCAGAACACCAACAGAGCGGCGATCAGGAGGGAATCCAGGAACTCGAGGATGCTCAGTTGCCATCGGGCCAGCGACTTCGCCCGAGGAACGGCCACTCGGACGCAGACGATGACGCCGATGAGAGCGACTACCTCCCAGGGCCTGTCGAAGGCCAGTATCGTCTCTGACATGATGCGCGTAGCGCCTACTCTTCGGTTTCAGACTCGGGCGGTGTCTCGTCTGTCTCAGCGGCTGCCTGGGGGGTAGCCACAATCTCGCGCTCTCGCACGCGTGCCCTGCGACCGATGCGCTCGCGCAGGTAATACAGCTTGGCTCGCCGCGGCCGCCCGCGCCGGATCACCTCGATGGTGGCGACAGTCGGCGAGTGCAGCGGGAAGGTACGCTCCACACCTACGCCGTGGGTGACGCGACGCACGGCGAAACTCTCACTCATGCCGCCCTTGGAGCGGCTGATGACAACACCCTCGAAGGGCTGGACGCGACTGCGCTGCTCGTCCCCGGACCCCTCAGTGATCCTGACGCCGACCCTGACGGTGTCTCCGGGTCGGAAATCCGGGTTGTCCTTCCTCAAGTGCTCGTTCTCGATCTCCCTGATAAGGTCCGACATCTTGGGCTCTCCTCACATGCTGACTTACCATCTAGGGTTTCTCACTATCACGTGCTGCTTCGAGGGCCGCGGCCAGAAGTTCTCGATCTTCTCCTGTCAACTCGGCGCGGGCCAACAGGTCCGGCCTGCGCCTGTACGTGCGCAGCAGGGACATCTGCCGGCGCCACCTTCTGACCTCTTCATGATCGCCCTGAGCCAGCGGCGCCGGTACTCGCAGGCCGCGGAACTCTCGCGGCCGCGTGTAATGCGGGTGCTCTAACAGGCCATCAGCAAACGAGTCGTGCGCGGCCGACAACTCATTGCCCACGGCCCCGGGAAGCAGTCGCACCACCGCGTCAATCACCATCAACGCCGGCAGCTCCCCGCCGGTCAGGACATAATCACCCACCGATATCTCGTCGGTGATCACGGTTTGCCTGACGCGCTCGTCCACGCCCTCATAGTGCCCGCACACCATGACAAGATGCTTGAACTGCGCGAGGCGCAGGGCCTCCTGCTGGGTAAAGGGCATCCCCTGCGGCGTCATCAACAACACCGGTGTGCCGCTCTCGCCTGCAAGCGCGGCCTCGATACAGTCCACGAGCGGCTGGGGCTTCATGACCATGCCCGCGCCGCCACCGTAGGGCGTGTCATCCACCACCTTGTGCCGGTCGAGGGCGTAGTCGCGCGGATTCTGTACCCCGAACTCCACCACCCCGGCCGCCTCCGCCCGCTGCATTATGCTGAAGTCCAAGCTCTGGCGCACGGCCTCCGGGAAGATGGTGACCACATCTATGCGCACGGTGCCCGCCACCTAGTCGAGCAGCCCCTCGAGTTCCTCGATGAGCATCTCCCCTCGTTCGAGGTCAATGCTCTTGACGACGTGGTCCACGGCGGGAATCAGCACCCGCTCTGTCGCAAAGACATCATTCGCGCCGGTCCGAATAATCTCCACGACCCGGCCAAGGTCCTTGCCACCCGTGGTGATGACTTGCAAGCCCACGATCTGGAAGTCGTAGTAGGCGCCCTCGGGTGGTGGCGGGACGTCCTCCTTGTGCAGCAGCACGGTGCCTCCGCGCAGCTCTCGCGCCTGGTCTACGTCATCCACGCCCTCGAACTTGACCAGGGCCCGGGTACCGACCGTCGGCCGAACGCTCTGCACGCGCAGTCTCCTGGTCCGGTCATGGCGGGCATCGCTCACCACGACGCTGCCGACCGAGACCATGTGCTCGGGGAAATCCGTGTGAAGCTCGACGGCCACCTCTCCTTGAAGCCCGTGAGGCTTAATGATCTGCGCGACGGCTATCTGCTGCCGGGCCTCCCCAGCGGAGCGCTCCTGTCCGCTACAGCCCTGCCGCGCGGGGCGACGACGGATGCGCTCCGGACCGGGTCCGGCTTGCCCGCAATCCACAGAGGGCGAGCCCTCGGCTGGAGGAGCGGTATGAGCGCCGGCGTCATGGTATTTCGATCGTGGAAGTGGACTCAACCTCGGGAGCCACCCCTTCGACCTCTGGGAGTTGCACGCCCCCGGCCGTTTCGCGGATCTCGATGACCTCATCGTCCTTGACGACGATCTCGACGCCTTGCAGCGCGGTTTGCAGGTTGTCGCCAACCTTGAGCTCCACCTCGCCCTCCAGCGTGCCCCTGACGATCTCCGCGCCGAGCTCAAGTCCCTCAATCTGGCGCTGCCGCTGAATGAGCTCGTCCTTGGCCTGCTGGTAACGGCGCTTCTCAGTCTCGATCTGTTGGCGCACCGAGATGGCCTGCTGGATGTTGGTGCGCTGGAGTTCCGAGACGTATTGCCGCGCGCCGATGTCAAGCTGGGTGATGCGACGATCGAGTTCGTCAATCGCCTCTCTGAACTCCTTGTCAAGGTCCTGCTTCAGCTTGTCGGTCACGACAGCTCGCAGCACAACCTCTCGCTTAACGGTAACGGAATCGGGCATAGTGTTCCCTCCGGACGACACCTTGCGCTAACGGCGTTCAGTTGTCGGCCCCGACCGCCCGGTACCGCGAGCGCTCGGGTGAAGCGCGGCGAGCTACGACAGTATCTCGACCGTGGCCTTCTTGTCGGTCTTGGTGGCGGCGGCCTTCACAATGGTGCGCATGGCATTCGCGATTCGGCCACCTTTGCCGATGACCTTGCCCAGGTCCTCCTCGGCCACTGAGACCTCGTAGACGATCACGCTCTCGCCAGCCACTTCGTTGACTCGGGCCTGGTCCGGGTCGTCCACGAGCGACTTGACCATGAGTTCGACTAGCTCTCGCATGGGACGTGCCCCCTGCAGTAGGGCCGCGTGCTGGAACGTGAGCGAATGCAGCAGCAGGTATGCCGATCAGTCGGTCAGGCGCCCGTCAGCAAGCCGCAGGCGGTTGCCTGCCTATTGCGCCTCAGTCTCTTCGTCGGCAGCAGGCTCGGTGTCCTCGCTTCCCTCCTGAGGTGCTTCTTCCTGGACGGCCTTGGCCCGCCGTCTCGAGGGAGAGAGCTGCGCCATCACGCCTGTCTTCTTGAGAAGGGAGCGCACCGTGTCCGAGGGCTGCGCTCCTACGCCGAGCCAGTACAGCGCGCGCTCCGCCTTGACGTTGATGGTAGGGGGGTCGGTGGTGGGGCAATAGTACCCGATCTCCTCAATAGCCCTGCCGTCACGTTGTTTCCTTGAATCGGCAATCACGATGCGAAAGTGCGGGTCGTGCTTGCCGCCTAGTCTCTTCAATCTGATCCTGGTAGGCAAACTGTTCTCTCCTTTTGAGCTCTGCCTAGCGGAGACCGATTTGCATCCCGCCGATAGTTGCTCTACCGCCGCCAGCGAGGGACTTCATCATCTTGGCCAGCTCGCGGTACTGCTTGAGCACGATGTTGACATCCTGAACTGAGGTGCCGCTGCCCCGCGCAATGCGGCGCTTTCTGCTGGCATTGAGGACGTCGGGGCGTCTGCGCTCCTCCAGTGTCATCGAGCCTATGACGGCGTCAATCTGGTCGAACTCACGCTCGTCAAAGTCGGCGTCACTGAGCCCGGCCATCTGCTGGGACATGCCGGGGATCATCTTCATGACTTGGTCGAGCGGCCCCATCTTGCGGACATTGCGCAGGTGAGTGCGGAAATCCTCGAGATCGAAGCTCGCGCTCAGGAGGCGCTCCTGGAGCTTGCGCGCTTCGGCCACGTCCACGGCGTCCTGCGCCTTCTCCACCAGGGTGAGCACGTCGCCCATGCCCAGGATCCGCGACGCCATCCTCTCCGGATAGAACACCTCGAGCGCGTCCAGCTTCTCGCCGACGCCGACCAGCTTGATGGGCTTGCCGGTGACGGCGCGCGCGGAGAGGGCGGCCCCACCGCGAGCGTCTCCGTCGAGCTTCGTAAGGATCAGGCCGTCGAGATCGAGCGTCTCGGCGAACTGGCTGGCGACGTTCACGGCCTCCTGGCCCGTCATGGCGTCAACGACCAGGAGGACCTCGGGGTCATCAATGACCTCCGCCTGCCGCGCCAGCTCCTGCATCATCTCCTCGTCAACGTGGAGCCGTCCCGCGGTATCCACGATGAGCGCATCATAGCCCTTTGCGTCCGCCTGGGCCAGGGCGGCGCGAGTTATCTCGACCGGGTCTCCCTCGCCCAGCGAGAAGGTCTGCGCCTCCACCTGCTCGCCGACCTGGCGAAGCTGCTCAATGGCTGCCGGCCGGTAGACGTCGGTCGCGCAGAGAAGCGGACGGTGCCCGTCTCGCTTGAATCGCAGCGCCAGCTTGCCCGCCGTGGTGGTCTTTCCGCTTCCCTGCAGGCCGCAGAGCAGGATAGTGGTGGGCGGCTCGGCCGAGAACTGAATCCCGGCCTCCTCCGACCCGAGCAGTTCGACAAGCTCGTCATGGACGATCTTGACGATCTGGTGGGTGGGGTTGAGGCCGCTCAGGATGTCTGTGCCCAGCGCTGTCTTCTGTACGCGGCCCACGAAGTCCTTGACGACCTGGTAACTGACATCCGCCTCCAGGAGCGCTCGCTGCACTTCCTTGAGGCCTGTACGCAAGTCCTTTTCGCGGAGCTTGCCTTTACCGCTGAGGCGCTTGAAAGCCTCCTGGAGGCGCTCCGTCAGCGTCTCGAACACGTGAAACTACCTCCGCCTGCCGCAATAGCTGGGAAGCACAAACTATTGAACCGGACCTGAAAGCCTGTCAGATCCGGCCTCCTTTGGGCTCTCCTCACTGCCGCTCATGAAGTATATGCCAAGGGCGGGCCTTTGTCAACCATTCTGCGCCCGCGTCCAGGAGCATCGTTTTAAGAGTAAGTCGGCTTGTGAGTGTAGGGCGGGGACCCGTGCCCCGCCCATCGGAGGCCCCTGTGCGCCCTTACAACAGCCGCGCGGGGCACGGCGGCT
>JALGVE010000154.1 GCA_029820045.1 Candidatus Zipacnadia bacterium | reverse complement strand
ACAAGCTGGGCGTCTAGTGTGGACAGAATCGGTAGCCGCTCACGACCAGCCCCTCTAACCCGGTCTGCGCGGACCCGAGCAGCCTTAGCGCGCTTGGCGGGTCCCGGAAGGATGCATCGCCCTCCCGATGCCAGGCGGCCACGAACCCCTCCGGCACCAGTAGTTGACTGGCCAACGCCAGCGCCTCTGGCCCGGGAGCGAGCGCCCGGAAGACCACGGCGTCATAGGCAGGCAGGTTGGCGGCCTGGCGTTCAGCATCGAGCAAGCGGGCCCGCAGGTTCGCCACCTGCAACCTGCCTATGAGCAGTTCACACGCCGTGAACGCGCGCTGCGCTCGATCAATAAGGTGAACGCTCATCTCGGGAGCGAGAATGGCCAAGGTCGCTCCCAGGGCACCGATGCCGGCTCCCAGGTCTGCTAGATGACCGCTGCGCGGCGCCTCCGCAAACGCAAAGTAGGCGAGCGCAGGCGCCATCGCGCGAGCTAGCACCTCATGGGGGCTCTCATAGCCGCTCATTCCGGATGCACCGCCGACCTTCGCAAGGACCTGGGCAGCGTCTTCGAGCCGCTGCAACTGCTCAGGGGTCAGCGTCAAGGACAATTCACTCGCCCGTGCGCGCAGATCCCTGAGGGCCGGACGCCAGTCGCCATCCCTGAGGGCCGGACGCCAGTCGCCGGATTGTTTCACGTGAAACATTCCACTGTAGGATCATTCGCGACGTCCTGCAGAGGCACCTCCCTGTCTGGAGAATGTTTCACGTGAAACAATTACTGAGACTGTCTCTTCGGGCAGGACGGGCGGAGGACCTTCTTCCAGGAGAAAATGTTTCACGTGAAACATTCGTGGGCGACGATTCGCGGCGTGGCGGGTAGAGGAGTCATGCGAAGCGCGCCAAGGCGGCAGTAGCAATTCGGAGGGTAGGACGCGGCTGAGCTGGAGAATTGTTTCACGTGAAACAATTGGCGGGATGGTCATGCGAGCAAGGAAGTTACACAAACACTCGTTAGGGGGATGCCATGCTTAGGGCGATTGGGTGGGCCAGGGGGTGTTTGGAGGGGGGAGGCGTGACCTGGGTCGAGGAGCATCGGTTCTACCGGGAGTCGGCTTGCCAGTAGTAAGGCTGCGTATTGCCAGGGTACGAGGGAGTGCCGGTATGATCGGTGCTGTAGGTGGTGTGATCGGGTCGGTGGCGCGTCCCGAAGCGTCTGACAAAGTGCGGTGGGATCCGCGCAAACCAGCCCGCGGGGACTATCCCGGGCTATCCGCAGGCGGCGACCCTCGTCGCGAGCCATGGCGCCGCCAACTTACGCAGGTTCAGCGCCGTCGCCGCCAGCGTCAGCTCCACGCGCGCACCCGCCAGCCCTCGCAACAGGAACTGCCGCAGGCCCAACACCGATTTGAGCACCCCGAAAGCCGGCTCCAGCGTCGGCCCGCGACAGTGCATCGCCTGGGCGCGCTCCGTACGACGTTCAGATCGCGTCTCGGGCGTTGCGGGCTGGGCTGCCACCTTCGCGAAGGCTTCGGCGGCCAGGAAAGCCCGGCCCCTCCAACGGCTCCGGGGACGGGTAGGTGGGGCTTCCTAGGCGGAGTCTGGATGGGGCACGCCGGGCCCGTTGGCGAAGGGTACGGGCGACAAGGAGCTCCGCGGCCTAGTCGGCGGGCGCGGGGTGGGGCTGGGTTGGGGGGAGGTGTGTGGGTGGGGTTAGGAAGAAGCTTGCTATTGCCGTGTCGGGTGGTAGTATGGAAAGGGGTGTAAGAAATGAGCCGATCGCTAGACAATCGCGGGAAGGGGGAGAGTTTGCGAAAGGCAGCGCCAGCGATGATGGCACAGCATGAGATGCTGGAAGTGGGGCGCGCGGGTGGTGTTTGTGAGGACAAGATGGCACGTGGGATCTAGGCCAGGGCAATTGCCACAATAGCGTGGACGTCCAACTGGGGGAGGATGAAGTGGGTGTAACCGTCGCGGCAGTCGAGGTCGAGTTGGCGCCCCTGAGTGAGTTGGGTCACGGAGTGCGCTTCGCCGCCGACGGTGAGCCGTATGTCGTTGACCGGGACCACCTCGTCGGTGCAGACCGGGTGAAAGCCAGCCCCGAAGCGCTGGTTGGCATAGTTAATGAGGTGGACGAAGCGCGTCTGGGCGCGGCGGCGCAGGACGACCTCGACATGGCTGGGGGCGTCCGCGTAAAGCTCCTGATGAGGGGCGACGGAGTGCACCAGCGGGAGGGTCAGGTCGCGCAGGAGGTAGTAGGAATCGAGCCAGTAGAACTTGAAGAGCGCGAAGGGGAAGTAGATGACGGTCCCCTCGCCCAGGCGGTTGCGAAAGATGCTGCCGTAGCCCGAGGGCGGTCCTGGGGGGGCGTTGTTGGCGGCGAAGTAGTGCTCAGGTGTGCGTTCGTAGACCGGGTGATTCAGGGAGGCGATCGGCTCGGCCGAGAGCGGCTGACATTCCAGCGCGGGAATCGCGAGGGGTGAGCCGGCCTCGCCGGGGCTGCGGAACAGAACGGGCGCGTCCGGCACGGGAGCCTCGAACTCAAGATCGGTCACGTAGCCGCACGAGTACTCGGCGAAGCGGAGCGGCTCGACGCCGCAGACCTCGCGCAGGAAGGTGGGGGCGAGCTCGCCGCCGTCCTCGTCGCGCATCCCGCAGCGGTAGCTCGCCATGAGGCCGCCGCCGCCCTCCACGTACGCGCGCAGGGCCGCGCTCTCGTCCTCGGTGAGCACAAGCTGGTCGGGGATGATGACGGCGTGATAGTCGCCCAGGCGGTCGAGGGCGCGCTCGGAGATGATGTCGAAGTGCAGGTGGCCCTCGCTGAGGATGCGCGCGGCGCCGAAGACGCTGGTCAGCGAGCGGCGGCTCGGGTGGTCGAGGAACCACTGTGAAAGGTGATGGGCGCGGGACGAGTGCAGGATCGCGAGGTTGGGCACGCTCTCGGTGTCGCGGCAGTGTTTTTCAAGCTCCTCCGCCTGCTCATAGACCGCGCCGATGAGTTTGTAGGCGTGCTTATCGAGTGTGCCGTCGGGCATGGACTGATCGCCGATGTCAATGATGCCTCCGTGGGCGAGGGCGGTGGCTGCCTCAATGCGCAGCTTTGCTGGGTGCTTGTAGGTGAAGCTGCTCCAGCCGCCGTAGTGGAAGCGGGAGGTGCAGCCTTCGAAAGTCTTGCCGAAATGCTGGAACCAGCGGGCCTGGAAGCTGGGCAGCCAGTTCTCGGGCGTGTGGGTCTCGCGGAAGAGGATGTCAGCCTCGGCATCGCTGTCGAGGTAGCACTGGGTGACATCGCCCGCGTGATTCCAGCTCACCAGCAGTTCGGGGTTGATGGACTTGATGAGCCGGACCAGCTCGGAGCGGAAGCCGGTCTCGGTGGCGACGCGGAAGTCGTAGAGGCGTCGGGCCTGGAGCGTGCCGGGTGCAGGCTTGACGGGCATGTCGGCGCCGTACTGGTCGCGATAGAGCCGCTGGCAGTGCTCGCAGTAGCAGCCCTGGGGGTGGACGTAGGTGATGTCGAACCAGAGGCCGTCCACGGGGTAGCCCTCGGCGACCTCGCGTACCATGGCGGTGAGGAAGTCGCGGTAGGGAGAGTTGAGGCACATCCACCACCAGTAGCGCGGGTGGGGGCGCGGGTTCCCCTCGGCGTCGCGCTGGGTCCACTCCGGGTGCTCCTGTCCGCCGCGGGCGTTCCAGCAGCAACTGAAGTAGGCCATGACCGCGATGCCGTGGCGATGGGCCTCCTCGGTGACCTCGCGCAAGTAGTCGGTCTGAAGCTGGGAGTGCTTGTGCCCGACCGCGGTGTCGTAGTAGCAGTTGCCGTGGTGGCAATGGGCGAAGATGGTGACGGAGTTCACGTGGGCCTCGCGGAGAGTGCGGACGTACTCCACGGGGTCAAAGTTGGCGAACATGCCCTCCAGGTCCTCGGGCAGGTGCATGTCGAGGTGGACCTTGCGCTGATGGTGGCCGTAGTCTTCGGGCTTCATGGTGGTAGCCTACCTTCAAGGGTAGCATACGCAGCTTCGGCGGCGGGAGGAGAGTTCGGCGGCGGTGGGGGAGGTTCCTCTCACAAGAGAGGCGTGGCGGATGTCCTTGCCGTTTGCAGGTCGGAGCTTCTGTTCCGACTGGGTTGGCTGTCGTTAGGCCCCCTAGCAGGAGCGGCGACATTCGTGTCGCCGACGGCCTGCCCGACAAGAATGTCGGGCCTCCTGAGGGTAGTGTAGGTCGCGCTTCCTACACGGGTGTCGTTTGGGAAGCTCCGACCTACGGGTTGGGTGACGGTGAAATCGTCAGCGCGGTCACGCACCCAGACGTCGTGACTTCTGCGGCTACCCAGGATACTTGCATGCACCCTTGGCCCAGGAGCATCGGTTTTAGAGTAAGTCGGCTTGTGAGTAGTAAGGCTGGGTATTGCCAGGGTCTGAGCGGGCGGGTACCGAGGCAGCCGTCAGGGCGCAGGTCTGCTAACAAAGC
>JALGVE010000002.1 GCA_029820045.1 Candidatus Zipacnadia bacterium | reverse complement strand
GGGGGCAAACAGGTCCCCGCCCTACAGCGCAGCAAAAAACGATGCTCCTGAGGGCAGCGGCAAGCATCATCGGTCTTGGCTGCAGGGCGTGCACGCAGGTCTTGCCCGGTTGAAGAAGGCCCGCACGTATGGGCTTGGGCGCGATGTCGTTTGATCGCGGATGCCTGCTTTGTCAGGAGGCGCGACCCCGCCCTTGGACGGGGTGGCGGTATGCCGTCTGATCGCGCACAGGCCAAGGGGGAATTGGCCGACAAGAATGTCGGCCCCACTGGTAAGAAGGACGATGCTGCCGGATGCTGCGTGGCGTTGCGCCGGAAGCGACTTTGTGATAAAGTTAACAATTGATGCCACGGGAGTGGCGCTCGGGGTTGGGCGCCGCGCTGCTAAGGGCAACACAAGCGGATACTAAGCAGACTCCCCGGCAACCACGCGCAGCGGGCGAAGATCATGCGGGACTGGACACTTCGAGCGAAACTTCTCCTCGCCTTCCTCGTTGTAGTCACCATCAGCGGTGTGGTCACGACTGTCGCCGGCAGCTATCTGTTCAGGACGATGGTGATGAGTGAGGCCTTGCGCCGCGTACAGTTAGACCTGAGGGCGGCGCGCGCCACCTACGACCAGGTTCTGCGACAGAGCGAGCGGTTGGCGTGGACGCTGGCGGAGATGGGTGCGCGGCGGTGCAGAGAGGGCGAGGGCCTCTGCCAGAACATGCTTGACCGCACCAGTGACCGCTTCGATTTGGATTGGCTGCAATGCTGCGACGCCGACGGAACGGTGGTCCTCTCCGCGTCCGGCAATAGCATCGGGCGCTCTGCGCTGGGCGGACAGGTCGTCCGCATCGCCATGGACGAGCACCGGCCGGTCTCTGGCACTGAACTGATCCCCGTTGAGGACCTGGCAAGAGAACGGCCCAAGCTGGGTGAGAGCGCCCACGTCACGATCCAGTCCACACCTCACGCGAAGCCCGGCGGACCCGAGGAGCTGCGCCACGGCATGTGCCTCATTGGGGCGGCTCCGATGCTCGGGTCGGACGGGGAGTTGCTGGGCGCGGTGATCGCGGGGAAGCTGCTCAACCGCAACTTCGACCTCGTGGACGAGGTCCAGAAGACGGTCTTTGAGACTGTCCACCTGAAAGGCAAAAGCCTCGGCACGGTCACGGTTTTCCAGGGCGACGTGCGCGTGGCGACGAACGTCACCGACCCCAGCGGCCATCGCGCCATCGGCACGCGCGTGTCCGAGGAGGTCTACGACCGCGTGCTCCGCGAGGGCAAGCCGTGGCTGGGGAACGCCTTCGTGGTGGACACCTGGTACGTCTCGGCCTACGAGCCTATCAGGGACGTCCAGAGCAAGATCATCGGTATGCTCTACGTAGGGATCCTGAAAGATTGGTACAACACAATCCAACGTAAGGTGGTACTGACCTTTGTCCTGCTGGGCCTGATGGCCGCGGTCGCGGCGGCCGTGGCGTCCACGTGGCTGGCGACGAGGTTGATACGCCCGATACGACGGCTGACTGACGCGGCGGAGGCGATCTCCAGAGGGGACCTGGACTACCGCCTGCCTCAGCCGCCTAGAGCTGACCGCGACTGCGTGAAGAAGCTGACTATCGCCTTCAACAGGATGGCCGAGGCCCTGCAGCAACGGGAGGCCGACCTGGAGCAAAGCGGTCAGGAGCTGCACCGGTGGAATGAGAACTACTTGAACACCCTGGAGTTCATCACTCACGAGGTCAAGAACCAGCTCGCGGCCATGAAGCTCAATCTCTTCGCCGTGCGGGACGGCTACATCGGTGAGATAACCGAGGAGCAGAAAGAGGCGCTGGTTGATGTCTCTACCGCACTCAACCGCACCGACGAGATGATCCGGAACTACCTGAACCTATCGCGCATAGAGAAAGGTGAGCTGGAGTTGAGGCTGCGTCCTGTGTCGGTGGAGCACGATGTGGTGCGACCCGTGCTGCGGGAGCGCAGTGTCGCGTTCAGAGAGAGAGATATGACGGTGGAGGTGGAGCTGCCCAGTGGACTCGTGGTGCAAGCGGACCCGGACCTGCTCCAGGTAGTGTACGAGAACCTGCTGGGCAACGCTGCCAAGTACGGCTGCCAGGGCGGCACCGTGAAAGTGGGCGGCGCCGTCGAGCCCGGGCACTGCGAGCTGTGGGTCTGGAACGAGGGCGAAGGCATCGCCGAGGACCGGCTGGATGACATCTTCCAGAAGTTCACTCGCCTGCCGGACGCCGATGCCGAACAGGTGCGCGGCAGCGGGCTAGGCCTGTTCATCACCAAGTCAATCATAGAGAGGCATGGTGGTAGCATCCGGGCCGAGAGCGAACCCGGGCAGTGGGTGAACTTCATCTTCACCCTCCCCCGAGGGGACGCTATGCCCGAGGAGTGGGCTGATGACACTCTTGTCGTCGGCGCAACGCCTGCGCCCGCCGAAGGCGGTGACTAACAGCCCATGTCACAGGAGCAGTCCATGCCCGCGAGGGCACCAGAGGGCAATGCCGAGGACTACACGATCCTGGTGGTAGACGATGAACCCGGGATCCGGAGCGGGTGCCGCCGTGTGCTCAGCGCCGAAGGTCATGAGGTTCTCCTGGCCGGCGACGCTGAGGAGGGCCTGGAGCTGCTCGACGCGCACGACGTGGACCTCACCTTGGTGGACCTGAAGATGCCCGGCATGGACGGCATGGAGTTCCTTGCCAGGGCGCACGGCACCCCCGGCGGCGAGAACCTGGTCAGCATCATGATAACCGCCTATGCCACGATAGACGCGGCTGTGGAGGCCACGAAGCGGGGCGCATACGACTTCCTGCCCAAGCCCTTCACGCCGAAGGAGCTGATGACCGTCGTCAACCGGGCCCTCCGGCATCTTGACCTGATACGGGAACGCGACCGCCTCCAACGCGAGCGCGAGCAGCAGTTGCTGGAGCTGGCCACCGAGAAGGGACGTCTGAGCACGGTCGTCGCGGCGATGGCGGATGGCGTGTTGGTAACCAACCGCGACCAACGCGTGGTCATGTACAATCCAGCGGCTCTGCGATACCTCGCCTCGCCCATCGAGCCCGGGACCATTCCCGGCGTGGACGAGGTCATCACGAACGAGAAGCTGCGGAGACTCGTGCGTCAGGCGTGCAATCGGGAGGAGTATACGCTAACCACTGACGAGATCTCGGTGACCGCGGAGGACGGCGAGGGTACTGCGCTGGCCTCGGTCGCCCCCATCCTCGACGAGGAGGGGGAGCCGCTGGGAGCCGTCACTGTCCTGCGTGACATCACCGAGCTCAGGCGCGTCGAAGAGGCGAAGGCGCAGTTCGTCAACATGGTGGCGCACGAGCTTCGTGCCCCGTTGGCGGCCGTGGATGGGTATCTCAGCGTCATGGAGCAGGGCATCGTTGAGGACCGGCAGAAAGAGACCGAGATGCTGAGCCGTTCGCGCAAGCGGCTGAGGTCTCTGCTCGACTTGGTGAGCGACCTGCTCGATATCTCGTGCATGGAAAGCGGCACGGTGCGCCGAGAGATACGGCCCACCGACGCAGGTGAAGTGATAGATGACGCCTGCCGCCTCATGCAGCCTCTGGCGGAGGAGAGCGAGGTCACCATCACCGCCGAGCTGCCCGAGGGCCTTCCCGCCGTTCGCGTGGATCGGGACGAACTCAGCCGCGCCGTCACCAACCTGCTCTCCAACGCGATCAAGTACAACAGGCCAGGCGGCAGCGTCAGCGTGACTGCGCGCGAGGACGGGCCCTACCTGCGCATTGACGTCGCCGATACAGGCCTCGGCATCTCGCCCGAGGGACAGGAGCGCGTTTTCGACGAGTTCTTCCGAGAGAAAACTGACGATACTCGTGAGATTACTGGCACCGGCCTGGGGCTGTCCATCGTGAAGCGCATCATGGACTTCTACCACGGCAGGGCCGAGTTCGAGAGCAAGCTGGGTGAGGGTAGTACCTTCTCATTGCTGTTTCCCGTTACTGCCGACGAGTGAGCCGCGTAGCCGGGGCTGTCCCGGCGCGATGCCTGCATGATAGCGTGAGGACCGTACTCTGAGACGCGGTGCTCCCAGGAGCATCGCGTTATCTAGAAGAGGGAGAGAGAAGCATGTCGGAGCAGCACAGACGTATCCTGGTCGTTGACGACGAAGAGGCGGTGTGCAGGGGGGCTGAGAGAGTGCTCGAAGCTCAGGGCATGGAGGTGGACACCGCGACCGATGGCGGGGAGGCGCTGGAACTGACGCGGGCAGATGACTACGACGTCATGCTTATTGACCTGCGCATGCCGAAGGTCGGGGGCCTTGAGGCGCTCGCGCGCATACGTCACGAGAACCCGGGGCTGGCGACCGTGGTCATGACCGCGTATCCCTCCTCCGAGACCGCAGTTGAGGCCATGCGCCTGGGGGCGGTTGACTACATCTCAAAGCCCTTTGCGCCGGATCAGCTCATTGCGGCGGTCGAGCAGGCCGTCAGGAAGCAGCAGGCCCTCGAGGAGAAGAAGGCGCCTCCCGCGGCGGAGACGCCGACGGCCATGGCGCCGGCTCAGGTCGCGGACGCTGTTGCGAGTCGGGTAAGCACGGCCAAGGCGGCTCTGCCCTGGATCAACCTAGCGATCCTGGGAGCGCTCGCGGGCGCGTATATCGGCTTCGGTGCGGCGATGGCGACGCTGGTAACCTCCGACGCGGGGCAATACGTCGGGTTCGGTATCACCAAGCTACTGGGTGGCCTGGTCTTCTCGGTCGGACTGATTCTCGTCGTGATCGCCGGCGCTGAACTCTTCACCGGCAACAGCCTCATGGTCACCGGTGTGCTGGGCGGGCAGATCGGCTTTGGTCGAATGCTGCTGCGCTGGGGCGGGGTCTACCTCTCCAACTTCGCGGGATCAATCCTGCTGGCGGGGATTATGTTCGGCTCCATGCTGTGGATGGCCAACGACGTCAGCGTGGGGCTGACTGCCGTCAAGATCGCGCATGCCAAGGTCAACCTCACCCTGGCGGCGGCTTTCTTCCGCGGCATCGGCTGTAACTGGCTGGTATGCTTGGCGGTCTGGATGGCCCTCTCGGCGGGGGAGACGGCGGGCAAGATCCTGGCAATCGTCCCCCCAATCACCGCCTTCGTCGCCCTCGGCTACGAACACTGTGTTGCCAACATGTACTTCATCCCCTTCGGCCTGTTCCTGAAGAACACAGCCGCCGGGGCCGCCGCGGCCGCTTCCGGCCTTGACCTGAGCAGCTTGACCTGGGGCGCGTTCTTCCTTCACAACCTGCTGCCGGTGACGCTGGGGAACATCGTCGGGGGCGGGCTCTTCGTAGGAGCGCTTTACTGGGCCGCCTACCTGCGCAAGGAGATGCGAAAGGGACAAAAGGCGTAAAGCACGCGCTAAGGTACTCAACGCGAGCCACGCCTGTAGTTGTGGCGCACGGCAGGGCAGTCGTGTGCGGTGCTCCCGCCAAGGAGGGACGAAGGCAGACACGGCCACCCGCCGCAAGTGCCCTCAGTCCACGTCCAGTTCCTCCAGCAGTCCATCGGGCACGCGCGCCGCATGCACATGCGGGACCCCGGTGCGGTCCGAGTTGAAGATGACCCACCGGCAGTCCGGGCTGAAGTACGGATGTGGGTGAGTGTACTGGGGGGATGAGAAACTCGACTGCGACGGGCACAGCACGCGATTCCTACCGGTCTTGATGGAGCCGACCACGATCAGGTTGCCCGGCCTCGCGTCACTCACGAAGAAGCGGCCATCGCGCGAGGCGTTCGGGTGACAGTAATAGTACCCTCCCGCCACGGGTCGCGCCCGCTCCTCGCCCGGGCGAAGCGCCAGTAAGTTCCCCCTCTTCCTCGCTTCCTCCATCGGGCTGCCGACGGTGAAGAGAATCTCGCCGGTCGTCCCTAGCCAGCACTGGTGGCCCTGCACCGGCCGGGTGTAGGGCTTGCCCACCGGCAGGGGCCGGTAGTCCTCGCCGTCGCGGTTGATGAGATACAGCGTCGCGCCCTCGTCGCCCACCAGGCGGAGGCAGCGGCCCTGCTTGTCGAACTCGCAGCCTCGGTTGTGCTGGATGAGGTAGTCCTCGCCCCGGCCCGGCTCAATCTGCGGGTGCGCATTGCAGATGTCGTGGCCTCGGTGGATGATCTCCCAGGTCCCCTCGGTCAGGTCGCAGCGCACCACGCCGTAGTCGTAGACGGCGAACACGGTCGCGTAGATGTAGGTGCGATTGTCCGGCGCCATCGAGCCCATCGAGCCCGGGAGGGGCGCGCCCTCAAAGACCACGGACTTCTGCTCGAGAGTCGCGATCTCGGTGCGCAGCACCTCGAAGCCGTCCTCACCGGCATCCCGCGTGCAATAGAAGAAGCGTTGATCAGGCGACATGGCCATGCCCGAGATGCCTCTCGCGCCCTCGCACACCGGGGTAAGCCAGTACCGCTCCAGGTCGGCGCGCCAGACCTGAAGCGGCTCATAGGAGGTCGGGCTCTTGGTGTAGATCAGCCAGCGCGAGGATGGGTCGAAGTACGGGACCTCACAGTAGATGTTGCTGTGGACGGCCGGGCCGCTGGTGAGCTGCACGATGCTGGCCCCTGAGTCGGGGTCGGTGCCGCAGTGTACGGCCTCTCGTGCGGTGATGCTGCCGGGCTCCAGCATGATGGCGTCTCCTTGGTGTTTCGAACTCATGCGAGTGAGGCGGCTGCTTCGACCTCGCCCTACCCAAGACCTGCATGCGCCGTTGGCCGCGCTAGCTTTCGAGCTCGCCGGCGACGGGCTTCGTCGCCAGATAGACTCCGACGAGGATCCCGGCCGCGCCGCCGATGAAGGCGAGGCCGATGCTCTCGCCCAGCAGCCACCAGCCCAACACACTCGACCCGAGCGGGGCGAGGTACTGCGTCGGCCCGAGGACGTTGGCGTCCACAAGCTCAAGAGCCTGATACCAGATGAGCATCGCGACGGCAGTCGGAACGATGCCCAGGTATACGCCGACCACCGCCTCAGGCCACTCGAGTGAAGGCACGGGGCCATGCGCCAAGGCCAAGATGCTGAGCATTGCAGCGCCGAAGATGAGAGTGCCTGTCGCCACCTCCGCGCCACCGTACCGCCGGACCAGGGGCTTACCCAGGACCGTGTACATCGCCCAGCAGATCGCGCCGCCCATGGCTGCCAGCGAGCCCAACACATTGTTAGGAGGCGGCAGAGGCTGCGGCGGCGCCGTTCCTACGACGATCGCCGCGCAGCCGGCCAGCCCGATGATCAGGCCGACAAAGCGCAGCGCCGGCACCCGTTCGCCGGCCGCTATCGCTAAGACAGCGATGAAGATGGCGTTGGAGTTCATGATCAGCGAGCTGTTGATGGACGTTGTGAGGTTGGCGGATAGGAAGACCAACACGCCCATGCCGAATATGCCGATGGCGCCGAGCGTGGCCAGGCCGCGCAGGTCCGAGGCCGCCTTGACGAGGTTCTGCCAGCGGCCGCTGAGCACGATGTATGCGGTCGCGACCACGGCGCCGACGCTGAAGCGGAACGCCGCCGTGTAGATGGGGTCAACCCCCCGCACATAGGTCACGTAGCGGGCGGCGACAAAGGTGGTCGCCCAACAGGCGCTTGCCAGCAGTCCGAGCAGTACGCCGCGCGTGTGGTCCGACAAGAAAGCTGCCTCCGGAAGAGGGGCTGGACCCCCGGCTGTGCTGAGGAAAGCAGCGGCGGGCGTTCTCTCACCGATACTACAGAGTTGGGTGCGACAACCTGGACAAGGCCGACCCAGTGGGGGCGGGAGTTCCGACCTACGGGACCCTGTTGAACCTGACTGTCTGTCCAGCCGGTCAGCTCGTAGCTGGCGGCTCGCCGCTCGCAGCCCCGATCAGTTCCAGCAGGTCGCTGGCCTCATCCGCCGCGGCCGAGTCAGGATAGGTGTCCCTTATCCTGGTCAAACACGACCGCGCCATGGCAGGACGAGAGAGGCGCTCCAGGAGCAGATGAGCCGCGTCCAGCAGTGCGTTCGGCGCCAGCAGACTCTCCGGGAACCCGTCGGCAAGCTCCTGATAGACATCCACCGCGCGCGCCGGCTCCTCTCTGTCCACCCAGGACTGCGCCAGCAGCATCAGCGCGTCGTCGGCAAGCGGCTCCCCGGGCTGCCCGGCGATCTCCCTCAGCGATGCCTCCGCGCGGTCCCACTCGCCCCGGTCCAACATTCCCAGCGCATTCAGGTAGTCGCCCTCGGCCTCCCCCTGGCCGTCGAGGTTCTCCTTCATGAAGGCCAGCCGCTCCAAGGCGTCATTGCCGTAGTCGCTGGTCCGATAGTCCTGCGCGACCTTGCTGAAGCGCTTGGCGGCCTCCTCCAGGTCCTGTCGCCGGAGTGAGATCTCGGCCAGCCTCATCGCCGCGTAGGCCACCGACCTGCAGCTCTCCTCCGGCTCAGGGAGCATCTGCATCAGCCCAGGCCCAAGACGCCCGACGTGACCGGGCGGAAGCGGCGGCGCCTCAGGGGGCAGACCCTCGCGCGCTTCATCCATCAGGGACCGGTAGGCCTGCTGGGCGCGGTCCCATTCGCCGGACGCGAAGAGGCAGCCGGCCAGGCCCCACCTCGCCCGCCAGGCATCGCGCGCACCCTCGGCGGCGTGGGAGAGCACATCCTGGTACGCTTCAGCCGCGCGGTCCACGTCACGAACGAATCGAAGCAACAAGTCAGCGCGCAGCAAGGCGACCTGGCTCTCCTCGCCCGGGGGCGGCGGGTTGTCCTCCAGGAGGCTGAGCGCCTCCCGCCAGCGGTCCTGAGCCAGGCGCAGCTCCGTCAGTCGCAGGGCGGCGAGGCCTCGATACTTCGGCTCAAGTTGGCGCTTGAGCGCCGCCTCGTAGAGGTCGGCCGCCAGGTTGCCCTCGCCCTCAGCCTCCTGCCCCTGGGCCAACTCCAGGAGGGCGAGGCCCGCGTCGGCGCCCAGCCTCCCAAGCAGCGTAACGCCACGCTCGGCCTGACCGGCGGCGATGTACGCGCGGGCGGCAGCCAGCAACTGCTGATCGCTGAGGTCCTCTCGCTCCGCCCAGGTATCGAGCGTCGCGAGCACGGTCTCCCTGGCTATCTCATCGCGCGCAAGGCGCTCAAGTTCATAGCCAACCAGCCGCGCGGACCCTGTCGAGGGCTGCGCCAGGGCCTTCAAGAACTCAGGGGTCGCCTTCTCGTACTCCATGAGGCCGACGTAGGCGCGGCCCATGTCATAGGCGAGCAGATCCTCATCGCCGAGTTCATGGCGCGTGCGCTCGTAGACCGCGATCGCCTGGCGGAAGAGGGAGTATCGGGACAGGAGGCGGCCCAGGGCCTGAGCGGAGCCGGGGTCATCAGGCCGGTAGCTGGTAGCCGCCTTGAAGGTGTCGAGGGCCTTGTCGGGCTTGCCCTGGCGGACGTAGACCTCGCCCAACGCCTGCGCCCCGGCGCGGTCATTGGGCTGCAGAGCCACGAGCCTGCGCAGGTATTGCTCCGCCATGCCCAGTTCCCCCGCATCGCTGGCCAGGGAGCCCGCCCGGTAGAGAAGCTCCGAGTCCTCCGGTGCGGCCTTGAGGAGCCGCTCATAGACGGCCAGGGCGCGCTCATCATCGCCTCGGCGGGAGTAGAACTGTGCCAGCCGCCGCAGGGCGCCGCCACCGTCGGGTCCCTCAGCCTGCCTGGACAGCTCGGCCTCCAGCTCATCGAGGGCGCCGCGCTGGTCGCTTATGTCATACAGCAGACGCCCGGCGGCTTCGTTGCCCGGCTCTGCGGCCAGGACCTGTCGGCAGAGTTGCTCCGCCCGTTCGGGCTCACCGGCCTCCAGCAGCGCGTCGGCGGCGCGCAGCAGCAGGTCCGTCTGCTCCGGGCCCTTCCTCGCCCCTGCACGCGCCACCTCAACCGCCCGGTCGAATCGCTTCGCCTCAATCAGATACTGCACCAGCAGCCGCCGAGCCTGGTAGTCGAGGCCGGAGGCTTCCCCTCGGGCAAGGAGTTGCTCCAGGCGCTTGATGGCGCCCCCCAGGTCGCCGGCATCCGCGTCGAGGCGCGCCAGGCCGATGGCCGCCTGTCGGGCCATGACCGCGTTGCCGGCGAAGTCGGTCAGCAACCGTTCGTAGGCGGACCGAGCCAGCTCCGGCCGGCGCGAGTACTGGGCAAGGCTGGCGAGCTGGGTGAGGCAGCGGCTCAGCCAGGGCCCCTGGCCTTCGAGCTTGAGGGCCTGCTCGTAAGCCGCGAGCCCCCCGAGGCGATCTCCGCGCCTGCTCCGGATGTCACCCAGCCGCGAGATGACCTCCGCGCGCTCCTCATCGGTCGCGGCCACGGCGAGGGCCTCCTGGTAGATGCCCTCGGCCTCTATCAGTTTGCCAGCCGCCTCGCTGGCGGCGGCCTTGGACAGAAGGCCGCGAAGCTCCGGGCTTTCAGCGAGCGCCGCCGCTCCCGAGGCTAGCAGTAACAGGATGGCCGCGGCTCTGCTGGCTCTCACTGCGCCGCTCCCTGCCCTAGCCGCCGGAAGTACTCGCGCACCAGGTCCTCGAAGCCGACCGGCATCGTTTCCTGCGATGAGGCCTCCGGCGCCTTCACCGGTGGCGCCCGGAGCAGGCTCGGCGAGAGCGGCGGCGGCGAGGGCGGCGGCTGGTATTGCTTCGCCTGTTCCGCCTTCCGTTCGCTGCGCTCGGGCTTCTTGGTGTAGAGCGACCTCTGGGCGTCGAGCATCTTCTGCAGTATCCTGGTCTGTCGCTCCAGCGTCTCCTTAGTCACGCGCCCTGCCTTGAGATCATCCTCGACCTTCCCCATCTCCTCCGGCGTGCCGCCGAGCTGGTCGGTGACCTCCTGGCCGCTGCGGCCCGCTGCCTGCATGAGCTTCTGGAGGGCCGCCCGTATCAGCGCCTGCTCCATCGCCAGCCCCGCCAGGCTCGGAGGCCCGCTGTCCGAAAGTCTCTGTCCGCCCTTCGCCCCTTGATCGGTCTGTTCATTAAGGCCCTCCTGGCGCTGGGCAAGAGCGCGGAGGCGCTTCAGGTACTCGCTCAGCGCCATCTGAGCCGACGCCTGCGACATCCTGTCCCCAAGCTCCAGCAGCCGCTGCGCGGCCTCGTTCAGGTTCGCCAGCGAGGCCTGCTGATAGTCCCACGCCTGGCCGAGCGCCGCTCCCTCAAGCTCGCGCGAGGCCTGGGACATGTCGCTGGCTATCGCCCGCATGTCACGGCCGAAGGAAGGGTCCACCAGCGGCGTCTGCCGCGCCAGGTCGTCCAGCCGCTGGCCAAGCTTGCGGACGCCTGCGCCCAGCGTCTCCTGCCGTCGTTGGAGAGGCGCGATGCGCTTCTTGTCCCGCAGCAGGTCGGTGGTCCTGGACTGACCGAGACGCTCAACGTCCGACATCAGCTCCTCCTGCCGCTGCGAGAGGTGAAGGGAGTCGCGCACCAACTCCGCAGCCGCGCGCGTGAGCTGCGACCTCAACTGTGCAGTCATTTGGGCCTCGACCTCCGCAAGCCGCGAGGCCGCCGATCGCAGGGTCGCCAGCGCCCCTCTCTGTGGCTGCCGCGCGGAGGAGGGACTGCCGCGCTTGAGGGCGCTCGCGGCTTGGCGCATCTCGCCGGGCGCGTCCCTGCGCATCAGCTCATCGGTCAGCGACTCAAGCGAGGCCGCCGTCTCCGGCGAGATCTCGTGTGCATGCTCGGCGGCGCGAGCGATCTTCTCCACCAGGGGCTCGGTGTCGCGAGTCAGGCGGCGCTGCTTGCTCTCGGCCTCACGGGCCTCGGCGCTCTTGCCCTCCGGCATTGCCTCGGTCCGCTCGACGAGGTCCCCTTGGCGCTTGGCCAGGGCCTCCGCGAGCTTGCGAAGCTGAGCGAGTTCCGCCTCCAGGCGCGCACGTTTGAGCAGCGCCAGAGTCTGATCGAGCCTGTCCATGAACCGCTTCTGCGCTTCGCGCGCGCGCTCCAGGTTGAGGCGCACCTGCCCAAGGTTAAGCTTGCTCAGCGCCTTCTGCAGCTCCTTCAGCGCCTGCTTCATCTCCTCATCGAGCGCCTCGGACATGAGCTTGTGAAGCTCGCGAACCTTTTGCGTGAGTTCGGGAGTGACCATGTCATTGAGGCTAAGCTGCCGCTCGGCCTGGCGCATCGCCGCTTCGAGGTCGCCCGCCTGGTTCTGAAGGCGCTCGGTGGCCTCCTGAAGCTCAGCGCTCATGCGGCCGAGGTCGGACTCGGTCGCCTCGCCAGTGCTGAGCCCCTGTATCATCTCCGACAGTTCGCCCTCCAGCTCCTGGGCCCGCTCTCGCAGGCGGGCCAGGGCGTTGGCCTCCTGCTGCTGCGCGCGTTCCAGCGCGGTTGTGTCGGCAGGCTGCGCCTCCTCGCTGCGGATGCGAATCGTCACAGTCGGGCTGAGCGAGGTCTTCGGCCCGGTGACCGTGTCATTGTCGGTGGCGTAGGCCCGCAGCAGGAGTTCCTGTCCCTGCTCCAGGCCTACAGAGGCCAGGTTCAGACGCATCGCCGCCGAGGCCGCCGGACCCGGACGCGCGCCCAGGTCGAGCGAGCGCCAGCGCTTCGCGTCGCTGAGCCGGTAGCGAATGCCCAGAGCGGTGATGCCGAAGTCGTCATAGGCGGAGGCTGCAACCTCGATCCGGCGGGGGGCCTCGAGCGTCAGGTCGCTCTCGGGACGCTCCAGGCGAACCCTTGGCGTCCCGTCTGCGATAGGGATGATGGTGAACTTGTCGGTCTGCGCCTGGCGGTCGCCGTCGGCCGCGAGACAGCGCCAGGCGATGCGGCGGGTGAGGGTGAACGAGGCCGTCGCCAGGCCGTCGCGCCCGGCGCTCATGGGGCGCGCCCCTCCGGGCTCAAGGATGAGGTTCGCGCTTGCAGAATGCGGACTCAGGCGCGCCTGCACCGTGATGCGGCTGCCGCGCAGCGCCCGCACCGTGCCGAGGTTGTCGGCCAGGCGTCGCACGGGCTGCCGGGAGTACCGCGGCGGCCTGATGGTGAGTCTCAGATCGAACAACTGAGGGCCGGCTAGCTCGTGGGCGCCCTCGCGCGCGGCTTGCCTCGGGGGTAAGACGCCACCCGCTTGCTCGGCCCCGCCCTCCGGCGTGACGAGCCAGGCGAGGGCCGCCACGGCAATGCCGCACGCCGCGGCCACGGCGGGCAGCCGCACGCTCCTGGTCGGGAGAGCCTTGCCCAGCGGCAGCCCCCGCACAGCCCCGAGCGCCTCGGCCGTGAGCCGCGCAGCGATCTGCTCAGAGTACGAGCCGACCGGCTGGTCGCGCTGTGCCAGGTCTATCGCGGTCGCCAGGCGGTCCTGTAGGTAGGGGAAAGCATGCTCCAGCGTCAGCGCCGCCCGGAGCGGCGACAACGGCCGGGAGAGACGGATTATCATCGGGGCTGCGACGAGCAGCCCGACCGCCAGAGCAAGGTGGAGAACAGCTCGGTCGGACGAGAGCGCCATCTGCTCGGGCACCCCGGCCAGCCTGAGCAGACATAGCAGCAACGCGCCCCCGGCAATGCCCTCCAGCAGACCGCGGGCAGCTTCCACCGCCCGTCGCCTGAAGACGTAGCCCCGAAGGGCGGCGATCAGTTCAGGGCTTGCGTCGTGCATGTGCGCCTCCTCAGGCGGCTGGGACTACCCTCCAGGTGGCTCCGGCGTACCCAGCGCGTCATCCGACCCCGGCCACACGTCCTCCATGCGGAACTGACGCTGGTACATCTCTGCGTAGAGGCCGGACCGCTTCATCAGTCGCTCGTGCCGGTCCTCCTCCACGATGCGCCCATCATCCAGCACGATGATCTTGTCGGCATTACGCACGGTGGAGAGGCGGTGGGCGATGATGAAGGTCGTGCGATCGCGCTTGAGTTCCTCCAGCGCCTTTTGTATCTCCTGCTCTGCCTCCGTGTCCACGAGCGAGGTCGCCTCATCCAGGATCAATATCCTGGGATCAGCCAGCAGCGCCCGTGCGATGGCCAGCCTCTGCTTCTGCCCCCCTGAGAGCTTCGTCCCTCGCTCCCCGATCAACGTATCGTACTTGTCCTCCAGTTCCTGGATGAACTCGTCGGCATACGCGGCCCTGGCGGCCTCCTCGATCTCCTCATCGGTCGCGTCGAGGCGTCCGTAGCGGATGTTCTCGCGCACCGTGTCATTGAAGAGGAAGGTATCCTGGAGCACGAAGGCGATGCGTGATCGGAGCGAATCGAGCGTGACCTCGCGCACATCCACGCCGTCCACGATCACCCGCCCCTCGATAGGGTCGTAGAAGCGCGGGATGAGGTTGACTATGCTGGTTTTGCCGGCGCCGCTGCGGCCGACGATGGCTACAGTCTCGCCGGGCTCGGCAGTCACCGACACGTCGCGCAGCACCATCTCCCCGGTGGCGTAGCGGAAGCCGACGTGGTCAAGCTCGACCCGACCCTCGACCCGCTCCAACTCTATCGCGTCCTCTTTCTCTTCGACCTTCGGCTCCTCGTCCAGCAGTTGGAAGATGCGGGCCACCGAGGCAAGAGCGCGATTGAAGGTGTTGTGCACCCGCACCAGGCTGCCCACCGGCTGGTAGAAGCGCTGAAGATAGGCAATGAAGGCGATGATAGTCCCGCCCGTGGTCACACCTCGCACCGCCATACCGGCGCCGATCCAGATGACCAGGATCATCCCCACCGAAGTCAGAAAGCCAATGAAGGGGAAGAAGGTGCTCCACAGCCAGATGCCCTTGATGCTGGCGCGGTAATAGTCCGTGCTTTCCCGCTCGAACCGGTCGAACTCGTAGTCCTCCCGCCGGAAGGCCTTCACCACTTGGATCGCCGAAAGGGCCTCCTGCGTCCGCGCGTTGATGTCGCCGAGCTCCTGGCGGATCCTTTCGTACAAGGGGCGGATGATACGCGCGAAGATGATGATGGCCACGACGAAGACAGGCAGCGGTATCAGCCCCAGGAGGGTGAGGCGGAGATCCAGCTTGACCGCCATGAAGATGATGGTCCCCAGCACGGTCACTGAGTCGGTGATGAGGGTGTCGGTGCCGTGCACCACCATGTCCTCGACGGCATTCACATCATTGGAGATGCGCGACATTATGTCGCCGGTCCGCCGCGCCTCGAAGAAGTCCAGGGAGAGCCGCATCAGATGGCGGTAAGCATCGAGCCGCACGTCCAGCACGAACTTCTGCCCCAGGCGGTGCATGACATTCATGCGTATCGCGCCGAACGCCGCTTGGGCGAAGAACAACCCCAGCAGCAGCGATCCCAGCCGCTGGAGCGGCTCCAGGTTGCGTGCGTCAATCACGTTGTCGTATATGTCCCTGAGCACCAGCGGCACGTACAACCCCGCCACCGTGCCGACTAACATGCTGATGATCGCCAGCACAATAGTCAGCCAATGTGACCCCAGGCGCTGGGCGAACCAGCCGAGCATCCGCCGGTCGGTGATGGATAGAGGCTCTACTTCTTCCTCCTCCCGGTACTCTGACTCCCTGGGGTGCCCGCGACGACCGCGTCCTCCGTGCCCGAACATCGCATCGTTCTCCCATCAATGATAGCGATACATGCAGGCGGCCTCGCCACCCGGTCGGGCTACATTATACGGTGCCCCGTGTGCTCCGGCAAGGCCGGCTCCTGGCGCGCACGTGGCCCACGTGACACGTTCGTGGTTGGTAGGTCGGGCTTTCCAGCCCGACGCGCCGTGTCTTGTTCTGGCGGACATCAATGGAGTCGGGCTGGAAAGCCCGACCTACGGGGCGCGGGAGCCGTTGGAGCGGCTAGGCTCCATGGCCCGACACCGCTGACTCAGCCCCACCGACCCCAGTCGAACCCGATACCCAGGTGGGTGCTGCCACCGCCAAGGTCATCGGCCAGGCCGAAACGCTCGTCTGTGTCGGGGCGCTCCAGTTGTGCCCGCTCTCGGATGCGCGCGAGCAAGTTCTGTGCCTGCCGGTAGTCGGGTTCACTCACCAGGGCAGCCCGGAGCTGCTGCTCAGCTTCCTCGTAGAGGCCCGTGTTCGCATAGAGGGACGCCAGCGCCATCCTCACCACCACCAGGCCCGGCTCCTCGTGGAGAACCTGTTGCCAGGCAGCAGTAGCCTCCTGCACGCGGCCCTCTTCGGCGGCCAGCGCGCCGAGGTGTATGCGGGCAGAAAGCCGCACCTCCTTGTTGCCGCCGAGCTTCACGGCACGCTCCAGCGCCCGCCGCGCCTCACCGTGATTGTGCGCCGCGAGGAGCACCAGACCCAGGTCGTGCCAGGCGTCGGCGTCCTGCGGGTCGAGCTTGACGGCGTGCCGGTAGGCGTCGGCCGCTTCGGCGAAGTTGTTCTCCACGCCGAGAACGTCGCCTAGTTCGTCGTACAGGACTGCCTCGTCAGGGTTGCGCCCGATGGCGCTCCGGTAAGCGCGTTCCGCAGCCCCGAGGTCATGCTTGGACAGCAGCCGCCGGGCGTGCTCGTGGAAATAGTTGACAGGCGCGCACTCCGCGGAGCCTGCCTCACCCGTAAGCACCAGGCCGCAGGCCAGGCAGACGCGCCCGGCGGGAGAGACCGGTCGCCTGCAGGCGGGGCAAAGCCGGACCCGGGCGCCGGCTGCGCCGCTCGCGGCGTGCTCCTGTGTTTCCTCGCCGGGCCGCTCGGCCAGCTCGGTCAACGGCGCGGCCTTCACCTCGCGCAGAAGCTGTTGGAACGCCTTGACATAGCCGGGGCGCTTTGCCGGTTCGCGCTCCAGCGCACTGGCAATGGCCTGCCGCAGAGACTGCGGCGTCTCAGGCGGCAGGGCCTCGAAGTTCGGCGCCGACAGCGCGACCGGCGCCGCCTTCTTCCCGCCCACCTCAAGATAAGAGAAGCGCCCGTCGCTGGAAGCAGCCCGGCTGATCCCCGGAGGCGTGCCGGTCAGGGCCATGAAGAGCACCGCCCCCAGGCTGAAGATGTCGGTTTGCTGACTGATGACGCCGCCCTCCAGGAACTCGGGGGCCAGGAAGGCCTGCTGTGTGACCTGATACGAGGGCTTCTGACGCACCGAGTGGCCGTAGAGCGCGGCGATGGCGAAGTCTGTGATCCTGACCGCCCCGTCGCTCGTCAGGAAGACGTTCTCGGGCCTCAGGCTCGTGTGAAAGACGGAGCGCTGGTGGGCGTATTCCAGGGCGATGGCAAGCTGCCTGGCCAGGCCCACGGTCTCTGAGGGCGAGAGCGGGCCCCGATCCTCCAGCACTTGCGCGAGGGAGCGCGCGCCGACCAGCTCCGAGATGATGACTACGTGCCCTCCATGCAGGGCGACGTGCGAGACGTCCGCTATCGCTGGATGGGCCAAGGCCACCACCACGCGCGCTATGCGGTTGAAGGTCTCACCCGGCTTCTCGCCCGCGATGGCCTTATGCAGTCGCTTCAACGCAAGCTCCCCGCCCTGCTCCACCTCGGAGACCCGGTAGACGGCACCATGCGGCCCGACGCCGATGGCATCCTCGACCGTGTACGGGCCTACCCGCACCGGGGCCTCGCTGTTCTCAGGTGATGCGTTCTCGCTCATAGTTACCGCACCTGGCCCGGCTAGGCTGTACACGGCTTCCTGAGCACAATTCGACGGCGTAGGCCCCGCTGCCTGCCTGCGCACGAAGGGACTCCGGCAGGCGACGGCGAACTCCTTCACGGCCCGCACGTAGGCTGTGAGCCGGGACCGGAGGTGTGAAGATGCCGAAGTGCCCGGTCTGTGGACGCGCCGTCGAACCTGACGCTCGATTCTGCAGCGCCTGCGGGGCGCGCATAGCGGAGGGCGAAGACCATGAGGAGGCGTCCCAGGCGGTGCAGGACATGGCCTTGGAGTACGAGGCAATGGTCCGCGAGCACCCCGACGACGCCGACGCCCGCTACTCGCTGGGGCTGGCTCGGTTGTACGAGGGCAACTGGGGCGCGGCGGCGGAGCAGTTCCAGCGCGTCGTGGCGCTGGCTCCGGACTTCGCGGATGCGCACGCCAACCTCGCAGTAGTGCTGGCAAAGCTCGATCAGTTCGAGCAGGCCCGCGAACACATCAGCATGGCTGTCTCCCTATCCCCGGGCAGCAGCCGCTTCCGACGACTACAAAAGCAACTTGCGGACCTCTAAGACCCGGCCCCCTCAATACCGCGGCCTCTGCGCCTCGCCGCCGGCCGCGGCGGAGCGGTCCACGGCCAGGCAGACACGGCTGGTGCGGATGCCGTCGGCGATGTTGGGATCGCAGTCCCGTCCCTCCAGGATGCACTCAGCGAAGTGGTCTATCTCCTCCTGGAAGGGATGGTGGGCAACATCGCCGCTGTCGGGAAGCTCGCAGACAAGCTCAAAGAAGTCCGACTGCCTCGGGGTAAGCGCGCGGCTCCAGATCCTGTTGCCGAGCGCCGTGCCCTCCGTTCCCATCAGCTTGATGTTGAAGTGATACGGCGCCACGATCTCCAGGCATGAGGAGATTCTCCCAACCGCGCCGTTCTCGAACTCGACGGCGGCGGACACGGTCGTGTCGTACTCGAAGCCCTCGAGCCCGTGGTGAGAGTAGGCCGAGACGCTGGCTATCTCGCCGCAGAGAAAGCGCGCCATGTCCACCGGATGGCAGCCGCCAGTCAGGAATGCGCTTCCCGCCAGGTCCTTCTTCGCGAGCCAGCGGTCCGCCCGGATGACCTCACCGAGGCCGTGCCAGTAGTCGGTCTCGCAGAAGAACAGCTCGCCGAACGCCCCCCGCTCCTGCAGGCGCTTGAGGTTGACCACCAGCTCATTCCAGCGCAGCACGAAGCTGACTATGCTGGTCACGCCCGCCGCCTCGACGGCCGCTCCCAGCTCGTCCAACTCCTCCTCGTTGATGCCGGCCGGCTTCTCCAGCACGATGTGCTTGCCCGCGCGCGCGGCGTCAATGGCGTTCTGCGCGTGCAGGAAGTTAGGCGTGGTGACGGAGACCGCATCAACCTCGTCATCATCGAGCAGGGCCTCGTAGTCCGGATAGATCTTGCAGTCAAGGCCCAGCTCCTCCACCAGCTTCTCCGCGCTGGCGCGGGTGCGGCTGGTGACGCCCACCAGCCTCGTGTGCGGGTTGTTGAGGTAGGCCCTGGCGTGCTCACGGGCGACCCAACCGCAGGCATTGATGGCTGCGCCGATCTCTTCGCTCATGGTGATTCTCCTTCCCGGTTGTCCGGCACGAGGCAGCCTCACCCCTGAGACCGCTTTGCGGTCTCTTTCCCCTCTCCCTCGCGCCTCCTACCGGTGACGCTTGGGAGAGGGGACACCTCTCACGACGACAGCAACCTGTCGTGTCCTTTCGCCGTTCCCCCTCTCCCAAGCCCGCTCCTTGACAGGCGCACCGTAGCGCCTCAGGGCGAGGGAGAGGGGGCAGGGGGTGAGGCAGCCGTCGTCCGCCTCAGTCCTCCATCCGGTGCATCTTCCTTTCCCCAGCCGAGGGCTTGCCCTCGGCGGCGGCCGTCGTCGGTCTCAGGGCCCCTCCAGCCGGCGCACACTGATGCGGTAGCTGGTCTCGGAGACCTCCACGAGCAGGTAATGATAGACCCCGCCGCGCTCCGGCTTGGCGTAGAGCGGCGCGCCAGCGCCACCCGTGATGAAGTAGTGGACGCCATCCTTCTTCTGGTGGTTGTAGAGGTGCTCGTGGCCGCAGAAGACGCAGTCAACTCCTTGCTGCACGAAGAGGCTGTGCAGGGCGTCCCGCTCCTCCGGGTAGGCATCGCACGAGGAGCCGACATGCCCGTCCACCGGGAACAAGGGCCGGTGAAATGCGATGAAGGTAAGGCGCGCGTCCTTGTAGGCCGCCAGGTCCTGCTTGAGCCACTGAAGCTGCTTCCCCGCGATGCGCCCCTCCCGGTTCGGCTCCTCCGTGTCCAGGATTACAAAGTGGCAGCCGCCGTAGTTGAAGGACCAGTAGAGGTCGCGAAACAGCTCCCGGAAGATGTCCTGGTTGGCGCGGAGGCCCATGATGTCATGATTGCCCGGCGCCAGGGCCACCGGCACCGCCTGCTTGCGCTGCATAGGCGCGAGCGCCGCGAAGAACTGATTGAACTCCCAGCGCTGCCGCTGTTGGTTCGAGGAGCCATCAATGTAATCGCCGGTGCCGATGACGAAGTCCGGGCCTACCTCCCCGATGTCAGAGGCCAGGCGCTCCAACACCGGCGAGTACGGCTGCTGCCCGGCCGGCCGAGAATCCCCGAAGACCGCGAACTTGAACTCCCGCGCGCCTTGGCCCGCTTCGCCGGACGAGGACTCGCGCTGTTGCTGAGCCGGAGCGGTGACCGCAAACGCCGCGAGGACGGCCAGCGCAAGCAGCGCAGCCCAATAGTAGGACAGGCGCCCCCGCCTGTCCGTCAACACGGGGACAGTCCTTTGTCGCACACAATGCGAAAAAGGGGACAGTCCCCGGGCGGGCGAAGCCTTATCGGACAGGCTCCGGGCCCCGGCCGCTCCGCAAAGCGAACGCCAAGGCATCCCTGGCGTTCGCACCGACGCCTTCGCCGTTTCCCGATTGCCCATTGCCCATTCCCCACTGCCGGCCGTCAGAACAGCTTCCCTATCTCGTCCTGGTCGTAGCGCGGCAAGTCCATCCACGCGCCATCGCGGAGCAGTCGCAGGCCTTGCTTTTGCGCCGTGACCTCACCGATGTCCGCGCAGGCAATTCCCTCAGCCCGGCAGCCTGCCACGATACGCGCAGCGGCGTCAGCCTCCGCGGCGATCAGCAGTGAGCCGGAGGCGATCAGGCCCAGCGGCTCCAGCTCGAACTCGGAGCAGAAGCGCTCCGTCGCCGGCAGCAGCGGTATGCGCGCGTAGTCTATTGAAAGTCCAACCCCGCTGGCGAGGGCCATCTCATGCAGGCCCGTCGCCACCCCACCCTCGGTCGGATCGTGCATCGCGTGGACTTCACCGGCGTTCACCGCTATCTGCGCTTCCCTGAGGACGCTGATGCCTGGGTCATAGAGCAGCTCACGCGCGGCTTCGAGGAACTCGTCATCATAGCCGCGCTCCTTGAGCTGTTCGTTCACCTCCCGCGCGATGAGGGAGGTCCCCTCCACCGCCACACCCTTGGTGAGCAGCACGCGGTCGCCGACCTGCGCTCCGGCGCTTGTGATGACTCCGTCCCTGGGGACCTCGCCCAGCATCACCCCCACCAGAATGGGCCGGTCGAGGTTGTGAGTGACCTCCGTATGACCGCCCACCAGGAGCACGCCGATGGCCCGGCACGCGCTGTGAATCTGACGAAAGATGCCGCGCGTGAGTTCTTCGTCGGTGCCCACCTCGGGCAGCAGCAGCGTGGCAAGGAACCAGCGCGGGAGCCCGCCGCTGGTGGCGAGGTCGTTGGCGTTCACGTGGACGGCATAGAAGCCGATGGCGTCGGTGGCGAAGGTGATGGGGTCGGTCTTGGCCAGCAGATACGTGTCCGGGTTCCCGACATCGAGCACCGCGACATCGCGCCCAACGCCCGGACCGACAATGATGGAGGCGTCCGGCGATGCCACTGAGCCCAGCAGCTCGGACATGAGTTCAAGGTCCAGCTTGCCCACCGGTAACTCCGGCTTCAGTTTGCGGTCCCTCCAGCCCATCCGCCTTCGTCCCGCGTTGCGGGACTACGGCGGACTATCGTCGCACAACATCGCCGCCAGCGCCGGCACGGATTCCGCCACGAGGTCGCTGCCCGCCTTCTCGAACTCCTCGCGCGTGGTCTTCGCAGTCAGCACGCCGGCAGTAAAGGTACCCGCCGCCCGCCCGCACTCGATGTCCGTCGGATGATCACCGACCATGAGGGCCCGCTCCGGCGGCACAGCAAGGGCCGCCAACGCCGCCTGGAGGTGATCCGGCGCAGGTTTGACCTTCCTGACATCGTCGCGCGTGAGCAGCACCTCATGCGGGAGGTGATGGCGCGCCATGACCGCGCGGACGCCCGCGGCGCAGTTCCGCGTGATAATCCCGACGCGGAAGCCGTGCTCCCGCAGGCGCCTCAGCGCCTCCGGCACGCCCTCGAAGGGCTCGGCCGTGGCGCAGGTCTGCAGCTCCACCTCCTGCATAACCTGCTCGGCCTCGCGCGTGAAGGCCTCACGGCTGCTCTCGTCGGCCAGCATCTCACGGGCGTCGGCCACGACTTCGAGGATGTACCTTCGCTGCTCGCTCTCGCGATAGGCGTTCCAGCGCGTCGCGACCTCGATGACCCTCTCGCGCATGAGGCCGAAGTCAATGTTGGTCTCGGCCAGAGTGCCATCGAAGTCGAACACTACGGCCTGGATTACGTCCAGCTTGAGTACTGGCACGATCGGGTTCACACCAGGAAGATGGGCGATGCCCAGGCCATCTGTCCGTCGGCCTGAGTCACTCGCAGGTAGTAGAAATCCCCCGGACGCACGGCGGCTTTGTCCACGTGCTCCAAGCTCAGCCGCTGGGCGCCCGAGGAGGTCTCGAAGACATCCTCGTTGTTCTTGACTATCACGCATGAGGCGATGGGCGCGGCGCCGATGACCTCGGCGCGGATGACGCGCGGTGCCTTCGGATCAGGCCACGTGACCTCGCTGCCCATCGGCTCGTCGCCGAGGAAGAAGCGCACGATGATGCGCGCGCCTGTCGTACCGTAGCATCGGCGCCCGCGCAGGGCGTCGAAGACGCCGTCGCGAGAGAGATCGTCCGCCCACACCGCGGCGATACCCGGCGGCCAGAGGACCTTGCTCTCCTGGACGAACTCTCGGCCATGTATCAGCGAGCGGCTGGGGCGGCCGTCGTGGGACTCCGAGCCTGCCACGAAGCCGAAGTGATAGCCACGCGCAAGGCCGTCCTGCAGGTGATGGCCGGCGGCCTCGGCAGTGCCGAAGTACCCGCCGCTGGGCAGGTAGTTGATCGGGTAAGGTTCGCCCATCTTCTCGGAGCTGCCCCAGATGGAGTAGACCTCGCACAGCCGCTCGAGGTCGGGGTCATAGTAGTCCCAGTTCTGCCAGGTCTGCCCGCCGCCGCGCGCCGTGTGGTGCGGAATAACCAGCATATCCTCGATGGGCACGGTGTCGCGGAGCGCCTCATGGAGGCCGTGGGAGCTAGCAGTGCGCTCCTCGCAGCACCGGAAGATGGGCGTGCCGCCGCGGCCGCGGTAGATGACGTTACGATGCCCGAAGTTCATGGCAAACCCAGCAGAGTAGCCCCACTCGTAGCCGGGGAAGGCTACGAAGCGGCCCGGCTCGTTGAAGTCATTCGCCGCCTCGATGGTCTGCTCCCACTCGTGATCGGTGAGGTTCACGTCGTGATCGGTGATGGCGCAGAAGTGCAGGCCGGCCACCTCACGCGCAAAGCGGTACGCCTCTTCGAGCGTAGCAGGACCCATCAGCCGGTCCGCTTCGCTGATGAGGGCCTGCGCGCGGCGCTCGCGGATGTGTGCGTGGATGTCTCCCCACAGCAGTCGAGGAGCGTCAGTCTCGTCGCTCACCTCGATGGGATCGCTGATGGCCCTCAAACCGTCGGCGGTTTGCGCCTCGACGCGATAGAGGCCGGCTGCGGGAGCCTTGACCTCGGTCCGACCCACGCCTTCGCTCAACTCAACTTCGCTCAGGTTGCTGTGCTTGTTCTCGTTGGTTAGAACCAGCGCGACCGACCCGATCGGGCCGGTCGCGGTGAATCCCCACTTGTTTTGCGCCTCGACGATGACCTGGAAGCCTTCTCCGCAACCGACTGTGCTATCCGCTACTACGTTGAGTTGCTCGACAGCCGGTGTCGTCGCCTTGACGACAACCTCCGGCAACTCCCCGGTCGCCCCAGGCATGGCCGGCCTCGTCTCCTGTCCCTACTTGAGTTCGCCCTTCAACTTCTGGAGGGCAGCGGACTGCTCCTTGTGTTTCTCCAAGTATGTCTGGAAGTCCCCCTTCTGCTGCGCCTCCTGCGCCTGCTTGTCGAGGTCCAACACATGCTCAATAAGTCCTCTTAGCCTCTCAAGCTGCGTGCCTGACACCTGCTCAACACCGGGTGCAGGCGCCACCTGCGGGGCCTTGGATGGCTGCTTTGCGCCCCCGACCGCGCCGAATATCTCCTGCAGAGCGTCTTCGAGGTCCACCCCGAGGGCTACCTGGTTGCCGTAGACGAGTATTACACGCTTGAGCTCGGGCAGCCCGCTCTCCTCTGCCTCAATGTAGAGCGGCTCGACGTAGAGCAGGGAATGCTCCAGTGGTATGACCAGCAGATTACCCCGAATGACGTTCGAGCCTTTCTGTCCCCAGAGGGTGATGAGCTGCGATATCTCCGGGTCCTGGCTGATGCGTGACTCGACCATCCACGGGCCGTATATCAACTGCCCCTTGGGGAAGTCGTAGACAATCAGTTCGCCGTAGTGCGGCTCGTCACAGCGCGCCGCCATCCAGGCCACCATGTTGCGCTCCTCACGACCGTAGAGCACCAGCGGCATCATCAGCACGAACTCCGGGCCCTTGCCCTCGACCAGCTCCATCACTACGTAGTACGCCTCTACCGGCCGTCGCCCATGCGAGTAGATCTCGGGCGGTATCGCCCAGCGATCCTCGCCTTGGAAGAAGATTTGCGGGTCCTTCATGTGATAGTCGCAGTAGATGCCCACCTGGAGCATGAACAGTAGCTGGGGATACCGCAGGTGTCGGCGCAAGTGCTGCGACATCTCATTGATGGGCTTGAAGAGCGTCGGGAAGATCTTCTGATAGCACTGCACCAGTGGATCGGTCGGGTCAATGACGTAATACTCGGGCATCCCCTCGTAGGCGTCGCAGATGACCTTCACGGAGTTGCGGATGTAGTTGCCCAGGCGCGGCACCGCCCGCGAGTACGGATACCGGCCCGAGATCGTGTACGCGTCCACGACCCACTTCAGGGTTCCATCATCGTTCACCACCAGGTACGGGTCGGGATCGTACATCAGGAAGGGCGCGAGCGCCTGCATGCGCTCAGGCAGGGTGCGGTTGATCTGGATGCGGCTATTGTCCGTAATCCCGGTGGTGAAAAGTATCTGCAGGTCGGGGAAGAAGCGCGCAAAGAACGCCACCCGCCTCAGGAAGCTGTTGACCTTCACGCCCCCATGGCCCTTGTAATGGGTGTAGACGTTGTCGCCCGTCACCGCCCCCACTGCCTCAGTGCGGGGGTAATCGAGTTCCGGCTCCTCCGTGCTGACGATGACGTACCTCTGGCTGGTAATGTCTTCCGGCCCACCGCCCACCCCTCTGCGGGGCTGGCTGGGGCCGCTACGTGGCTGGCCTCCTCCAGGGCCCTCCGGCGGCTCCTCGGCTGCCGGCTGGGGCTCGGTGAGACCGAGGGGCTCCTCGGGCTGCTGAATGTGCTCGATGAGCCTGGGATGCACACTTGCCCCGTAGTAGATCGCCGGGCGCGTCACCTTCAGCCCGTGCTGGGTGACCGGTGGGATGTTCTTTATCCAGTAGTTCGGCAGCCCCTCTTCGCCGATCTCGTTGACCGGCGACATGCACAGGCCGTAGCCATGCGTGTACTTGAGGTGCGTACTTACCCAGTTCTGCACGGGAAGCTTCGACGCGTTGATCTGCCGTGTGGACAGCATCACTTGACGTAGGCGGCCGTCAATCATGTAGCGGTCCACGTCAACATCCGGGAAGTTGTAGTACATCCTGATAGCCTGCTTCTGGTTGTTCGTCTGCTGCAGCGGGCGGTGGTCCCACAGGCGGATGTTCTCGATGGTGGCCCAGTTGGCTCGGATGTGCTCGGCCTGGAGATTGTTAACCACCTTGAAGTTGACCTCATCTGCGTGGCTAAGCCCATAGGCCTTGTTGGTCGCCAAAATGTTGTGCTCCATGTACGTGCGTTCCTTGTCGAGCTGGTTCGGCACTACCACCAGCTTCTGCACCAGCGCAGGATAGGCGCTGCCGCCCAGGAACGAGACAACGAGCAGTATCGCCACCGCGTAGCCCGGCAGCTTGAACCGATGGCTGTTGACGCTGGCGAGCACGATGATGCCCGTCACCGCCGCCGCGACCATCAGTATCCATAGCACCGGCAGCCGCGCGTGGATATCCGCGAAACCAGGCCCACCGCTGAACACCCCAGCGCGATTCGCGAACAGCAGGTTCAACTGGTCCAGCCGGTAGCCGAAGATCTTGATGAACAGCGCCAGCGCGAGCAGACTCATACAGTGCCAGCGCGCGCGTGAGATGGCGTGGACCGTGTTGCCGACGATGCGGATGGCCTCCTGGTAGAGGTGGATGAGCACACTCACCACGAAGGTCGCAATGACCCCGTAGTAGACTGAGCGCCAGAGCCACTCGAGGAATCTCAGCTTGAAGACATAGAAGCCGAGGTCCTTGTGGAAGATGGCATCAGTCTCATGGAAGGGCACCGCGTTCTTGTACTGAAGCCAACTATGCCATTGGCCACTGGCGACCACACCGGCCATGAGCGCGCCGACGACCGCGAAGAGCACCAGGGCGCGGTCCGCGTACTCCTCGATCTGCTCGCGTTCCTCATCAGGCAGCAACCGGCGGCCAATGAAGGTAATATCACCCGGCAGGGGGAGTCGCGCCACGCGGATGTTGGCGAACAGCCAGGCGAAGAACACGACCGCCACCACCGCGCCCAGCTTGACCTTGGTCCAGAGTATAGTGGTGAAGACCGCGCCCTGCGCCACTGATCCGAACCACAGGTAGTCGGTGTACAGGGCCAGAGACTTAAGCACAAGCACACCGACGAACAGTATGCCGAAGACGTACCATACCCACCGATTTGAGCCAGACAAGTGCAGGCCTCCGCTTCGTAAGGGGCAGTATGACCAATGCGTCTCACGGCCGAGGAGAATGCCGCGGCAGGGAGACCGCCACCGGACCTCTCCCGGTGGCGTCGGTCGGGTTGGACGTCACTCCGACCTGTGCGCGACGCGACAGAAGGCTACTCGTCGGGGTCCTGGAGTTCCTCGTCCAGATGCGCCTGATGGAGCAAGTCCTTGAACTTCTCGATGTCCACCTGCGCCTGCTCGGTGTCTTCGTCAGCTATCGAAGCCTGTTCCAGGACTTCCTCGGCCACAAATATCTTCGCGTCGGCCCGCAGGGCCAAGGCGATGGCATCCGAGGGCCGCGTGTCAATCTGTATGAAGTCATCGCCGCGCGCTAGGCCCAGCAGGCCGTAGAAGGTGTGCTCCTCGAGCCTGGTCACGTCGACGCGTTGCAACTCGTAGCCGAAGGCATCTATGACCGACAGGAGCAAATCATGCGTGAGCGGTCGCTCGAAGTCCTCATTGCGTAGCGCCATGGCGATGGACTGCGCCTCGTACGGACCTATCCATATTGGCAGCAGACGGCTCCCCTCCCTATCGGCCAGGATCACCAGGGTATGGCGGTTTGTGTCTATTGCGACCCTTTGCACTGACATCTCTACCATGATGATACGCCTCTCCCACGCCCCGCGCCGCCACAGGCGCCTCGTCCAGGCCGGCGACCTGCTGGCGGCCCTCTGACAAGCCCCACAGCGCCCTGTCGTGGCCGTCATGGGGTGGTAGCTACTCTGATGGTTACCTTAGCACAGCCCCTGCCGTTAGTCAACCGTGCACCCGCGCTGGGCAGGAGCATCGGTTTTGCGAGGCAGGCTCGGGCTGTGGTGTAGGGCGGGGACCTGTTTGTCCCCCGTAGCCTTGGCGAAGGGGGGTGCCCCGCCCGCCTGGGGCGTGCCACAGGTGCGCGCCCTACATACGACAGCGGCGCCCGCGGTCCCGCCGAGGCGCGATCGGCGCGCCACCCCGCCGAGGGCGACGAGCGGCAGGGCTAGAAACGATGCTCCTGCCGCGCTGCTCGTCCGCCTTGACCACATCGGGGTATGAGTGTATTCTGCTGCCACGTTCCCTATCTGCCCCCGCGTGCGCGAAGGCAGCAGTTGGTGGTTTCCGTGGATTCCCTGGCCCTTGCGCTGCGTGAGAGCGCGCAGCGGCGAGCCGAACAACTAGCACTTATTGCAGGCGAGAGCCGCCTGAGCTACGCGGAACTGGCAGCGCTGGTGGAGAGGGTCGCGGCCGGGCTGGGCCAGGTTGGGGTGCAGCCGGGAGACCGCGTGGCGCTCATCCTACCCAACTGCCCGCAATTCGTCATCAGCTACCTCGCGACCCTCTGGCTGGGTGCGACCGCCGTGCCGCTGAACCCCCTGCTGACGCCCGACGAGGCCGGCTACATCGTCCAGGATGCTGAAGCCCGGGCAGTGGTCGCGCTGGAGCAGACGGCGCCGCTGGCGGCGGCCGCCCGGGCTGCGTCTGTCGAGCATCTGATCGTCAGCGGCGAGCAGCTCCCCGAGGGCGCCGTGGACTTCTCCGCGCTCGCGGCCGCCGAGCCCGAGGGCCTGCCGGAGCCGGGCGGCGGCGACGACGACCCTGCCGCACTCATGTACACCTCTGGCACCACCGGTCGCCCGAAGGGAGCGCAACTCTCGCACTGCAACCTCATCTCTAACGCGCTGGCGGCGGTTGAAGCGGTACAGATGACAGAGGACGACGTGTTCCTCACCGTGCTCCCGCTGTTCCACTCGTTCGGCGCGACGGTGTGCATGGTAGTCCCCCTGCTGACTGGAGCAACCAGCGTCCTGCTGCCGCGCTTTGAGGCGCTGTCAGTCCTGGAGGCGATAGAGCGCGAGGGCGCGACCATCTACCCGGGAGTGCCCTCGATGTTCGCGGTGCTCGCGGGCCTCAAGACGGAGCGCAGCTTCGACCTGTCAAGCCTGCGACTGTGCATCTCTGGGGGGGCGCCTCTCCCCGACCCGGTCCTGCGCGCCTTCGAGGACCGCTACGGCGCTACGCTGCTGGAGGGCTACGGGCCGACCGAGGCCTCGCCTGTGGTGAGCGTGAACCGAAGCCGAGAAAGGCGAAAAGTAGGAAGCGTGGGCCCGCCGCTGCCGGGTGTCGAGGTAGAGATCCAGGATGATAAGGGGCGTGCGCTGCCCACGGGCGAGATCGGCGAGGTCTGTGTGCGTGGGCGGAACGTGATGAGCGCTTACTGGCGGGACGCGGACCAGACGGCCGAGGCCCTACGCGGGGGATGGCTGCTGACGGGAGACCTGGGGCGAGTGGACGAGGAGGGGCACTTATACATCGTGGACCGGAAGAAGGACATGATCATCGTTGGGGGCCTGAATGTCTATCCGCGCGAGGTGGAGGATGTTGTGCACGGATTACCGGAGATCAGGGACTGCGCGGTAGTGGGCGTCCGCTCCCCGCTGCACGGCGAGAGGGTCAAGGTCTTCGTGGAGCTGCATGAGGGAGAGACGGGCAGTGCGGAAAGGGTCATCGAGCATTGCACGCCGCATCTGGCTCACTACAAGGTGCCGCGGGCGGTGGAGTTCATAGAAGAGCTGCCGCGCTCGGCCACGGGCAAGGTGCTCAAACGACAGCTACGGACAGCAAACAGCAGCTAAGAAGATCGCCACTTGCCCCTTGCCCGCCCTGAGGAGTTGACCGCAATTGCAGTTGCTCTCGCGTCGGCCCGCAACCGTAGTCGTGATCGTCGTTCTTGCCGTTGTCGTTTCCCTATTGCCCACTGCCTACTCCGCTTTGCCCGCCGTCTCGGCCGCGCCGATTCTCGACGGGTCACGCATCGCCGAGAAGACCTTTGACAACGGCTTCCGGCTCATCATGAAGCCCGAACATCAGTGGAACCTGGTCTCCATCGGACTCTATGTCAGGGCAGGATCGTACTGCGAGACCGATGACAACGCCGGCGTAGCCCACCTGCTCGAGCACCTGCTCTTCGAGGCTACCGCCCGGGGAGACACGCAGAGGGTCGGGCCAGCAATCGAAGCCCTGGGCGGGTACGTCAACGCCACCACGACGCGGGACTTCACCAAGATTGACGTGACCGTCGCCAGTGAGTATCTCGACCAGGTCGTGGAGATGCTGGCCGCGGCGGCCTTCGATCTGGAGCTGACCCCGACGGCCGTGGCCCGCGAGCGCGAGGTCGTGACGCGGGAACTAACGGACCGCCTGAGCGTCGCTGAGGGCATGCTCAACCAACTGGTCTGGGAGACGGCGTATACTCAGCATCCCTACCGGAGGGGAGTCGGGGGGACAGTGGAGCAGGTCTCCCACATAACGTTGGAGGACCTGCAGGCCTTTCACACCAGGTTCTACGTCCCGGGTAATATGTCCCTGGTCGCCGTCGGCGACCTGGACCCGGCCGCGCTGACTGAGCAGGTCGGCAAGCTCTTCGGGCAACGGGCCGGCGCTCCCGTGGCGTTCAGTGACCCGCCAGCCGAACCGGCGCAGACCAGTAGCAGGACCGCGATAAAGGAGCGACAGAGCGACACCACCATCATCACGTTCGCGTGGCACGCGCCTGGAATCGCGGACGCGCGCGATGTCTGGGCCACCGACCTCATCTACACAATACTCGGCGGCCACTCGGGTAGGCTCTATGCCTCGCTGGAGGAGAAGGGCGTGGCACTGATGTCCAGTGTTGACTTCCTCACTCAGCGCTATCCCGGTCTCTTCATCATCACCGCCCTCACCAGGCCCGACAAGGAGCGCGAGGTGCGCAGCACAATCCTGGCTCAGATCGAGAGCCTGCGCTCAGAGCAGGTCAGCGATGAGGAACTCAGCGAGGCGAAGCGTCTGCTCCGCGCCGAGTACGCCTTCAGCAATGAGGCCTACAGCGACCAGGTCGGCTCGCTCGGCTTCTACGAGGCGCTTGCGACGTACCACATGGCGGTTGACTACATCGGCGAGGTCAACAAGATCAGCCCCGAAGACATCCGGAGGGTGGCGCGGAAGTACCTGCTCCCCGATGCCTACACGCTGGTCATCGTCCGACCGGAGTCGGGCGGGACGCAACAGGCGAACAGCAGAGGCGGCAGGCGGGAAGCTGCAAGCGGGGTAAGACCGGCGGCAACGGCCGCGCTGCGCGGCTAGCCCGTGGTCAACTGCAGTTGCCTGTTCCCCTTCGCTGGGAGGGCGTTTCGCGTCCTCGCGAAGCTGCGCGGGACAGGCTCACTGTCGTTTGCGCTCGTGCGAGACGGAGGAGGTCCACACAACTTGCCAAGAGCCTTTCACCTCTGGGTATGCGTACTTGTGACGATTGCAGGCGGCTCTGGCGCGGCGGCGACGCCCGTTACCAGCCGCGCAGTGCTCGACAACGGCCTCACCGTGCTGGCAGTGCAGAACATGTCAACACAGGTGGCAGGCGCTGCGCTTGTCATCAAGGCATCGGCGGCCGATGAGGCCGAGGGCAAGCGCGGCACACGGTCGCTGCTGCAACAACTCATTTTGTCCAGCACGCGAGCGCAGCTCGAGGAGAGGCCGGGGCTGGCCTCGGCGCAGGTTCTCGCCTCGCGCGGCATATCAGTCAGCACCGACTACGAGTTAGTCGAGGGTGTCATTGCCTCCACGGCCGAAGAACTCGGCCCCATGCTTAAGCTAGCGGCGCAGAGCTTCTTCGCCCCGACCCTAGACGAGGAGAGTCTGGAGAAGGCGCGAGAGCTGGTACAGGCATCCTACGACAAGGCTCACCAGACGCCTCTACAGGCGACCTATGAGTTGTTCCGCGAGGCCTACTACGGCTCGGGGCCGCTGAGGCTGCCCCTGCAGGGCGAGCCGGACACGATAGACGCCGTCACGCTGGCGGACCTCAAGGCCCTCCACGACGAGCAGTACGTCGCCTCCAACGCTGTGCTATGCGTGGTAGCGCCCCTGTCGCCCGCTGAGATCATCTCGGCGGTCAAGGCGGCGTTCGGGACCCTGCCCAAGAAAAGTGCGCCGCCGACCAAGCCTCTGCCGCCATTGCCCGAAAGTCCAGCGGTTGAGGTAGGCAGCAGCGAGGATCTCGGACAGGCCTCCATCGTGGTCGGGGTGCCCCTGCCATCCTTCGCCAGCGATGACTCCCCGGCGGGGGAGCTGATTACGGAACTGCTGAGGGGCTCTGGGGGGCGCATCGACCGCGACCTCGCGCTGCTGCAGACGCTGGGCCTGGCGATCCCCTCGCGCATACTCGCTGAGCATTACCCGATAAACGTGCTGCCGGTTCCCGTCACCAGGGAGCCCTTCCTGGCGGTGCACGCGCTGTGCGCGCCCTCCGCCATCGAGCGGGTGCACAAGGGCCTGCTGCGCCATCTGCTCGCGCTCCGAACGCAATCGGTATCCGATGAGGAGATGCTGCGCGCACGGACGAGAGTGATGAACAGCCACGCGCTGGAGAACGCCAGGCCCACCACCGCCGCGCTGCGCCTGTGTCGCTATGAGGCCTTCAGCAGCGCCGAGAACTCCTTACACATCGCCGAGCGGGTCGCGGCCGTCACCAAGCAAGACCTCACCAACTTCGCGCTGAAGTATTTCACGCGTCACGCCGTGGGGGTGCAGATGCCGTACGGCGGAGGCGGGAGGCGGGACGCGAGAGGCGCGAAACGGCAAACGACGTAACGGCATCAACGACAACGACGGAGAGCCACGGCCTGAGCACAGAATGGAGCGACCTGCAATGATAGACGGGGTCATTATCAAGAAGCTTGCACGCCACCTGGACGACCGTGGCTACGTGATGGAGATACTGCGCGACGACGACGAACAGTTCCTCGGCTTCGGGCAAGTCTATGTCTCCGCCTGCTTCCCCGGCGTTATCAAGGCGTGGCATTGCCACGAGCATCAGACCGACAACTTCTGCGTCATCCGCGGCAACGCGAAGGTCGGACTCTACGATGACCGCCCTGACTCGCCGACCAACGGTGAGGCCCAGGCCATCGTGGCAGGCGAACTCAACCCGCTGCTGATTCAGATACCGCCGCTGGTCTGGCATGGCTTCATGCCGGTGGGCGGCGAGATGGCCGTCGTCGTCAATGTACCCACGCGCCACTACGACCGCGAGAGTCCGGACGAGCTGCGCCGCGACCTCTCCGACCCTGACATCCCGTTCACCTGGCGTACCGAAGGCGGCTAGGCCCGGCCATGTCACTGCCGTGAACCCCTCTGGCCTGCGTCACCGGGCAGCGCTCCGCGTCGTGAGGAGCCACCTTGTCCTTCCCCACGGCCGGGACCTGTTCTACATTGCGCACGTAGGCTTCATTGCGCCGTTCCAAGGAGATGATCATCGTGCCTGCCTCCACTGGTCATATAGAAGTCCGCGTGCTCGTGGACCTGTACCACGATGCAGCGGCGGAGCCGGGACCCATCCGCATTGAGCCGGATAACGTCTTCCGGACGACGACCTGCCGACGGCGGCTGAGGTGGGCGCTGCTCCGCAAGTACCATCTGCTAATCATCAGCGGATACGCGCCCAACAAGTTCTCTGCGGCGGAGTTGGAGGACATCGAGAGGTTCATCAGGGAGGGCGGAGGGCTGCTGCTGGCGAGTTCCACGCCGCGCTACGAGTTGGATGTGGATCAGCCAGCCGCGACGCTGCCCTACAACCAGGTGGCGCGGCTGTTCGGATACGAGTTCCTGGCCCCTGGCGACTGTCAGCAGGGGCCGAAGCCGGACCGCGACTACCTCATGGGATACGGGCGCGATGACGTGGCGGAGAACGATGGCGCACCGCCTGAGGGGCGGATCCTGCACAAGGTCGGGCTGGGGACGTGGGCGCCGGTGCGCATTCCCGAAGGCGCGACACCACTGCTCGGGCATCGGCGGACCAGTGAGGCGCTCGCGGCCATGAGCAGGCACGGCGAGGGGCGGGTGTTCATCATGGGGCATCTGGCCTTTGATGCGGGCGTGTTGCAGCATTGTCACCCGCTGCTGCGCTGGCTGGCCGGGGAGGCCAAGCCGAAGCCCGGCCGCCGTGTGCCGCAGGAGATCGGACCCGCCATGAAGCTTAAGAAGGTCGGCGGGGTGCGTGTCCAACATGAGCCTCGGGTGGAGAAGCGACTGGAGGAGGTGCTGGGGCTGATCTCGCGCGTCGAGTCCGAGCTGCGGCCGATGCTCGGCGAGCACTGGAGACCGCTGGATGAGGTCACCGTGGTGGACAGTGCGGCGGCCAGCCTGGGATGGCGGAACTTCCCACGGATCGGCGTGAAGGCCTGTCCCTGGCGGATGGCATACAACATCGCGTTCGTGATGTTGACGGGCACTGCCTATCACAGCCACATCCGAGACCTGCTCGTCGCCGTGTTCCCGGAGTACAGCATTGTCCGGCACCTTGCGACCAGGATCGTGGAGCGGCTGGGATATGCCGAGGAGGCGGCTCGGCTGCGGGCGGTCAACCAGCAGCTCTGCGACGAGCAGGACCCGGACCGCACCAAGGGCGACCTGGCCCGGGTATATCCGTGGACCGAGCAATGGCACCCGAAAGGGATGTGGGTGCTGAGCGAGTTGGAACGCAGGTTCGGCGACGGCTTCCTTGGCAGACTCTTCCGGGTCATGCCTAAGGAGAAGGCATACGAGGGCCTGACTGACCGGTACGCCTCCTACAGCGATAAGGCGATCTATTACCTGAGCCTGGCCGCCGGTGAGGACCTGTTCCCGTGGTTCGGGGAGATCGGCACCACCGTCCATCCGCTCCCTATCGTGAAGAAGGACGAGAAGGGGTTCGATAGGGCGGTGCGGGAGGCGCTGGTGCGAGGCGCGACCAGGGGGCCGGCATCGGAGCGGTTGGATGCTATCTCTGACCTGGCGAAGCTCAAGAGAGAGGAGCGCAAGAAGCTGCCGCCGAGGGTGCGGAGGCTCGTGGAGCCGCTGGCCCTGTCAGATGCCGGAGACCGGCGGGCGCCGGACATGCTGCGCAGCGTCATGCAGCGCAAGCCCGACTCGCCGGAGGCGGCCATCGCCGCGCTGCAGCTCGTCACGATGGGTGACAGATCGGCCTGCCGAACGCTGGCGGCGCTGGCGAAGGGACAGGACTACCGCCTGCAACTGCTCGCAGGCCACGCGCTGCGCAAGGCGGGTTGCGATGATCAGGGCCTGTCGCTGACCGAGATAAGAGATGCACAGGGGCGGCGCGTGGGACAGATGGACGTCAAGCTTCACGGGGAGTTGGCGGTGCATCCGAAGATGGAGGGCTATGAGGTCGCCAACGTCATCTCGGAGGTGGGCTACGCGCACTTTCCGCATAACAATCACGCGAGCCTGCTGATGGTGTACTGGGTGCACACCTCGCCACAGTGGCGGCGCATGGGCCTGTCGCGGCAGGCGCTGGCGGTTGCCATGAACCATCCCGCGGCCAAGAGCTGCTCGACCTTCACGCTGGGCACCGGCACGCGCAACGTCGCTCACGCTATGTACCGCAGCTTCGGGTTCGTGGACATGGAGGTGAGCGAGAGGTACAAGAAGACCCTCAGCGAGGGCACTCCGTCCGCGCCGCCGCCCGGCGTCACCTTCCGGGAGTTGGAAGACAAGGATAATGCCCAGGTGTCGCGATGGGTAGATGATTACTGTGCCGACGGGTTCTTCTCCTGGCACCAGCCTGCATGGGGTTTCTCGCCGCTGGATAGCGCCTTCCTCGCGGAGAAGGACGACAAGCTCATCGGGGTCGTTTGCGGTAGCCCGGAAGGCCGTGACCGCGCCAGGCTGCACTGCCTGTGCGTCGAGAAGGGCGCCAAACACCGGCAGGACATCGCGCTCACGCTCCTGGAGCTTCTGCACAGCAAGCTGGCCGCGGAGGGCATCGCGGTCATCGAGAGGGGGAATGCGCCGGACGACGGGCTCGCGCCTGAGACGCTGACCAGGGCCGGCTACTCGCGCGGGGTGAGCGGAGGCGTCGGCATGTTCGGCATCCGCGACCTGGGACAGCTCTTCACCGAAATCAGGCCCCTCTACGAGAAGCGCCTGGCCGACGGCGACTTCGCCGACTGGTCCGGGCGCGTCATCATCATCGGCGACCGGCTCAAGGCCGGCCTGGAGGCGGAGAAAGGAGAGGTGCAGGTGATCGAGGCGCGGGCGCGGCGAGGGGACCTCGTGCTGACGAGCAGGGACGAGACCATCACGCGGTTCGTGGTCGGCCGTGAGACGCCGCTTGAGGGTTACTTGCAGACCTTCACGAGCATCGAGCCGTGGATGAATGAGCGGATGCTCAAGCTCCTGGAGACGTTGTTCCCGAAGGTGCCGATGCTGTGAGGCCGAAAGCAAGGCCCCAGACGCTCACCAGGGCGGCCGGGGCAGTTATTATTGGTGGTCGCTTGCCTTCTCAGTCGTCGGTGATGAGTACGTGGAACCCCTCTTGCGCGAAGTGGTGGTCATGGGTGAGGATCTCAGTAAGCGATTCTGCGCGCATCGCGTTCATGGAAACGCAGTCAGCCAAGCTATAGCTCTTGTCCGGTCGCTCCTCGTAGAACTCCATGCCCTTGAGGAACGAATCGCGTGTCTGCGGAAGGACCTTAACGTTTGGGTTGCCGAGGATGGCTCTAACCATCTGGACAGCTTTACGGCGGACGTTCTCACCGCCGGCGCTCAGGGCGGCCAAGAACTCACTCAGGACTTCGTCGGTAGTGAGGAGCTTCACGTCACCGAGGGATTCACGAGCCCGTTTCGCGGCCTCGGCCTACTGGTCATTGGGCACGGCTCTCGCGATCCAGTAATCGGTGTCTGCGAAAACCGTCTTCATCGCCGGGGTGTCCCATAGAGGTAGTGATCCAGGTTATCAGTGAGATCGGGTGGCAGCCGCTCCCAGTCCTCCTCAGGCACCTCCGCAGCCAGCTCTGCCAGGACATCCTCAATGGGGCGAGCCGTGGCGTCGTAGCCCACTTCCCCGACTGGATGAAGTCGCATCTCCTCGACCTCAGTCACGCGCAAGGGCTTGCCCGAGGCTGAGAACTCGCCTCGTCCTATGACCTGTAGCCGAACCGTCCGATGACCCCGTAGGGCTTCTATTACTTCGTCCTCCTCTGGCGGCGACAAAGGCACCGTAACGGGTGTGCGGTCGTCCACCCACAGTTGAAAGCGTCCCTGGCGCATGTCGGCCTCGAGGACGTGACCTGTTATATCCAGTTCTTTCAATTGTGTGCTCGTGAGTACACCTCCCCTTGCTTCCACAGACAGTATACCACGTTGCGCCGGCTTCGGGAATGGGTAATAGCGCAGACAGGAAGCAGGTCAAAGCGAGTCCCGCCCTCTTCACCGCCAGCAATGACCCCGACCCGCTGACGTGTGGCGGTCCTCAGCCTCCTCCCACGTGCTGGAAGAGGGCGTGGATCGGCCCGTATACGTAGGGGCCCCACCAGTCAAAGTAGAGGAACTGCACGCGGCCGATCAGCAGTGAGATGCGGGCCATCACCGTGTTGCCGAAGCCCGCGCCGAAGGCCACCATCAGGAAGAATATCCCCACCCGCGACGCCGCGCCTAGCGCTCCCCGGTGCGGGCGTGAGAAATAGAAGTAGCCGAGCGTGCAGAGCACTCCCACCACCAGCAGGAGGTTGCTGAAGGCGGTCCACACGCTGATGTCCACCAGGCCCGGCAGCAGGGGCTGCATGGTCCCGCGTAGCTGCTCGATGAACTGCGCCTGGATGGTGGCAGGTATCGCCGCGCCCGAGTAAAGGCCCATCACGAAGGCAATGGGCCAACGGGAGAGCCAGTCATAGCGCCGGAAGAACCGGCTGAACATGAGCAGCCCGAGCGCCCCAGGTATGAGAACCAGGTAGTTCGGATGGGCAAGCCCGACCTCCGCCGGGTGCAACAGCGGGTTGACAAGGTCCGGCTTCACCGATTCCTGGTAGACGATGACCACGCCGTATCCCGCCGAAATCCCCACGAAGATGTGCTCCGCGAGCTTGTAGATGGGGTTATCGCGGTACAGGAAGCTGAAGATCGCCAGCGTCAGGCAAGCGGCAATCCAGACGCCGATGATCTCGGTGGAGAGGCCGAAGAATGTCACAACTTCTGCTTCGGGCATGGTCTCTCCCTGCAACTCATGGTCGCGATGCGCAGCCCGACAAGAATGTCGGGCCCCCGATCCAGAAGGTCACCGGGGCGCCGACATTCCTGTCGGCGACGGCCGCCCACTCAGTGCGGCCCCCCGGCCAGCAGCTCGTCGAGATGTGCGGCCATCTCCGCCTTTGCGTCAGGCATCCCTTCGCTGAGGTCGTTCTGCTGCTCCGGGTCCTCCCAGGCGTCGAACAAGGCGTCGGTGTGCTCGCCATCATCACGGACGTAGATGAGATTGTCCTGCCAGACGCAGGCGACCTCGGAGTAGCCGCACACGCAGTAGTCGTGGAGCTTGTCCTGCTCCCCGGTGATGATCGGCCAGAAGCTCTGCCCGTCTATGCCCGGCAACGGCTCCTCGCCGAGCACGTCCAGCGCGGTCGCCGTCACGTCAATGTCGTAGACCCACTGCTCGAAGCGCTCGCCGGCGCCGACGCCCTCCGGATGGCGCACCATCAGCGGCACATCGTACAGGAAGCGGCTGGAGTCCTTGTTCGACATCCCGAAGTTGCCGAACTCGCCCACGATCTTCCCGTGGTCCGAGAGCAGCACGACCAGCGTGTTCTCGCGCAGGCCCAGCTCGTCAATCTTGTCCAGGAACTTGCCCAGCCACTTGTCCACCAGGGTGACGTTGGCCTTGTACAGCGCCTTGGCATGATCGCGCTCGGGCTCGGTCATCTCCGCGTAGGGAATGATGTTGGGATATATCCACTCCTTGCCCTCATAGCCCGGGTCGTAGAGGTCAACGAACTCCTGCGGAACGTACCAGGGCTCGTGCGGGTCAAAGCTGTCCACCCAGAGGTAGAATTTCTCCTGGCCGGCGTTGCCCTCCAGCCAGCGCATCGCCTCGGAGAAGACCCGCGCGGGTTGGCGCCCCTCCTCGCCCTCCAGGCCCTGCTGGTTCTGCAGGTACTGGGTCAGCACTTGCAGTCGCCGCTCCGGGAAGTCCTCAGGGACGTAGCGGTCGAGCGCCCCCGGCGGCAGCGGCGCGCTCTTCCACTGGTCGTTCTCCTGGCCGCGGATGAAGTTGAAGGATTTCATGCCCCGGTGGAAGTTCATGGCCGGCTTCATCAGGTGATAGACATCAATGACCATGGCGGTGACGTAGCCCCGCTCAAGCAGGTGCTCGGCGATGGTTACATCGCTCTCGCGCAAAGGTGCCCAGCCGCTGTGCCGGTTGTAGATGCCCTTCGGGCGCTGGCGCTCCTCCCAGGGAAAGACGCGCACGCCGGTCGAAAGCGCGCGGCGCACCGGGACCGTCGGCAGCGCCTCGGAGCGCAGTCGGCTGAAGACCGCGCTCTGCTGGGCGAAGCGGTCCATGTTCGGCGTGTTGGCCTTCCCACCGTAGGCGCCGATGTGGTCCTGGCGCAGGCTGTCAAGGCAGATCATTATGTAATTCATCGTTGCGTTCACTCCCCCGTCCGATGTGCGGGCAGACGCCCTCGCCGGCACACACGAGGCCGTCACTCTCTGCTGGCCCGACGCATGGCGAAGTACGCGATGTTCCCCACGATGACCAGGAAGATGATCCACAAGTGCGCAATGGACTGAGCCGACATGCCCCGCACGCCCATCCCATGATGGTGAATGAGGTCCTCATACTCGGCAGCGCCCTTCAAGCCGTTCACAAGGCCCACGAGCTGACCGGTCTGAAGGTACGGATAGAGATCGGTGGCCATGACCGCGGTGATGCCGGCGGCGACCTTCTGATGATAGCGCTCATGGGCGTACGAAATCCAGCCGAAGGGTGAGTTGCCAGCGGCGAGGTCAACCATCAAGGGCACGTCGGCGTACGACTTGACGCCCTTCATCACGGCCAAACCCGAGGTTTTCCGGCCCTCAGCGTCCTGTGGGTAGACGTCGCTGATGTCCTCGCCCAGGCCCAGTATCACGGCCACGGAGCCTGCCTTGAAGCCGAGGTTCACGTAATCCTCGCCGTCCACTGCCCCCATGTCCTCGCCAACGGAGGATAGCACATCGCGGGCCAAGGCCGTGCCCGTAGGCCAGAGCGCGACACAGATGATCCGCAGCTTCCGCGACAGGCAGTGCCGCACGATGGCCTTCGCCTGCGGGTCCAGCTCGGGCATGCTGGAGGGGCCGTAGTCGAAGGCGATGAGGACGGGAGCACCGGGCTTCAGGGCCTCGACGGCGTCATAGAAGTCCTGGGTGGGCGGGGAGGTTGTGCCCAGCGTCATCTCAAGGCCTAAGGTGATGGGCAGGATGACCGCGAGCGCTATGCCGACGTAGACCCAGCGGCGATCGAGGGCAAGTATGCGCTCCCAGAAGTTCACGGCCTACTCCCCCTCCCCCGAGCCGCCGGCGCCGCCGAGATGAGAGCGTTCGATACCCAGGATGATGCGCAAGGCCGTGGCGGCCGCCCCTAGCGCCACGCCGAGCAGTATGCCTCGCTTGCCCGCGACGGTCGGCACGGTCATGATCCACTCCGAGACCTGAGGCATGCGGTGGTAGAGGAGTTCCCCGATGGGGACCCGGCCGAGCATCACCACCAGAGCAGTGACCAACAGCAGCGTGGCCTCGACGCTGCGCGCGCGGAAGGTGCGGAAGGCGGCCGAAGCGACAAAGAAGGCCAGCAGCGCGAACATGGTCGCATCCAGCGGGACTTGAATGTGCCGAAAAACCCAGTCGAAGCCGGTGTGCTCGCCGTGCCCGTAGACGATGCCCAGCACTACCATCACCACGAAGCTCACCAGCGCGACCACGCTGTACGGCCAGTCCGGGCGCCGCCGCCGGATCTTGTCGCCGTGAGTGCGCCAGAGGCTACCGATACCGAGCACCAGGGCGAAGGCGCCCACCAGCCTCGCCCACTTGAGCAGCATCTCGTAGCCGCCCTGGCCGACCTCATGGGGCACAAAGAACTGCACCGCCATGAAGACCCCGACCAGGAAGGTTATCACCAACGGCACTTGCAGCTTCAAGCTATCACCTGTTCATAGGTCCGTGTCGGGCTCGAGGCTGAAAGCGCTGCGGGGCGCGCTTTCACCTGCGCCTGACGCAAATCGTCAGGCGCAGGCCGACCTACGGGAATAATCTGGTTAGACGTTGAACCAGTCTAGGAACCGTTGAGCCACCTCAGGCCAGAAGGTAGCGAGGGTCGTGATCGCCGTCCCCACCAGGAGTACGGCAGCTATCAGTATCTTGCCGAGGTCCTGCCCGCGCAGTTGCGCCACCAGAAGCGGCTGGCGCGACAGGTAGGCGCTGGCCGCGTAGAGTTCCTCTCCCATCAGCGTGTAGTCACAGGCGGTGATGAAGAACGGAAGCTGAGTATCCGCGTCGGTACCCGCGATCTGGATGGCGCCGGCGGCGTTGCCGGTCTCGGCCAGGATCAGAGCCTCGGCGTAGAAGTAGCCCATGTAGAAGCAGGCCGCCGGGCGCTCCCGCATCATGACGCCGTCCACGGCCGCCACGTAGCCGAACTGACTGTCAGTCACGTAGTAGATGTCCTCGGGCCGGAAGGCCTGAGGCTTACCGGCCTCCAGGTAGGCATCGCGCACGATCTCGCGCTCGGCGGCCATGACCAGCGGGTCCTGGCACGGCACGATTATCTGGGTCTCATAGCGCGCGGTGCGTCGGGCGAGGTGCCCGAGAATGAGCATGGCCGCGATGGTCGCGACGTCCGAGATGCCGCTGAGGCCGGAGATGTAGAGGATGGGCTTGCCCATCTCGGTGGCACGGCCGATGGCGTCGTTGACGGCCTCCAACCCGGCGATGGGGCGGATGTACATGTCCTCCGCGCGGCGCGTGGCGTAGTGGATGGTGATGAGGACGATCGCAGAGTAAAGCAGCATCATCACCAGCACGTTGGTGCGCTTGGCATTATACCAAAGGGCCAGCGGCTGCACCGGGCCGATGGTGTCGCTGAAGACGAAGTGAGCGCCGGAAGGGGCAATTGCCCCGGAAGCGTCCGTAACAGCAAGCGCTGGGGTCGGTAGGTAGACCACGGCGACCTGAGTATTGTAGGGTCGCCACGGCCACGGCTTGAAGCAGGCAGCCACTACCTCGGTGCTTTCGGGTGGCGCCAGGGGTCCCGGCCGCCTCTCCCGGCCAACCGGCGCATAGAACACCTGGTAGCCGGCCCAGTACGTGCCCCACGGCCTCTGGCGTTTCGTGGGAGCCTCCCAACTGACGATCATCTGCGTGCCGCGGTCATCCTCAGGATTATCAACGGCCTTCACTTGTGTGGGCGCGCCGGGGGGCGCGGCCCAGGCCGAGGCACAGATGGCCAGGGCTGCAAGGGCGGTGCACAGTCGGAACCGCTGTCCGTGGCGGAGGCTGCCCTCAGCCCGCGCATAGTGATGGGTGCGGGGGGCGAGGGCGCCCCCCGCCACAGTGCTTCTGTCCATGCCGCAGACAATCATCGCTGGATCGCTTCCACATTCGCCCTCGGCACCGTTATCTCCTCGCCCGTGTCCTCAAGTCGAGCGCGCAGCACGCGCACGTGGGCCTCGGTCTCGATCTGCTGAAGCTGCTCGGGAAGGTCGGTCACGATCGCCAGGCGGCCGAAGTAAGGCTCGCGGATGAGGCGAACGTAGCTGCCCGGCGCCAGCCCGGCGGAGACATCCACCCCGTCGGCCTCCCAGGTCGCCTCCGGCTCCGGGATGATGACCTCGGGTCTGATAACGCCCGCGCGAATCTGCGTGGCGCCGTTGATCGAGGTGCGGCGCCCACTGCGTGCGGCAAGCAGTTTCCAGGAGCGCCCGGCCATCGCTATCTCTCCGAAGCCCTCGGTGAGCACCAGGGTCGTGCCCACGTCCTCCTGGCCGGTGATGGCGACGCCGAGCGGCTCGCCCAGGAACTCGTTGAGGTCCATGCCGTGGACGCCGCCGACCACTACGCCGGCCGCGCCGACCTCCGCCGCCGCGCGCAGGGCCTCCAGCGTGACACGGCTCCCGCCGACCAGCACGCAACCCGCGCAGGAGTCGTCAATCAAGTCCGCCTCGACCACCGCGTCCGGCGACTCGACCACCAGCTTCAGGTCCCCGTGGGCCTCGCCGCCGACGCCCAGGATGCCCTGCAGGAATGCTGCGCGGGCCTCAACGGTGATCGCTTCATCCCCCTCGACCTCAATGACGGTCCCGTCCAGGTAGGCGTCAATCTCCACGCGAATCGGCTTGCCGCGTATCAGGACCTGGCCGGTCACCTCGCTGATCGTCTCGACCGTGCCGCTCACCGGCGTCGTCGCAACAGAGTGAAAGAGGCCCCACAGAGCCCTGGTCTCGGCAATGACCTCGCCGATTTCCACGGCATCGCCAACGCTGACGACGAGGTAGTCGGGAACGTCGGCGGGCGTGCAGGAGAGTTCGTGGGCGACGTTGAGGTTGGTGACATTGCCCGGTAGCTCGGTGGAGGCGACGAGCTGGTCGGCGCTCACGCGCTCGCCGACCTGGACGTGGACCTGGCCGGGCAGGGGCAGGTGACGCCGCCTGCGCACCAGCGCGCGCTCTGTGACCCTCAGTCCCGGCGTATAACCATGCGCCACGTTCAGGCTACCTCCCCTGCCGCGAGGTTGCGCGGATAGACGTCAAGCTCGGCATTCCAGGCGCGGATAGCTGAGATGCGCTCGGCCTCATCTTCGGGAAGCCGCAGCGGGCGGCCGCGGGCGTCAATCACTACCCCTACCACGCCGCCCTGCACCGTGGCCGTCAGCGCCCGGCCCGGCCCGGCGCCAACATCGAAGCGCCGCACCGGATCGAGCGCGACCTCCGCGGTCTGCCCCTCGGGGAGCGGGATGAGACGCATCTCGCCTACGTTGAGCTGCAAGTCCTCGCTGCGCCCTCCGCCGGTCAGCCGCACGCGCAGGCAGGGCGAACCGGGCCGGCCATGCCCGACCGGCGCTATGCAGGTTCCCAGCGGAATGAGGCAGTCGCGATAGAAAACCTGCCTGGCCGCCTCCGCGTTGACGGTCGAGAGAACGCCGAGCTGGGGCATCATGAAGATGCTATCCACCGCCAGGCGGGTGATGCCCTCCGGCTCGAAGGCATCAATGAGCATCAGCGCGGCCTGGTTGCGGCGCGGCGCGTGGGAGAGCACGCCGCCGGAGCCCACCAGCAGATCCAGGGACATCATCTCCACGAGCGTCTGCGCGCCGCCAGCGGCGAAGGCGTCGGCTATGTCGCGCTGGCGCTGGATGCCCTTGAGTTCCGTGGCCAGCAGCTTGTGCTGCCCGAAAGCAAGCCGAAGCGCCTCGCGTGCGGCTGCCTGCTCGATGGTCAGGTCGGCAAGCGTCTGCGGGATGGTGGTGGGGCGTATCATCTTGTTACGGATAGCGTTGCCCACCAGGCCCGGGTCCGGTTGCTCGGTGACCCAGCGCAGGATGTTCGGCAGGCCCGTCTCCGCCAGCACGTTCGAGACCGAGTAGCTCATGCCCAGGTTCGCGCTGACCGTGCGGTTGAAGACACCCTCGAAGACGCTGAAGACATCGGTCGTCGCGCCGCCGATGTCCACGCCGACGACGTTGATGCCATCGCGCTTGGCGATGGCCTCGATGAGGCTGCCCACCGCCGCAGGAGTCGGCATGATGTCGGCATCGGTCCAGGTCATCAACTCCGAGTAACCGGGAGCCTGGGCCATCACATGCTCCAGGAACAGCTCCTGTATTTCGGCGCGGGCAGGCCCCAGGTTCTCGCGCTCCATCGTCGGGCGGAGGTTGTCAACAAGGGTCAGGGCGGTCTTGTCGGCGAGGGTATCGCTGATGGCGTCGCGGGCGTCGGCATTGCCGGCAAAGATAACGGGAAGCTCATACTTAGCTCCCAGGCGCGCGCGGGGATTCGCCGCGCCGACCAGCTCGGCCATCTCCACCACCCGCCGCTGCTCGCCGCCGTCCACACCGCCGGAGATCAGGATCATGTCCGGGCGAAGCTCGCGCATACGCTGGATGCGCTCGTAGTCGCGCCGGCCATCATCGAGCGCCAGCACGTCCATGACGATGGCGCCGGCGCCCAGGGCCGCGCGCTGCGCACTCTCGGCGGTCATGGTGCGCACCAGCCCGACGACCATCACCTGCAGGCCACCGCCGGCCGAGCTGGTCGAGAGGTACGCATCCACGCCCTGATCCCCCCGTTGAGGCCGGATGATGTCCCCGTCGGCGATCAGGCGGCGGCCGGAGACCTCCTCAACCTCCGAGACGGCGTTCAGCACGCCACGGGTGACGTCCTCGTAGGGGGCCTCGACGGTAGTCGGGGCCTCACCGCGCACGCGCAAGCGGTACTCGCCCTCCACCAACTCGATGAGGATCGCCTTAGTGGTAGTGGAGCCGCAGTCGGTGGCTAAGATGGAACGTAGGGGCATGTCGGCGGCCAACGTACATATCTCCCGTGGCCTCAAAGGTGGGGGGCTGGCGCCGCCCACGGCGGGACATGATTGCGCCCGTCCGAACTAAGCAGGTCCTCGGAGGCGCGGGATAGCATCCCGCGCGCCGTTCATTGCCTGTTTCGGCGCCACCACCACGCACACCTTCACGGCTCATCATTGCCGGGCGCAGACCGCTGGTCATCGGCCGGGGGATTGTCCTCCAACTCCTCCAGGCGGTCAATGAGCCAGCGGACGTTCTCGCGGTCCTCGAGGGCCTCGCGGAAGACCTGGTACTCGGGGATGTCCAGCAGGACCTTGATGAGGGGCTCCGCAAAGGCGAGCGCCTGCGCCCCGAGGAAGGACACGGGTTGCATAGATTCAAAGAGGAAGATCGCCGGTGCGCACATGCGCCGCCGCGCGATGGCTAGTGCCAGCTTCTCCAGCACCTCGCGCTGGCGGCGTTGCTCCTCATCGCTAGGCTCGGCCCCCTCTACCCCACCTGCACCACCTCTCCCTCGTTCTGCTCGACTAAGTCGAGCAGGCGCATGACCGCCACGCCGTCCTCGATGGTAGCGGCCGGCTCAGCCTCGCCGCGCACGGCGGCCGCGAAGTGCGATAGCTCAGGAAGGTAGCCCTGAAGCTCCAACGTCGAGTTGGCCTGGTTCGGGATGGCGAAGTCGGGCCGCGACCATGTGGTCTCGCCGAACTCGTTGGTGCCGGGCCTGTGATAGGTGAGGTTCACGCGGTTATCCACGATCGCCAGGGCGCTCTCGCCGGTAACCTCCACGCGCTCCTGGACGCGCGGTTGGAGGCTGGAGAAGTTCACCAGCCCGACCGCGCCCGAGGCGAAGCGCAGGCTGATGGCATTCGCAAGCTGCCCATCGCGCTCGCACTTGAGCACCGCAAGCTCGGTGACCTCGCCCATCAGGTGGCGCACAAGATCGAGGATGTGCACTCCGTAGTAGATGAGATGGTGGCGATGGTTCGAAACGTTCCAGCAGCAGTACTTCGCCTCGATGAGCGACGGCGCGCCGAACTCCTCGCTCTCGATGATCTGCTTGAGCCGCACGTAGGCCGGGGCGAAGCGCATCATGAAGCCGATCTGCAAGATGCGCCCGACCTGCGCCGCGTATGCGGCAAGCTGCTCCGTCTCGGCGAGCGTCGGCGCCGGCGGCTTCTCGGTCCAGACGTGGCAGCCACGCTCGAGGGCCGCCAGCGCCGCCTCGAAGTGCAGCTCCGGCGGCCCGCAGACCAGCGCAGCGTCAAGGTCCATCTCATCGAGCATCGTGCCCAGGTCCTGGTAGGTCCGATGGGCGCCGAACTGCCGGGCGACGCGCTGCGCCTTCCGCTTGTCCAGGTCGCAGACCGCCGCCAGGTCCATGCCCGCGTAGCGCAGCGCGGGGTAGAGGTTCTGAGTTGCGTGATTCCCGCAGCCAATGAAGCCAACGCGAACGTCCGTCATCACACATAACCACCTTTGTGTGTTGTGAGGCACCGGGTCCTTGCCCGTGCGACTCGGAGGTCTATTCGACTTCTGAGGGCTCTTGCCCTCGCCCTCAGGAGGTTAATCCCGCGCCCTGGACACTTCGGCGCGGTTTTTCTGCGCTCTACTATTGACACTAGTAGCACAGGCGTGTATACTACTACCGCGAATAGGATCATGAGGGCCAAGGTGGCGGCAGGACATGAGAAGGGCAACAGTTGCACTTATCATCGCGGTGACGCTGGCCTGCATGGCCAGCGCGTGGGGCCAGGGCAGCACGAGGCTCTGGTACCGCGGCAGCTTCGACGGCGAGGTGGTCGTCAGAGACGGTCAGACGCCGGGCTACTACTACCATCCCTCCCCCTCCCGATACCCGACCTTTGCGCAGGATTATGACCACCCGGTCGTCTGCCCCGTCTGCGGGCACTACCATGAGCTGGGCGAGGTCTGCCCGTGGTGCGGCGCGCAGCCGAGCCAGCAGGACAAGCAGGAGGCTGCGCGAGATGCCGTGTACTCGCCGTATGCGCTGCCCGGGCAGTACTGGTATGAGAAACAGCCGCACTTCCGCTTCCGCTCGCCGATACGCTGCGGTTGGCCCTATATCAAGTACGATCAGCCGTGGGACTGAGGTATAATCTGGAGGAATTACGAGAATCCATGAACCTGAGAGCTATCTACTACGTCTAATAGTAGTGGCGGGGCAAGCAAGTCGAGACGCACCAGACTACCCAGGAGGGAGATGCAGAGAATGATCACTCGAAGCGTGCTGGGAACGGTGGCAGTGGCTCTGGTAGGAGTGGTAGCCTTGGCTGCGTTCGCCCCGCAGCCAGCGCAGGCGAACGACACGGGAAGGGCCATCGCCGGTATCGTCGCCGGTACCTTGGTCTACCAGCTCTTGGGCGACCAGCCCAGCCACGGGAGCAAGTACTACTACCAAGGGGACCGCAGGGACCGGCAGGGCAATGAGTACCAGAGCCGGCGCCGGGCCTTCTGGAACGGTAACCGGGGCGACCGAGGCGGATACTACCACCCGCCCTCACCTCCGCGCCCACGATACCATCCCAGATCCGACTACCGGCAGGGCTATCGCCACGGCTACAACAACGGCTACAACGACGGCTGGGGTGATGGCTACAATACCGGATACGGAGACGGCCGCAGGGACGAGCGGTGGGGCGGATGGAGCATCGGCTGGGGCTGGGGCTGCTACTGAGCGACACTGACAAGGCCCCGAGTCTGTTTCGGGGCCTTGTTTTCGGGGTAACCTACTACCGCGTGTAGTAGCGACCAGCAGAGAAACGACAGTGACACGCCAATCGAAGGGAAAGGCAGGTGGATCAGATGACCAGGAGAGTCCTCACGATCACGCTGATAACAGTGCTGATGGTGATCCCGGCGATGTTAGCGCTGGGCACGGACCAGGCGGAGGCGAACCCGCAGTTCGGAAGCGCGGAGTTCCAGTGGCAGTTGCAGCAGGGGATGGGACGGACGGGTCAGCCGGGCAAGCACATGCCCGCGCAGGGTCCACCGGGCTACGGCGGCTATTACCCCGGCGGCAACTCCCGCATCCCTGCCGCGTGGGGCAATCAGTGGGGCTACCAGGACCCGTGGACCGCGGCGGTGCGCAGGTACGGCTACCCGCCCGGCTACCAGCGGCTCCCGTACACGGAAGCGCCTGCGCAGAAGTGGCAGAAGATCCAGAGGCGCTACCAGGCCTTCCTGAGGAACCACCCGTACGATGGCTCGCGGCAGTGGCATATCAAGCACCAACACTTCTGCGAGTACCTGGACCAGAACTGGTACAACTACTGGTATCGCCTGCGCTACGGGCACAACCCTCCCAACTGGGACAGCAACTATCACGGTTGGGGATACGGACGAGAAGGGTGGTGAGTGCGCTTCACCTATGCCAAGGCCAGTGATGTAACCTCCAACTGAGCGGGCCCGCCCTCCAGGGCGGGCCCGCTTACAACGCCCACCCCCTTTACCGGAGGCGCGACATTCTTGTCGCGCAGTTGAAAGCCCCAAACGACAAACGGCCGCCGACCCACCTTCGCTGAAGCTTCGGCGGCCAAGCAGGAATGTCGGCGCCCCCTATCAGGGATCACAGGCACGCAGGCCAGGAAGGAGGTGGAGGGCGCGACGGTCAAGAGTCGCGCTGATCCTTCCTTCAAGTCTGCCACCGCGTGACCTCTGTCAGGGGGAACCATCATGGCGCTTAGAGTTGGAGTAGCTGGCCTTGGTCGTGGGATGGGCTTTGTGCGCGTGTTCGCGAATCACAAGGACTGCGAGCTGGCGGCGGTCTGCGATGTGCAGGCGGACCGGGCTCAGCAGGTCGCTGAGCAGAACAACGTGCCCATGCACTTCGACGACTACTCGGAGTTCTGTACGACGGACATAGACGCCATCGTGGTCGCGACGCCTCTTCCGGTCCACGTGCCGAACGCCATCGAGGCGCTCGAGAACGGCAAGCACGTGCTCAGTGAGGTGCCGGCAGCGAGCGACCTGCAGCAGGCCGAGGCGCTGGCCCGCACCGTCGAGCGCACGGGCCTGAAGTACATGTTCGCGGAGAACATGAATTACATGGCCTACGTGCAGACCTACGAGCACCTGGTGCGCGAGGGTAACATCGGCCGGCCCATCTACGCCGAGGCGGAGTACATCCACGATTGCCGCTACCTGATGCACGACCGCGAGGACGGCGTCACCGAGGGCTCCGCGACCGGCCCGACCTGGCGGGCCTCGATGCCGCCTATCCACTACTGCACGCACAGCCTGGGGCCGGTGCTGGAGATACTGGACACGCGCATCACCAGCGCCTGCGGGCTGCACACCGGCAGCAATATCGGCGCCGAGTGGGGCACCATTGACATGGAGGTCGGCATCTTCCAGACCGAGAGCGGCGCGGTCATCAAGGTCCTGACCGGCTTTTGCGTCGCGCGCGAGCCGTCCATGCACTTCTTCGTCGTCTACGGGACCGAGGGCTACCTGGAAAGCCCGCGCGGAGGTCGCCCCGGTTCCCACCACCTGTATACCGAGCGCATCCCCAACCTCCAGGGGCCGATCCAGATACCTCTGAGCGCTGCTCATCCCAAGGCGCCACCGGAGGCGACGGCGGGCGGGCACGGGACCTCGGAGTATTTCCTCGTCAACGACTTCGTGCGCTGCATCCTCGACGACACCAAGCCGCCTATTGACGTGTACCGGGGCTTGGACTACTCCGCGCCGGGGCTGTGCGCCCACCTCTCCGCCGAGAGCGGCGGCGAGCGGGTCGAGGTGCCGGACTTCCGGCCGAAGTGAGCCGGGTCGAGGGCGCCATGAGTGACCCACAGAACCTGGGCCGCCAGGAAGCTAGGGCGTCGGCAGGGGCGAAGCGTATTGCCCCGAGGGTGACACAGATCTAGTGCAAGGAGATCGTGAGATGACCAAGACTGAAAGCCAAGAGGCTAACGCCCAGAAGCCCGGCGTGGTGGATACACGCCTGGGGCCCCACTTCAGGTTGCAGTCGGTGCCCATCGGGGCGGTCAGGATGGGCGAGGGGTTTTGGCGGCCCAGGATGCAGGCCAACGTGCGGGAGGGCATCCCGACCTTCCTGCGCCTGATGGAGGAGCACGGGGTGGTGGACAACTTCCGCCGGGCTGCCGGCCGGAGCGATGCTCCCTTCCGCCAGGGGTCCTTCGGCAGTGAGTCGGATCTGTACAAATGGCTGGAGGGGGCCGCCTTTGCCCTGCAGTCCGAGGATCTCCCGGAGCTGCGACAGACCGTGGATCAGATCATTGACGACATCGCGGCAGCCCAAGAAGCCGACGGCTATCTCTATCTGGGCACTCTCTCTAGTGCCGGACCACCGCGGGAGCGGTTCTCAAACCTGGCACGCTCCCACGAGCTGTACTGCGCCGGACACCTGATGCAAGCGGCTATCGCACACTACCGCGCCACCGGGCGCGACCAGCTACTGCACGTGGCCATCAAGTTCGCCGACTACCTCACCCAAGAGTTCGGGCCGGGCAAGCGCGAGCAGACCGACGGTCATCCCGAGATCGAACTTGCCCTCATAGAGCTCTTCCGGACGACCGGCGAGCAGCGCTACTTGGAGCTCGCGGGGTTCTTTCTGGGCTTGCCGCAGTCGCTGGAGAACCTCCCCCCTATCGCCGAGCGTCCAGCCCTCGTGGGGCACTGTGTGCGATCCGGGTACATCTGCGCCGGCGGCACCGACTGGTACGCCGAGACCGGTGACGACAAGATGTGGCGCAACTTGCTCCACCTCTGGCACGACCTGGTCACCGGCAAGATATACGTCACCGGGGGCGTCGGGGCCCGCTATCAGGGCGAGGCTTTCGGCGAGCCGTACGAGCTGCCCAGCGCCCGCGCGTACGCTGAGACCTGCGCCCAGATCTCCCACGTCATGTGGGCCTGGCGCATGCTGCTTGTAACGGGGGAGGCCCGATTCGCCGACACTATCGAACGTATCCTGTATAACGCCTTCCTATCAGGAGTTTCGCTGTCTGGGACCGAGTATTTTTACCGCAACCCCCTCGCGAGCGACGGCGGTGTTGAGCGACAGCCTTGGTTCGGATGCAATTGCTGCCCGCCGAACGTTCACCGGACGCTGGGCTCGCTGCCAGGCTTGATATTCAGCACGAGCGCCGAGGGCCTCTGGGTGCATCTGTACGATGCGTGCCGGGCATCCCTCACCGCCCCCGATGGTTCCACGGTGGAGCTGGCAGTGGACACGCGCTATCCCTGGGAGGGCGTGATAGACATCACCATCAGCCCCGAGCGGGCCCAGGACTTCGCCCTGTTCCTGCGCATTCCCGGATGGACGTCAGAGGCTAGGGTGTCCGTCAACGGGGAGGCAGCAGCCGGGGCCGTGCAGCCGGGTGGCTACCACGAGGTGCGGCGGCGCTGGGAGGCCGGAGATCGGGTCCGCCTGGTGCTTACCATGCCCGCGCGGGCCGTCGAGAGTCATCCCCGGGTCGCTGAAACGCGCGGGTGCGTGGCGCTGATGCGCGGGCCAGTGGTCTACTGCTTCGAGAGCGTGGACAACGTCCAAGTAGACGTGGCCGACCTCGTCCTGCCGCTAGATGCCGCCGACCCTGGAGGCGGGTTCGAGGGCGAGTGGCAGCCGGACCTGCTCGGGGGCGTCACGGTGCTACGCGGCCCGGCGCTATCCCCAGCGCCTTCTCACGCCCCTGGACCGTTGTACCGGCCTTATGGCTCCGCGCCTCCGCCGACTATGCGGAAGACCGACGTCACAGCCATTCCGTACTACGCCTGGGCCAACCGAGGGGACTCCGCCATGCGCGTCTGGCTGCCGGTGGCCCAGGAAGCGGGGTAGCTCCCTCAGCCGAGAATGGCGCCCACCCGGTCGAGGTGCCGGACTTCCGGGCCTAGAGGCAGGTGATATCGCTCATGTCCGTTACGCTGCGCGTGAGGAAGGAGACCCATCAGATTCTGCGCGAACTCGCGGCCCGCCGTGGGGTTCCGATGACGGAACTGGTGGAGGAGGCCGTCGAGCATTTGAGGCGCCAGGATCTGTTGCGACGCGGGAACGAGGACTATGCCAGACTGCGCGAGGACCCCGAGGCCTGGGCCGAGGAGTTGGGGGAGCGCAAGCTGTGGGAGTCCACCCTCATGGACGGGCTCGAGGATGACCCATGGGAGGAGTGACGCCCCAGCGCAGCGAGGTCTACTACGCACACCTCGACCCAGTTGTGGGCCACGAGCAGGGGGGCACGCGACTGGTGCTAGTGGTGTCTGCCGACGAGTTCAACGCGGGCACCGCTGAACTGGTCATGGTGGTGCCGCTCACGACACGGCAGCGGCGGATTGCCTCGCCCGTGACGGTCGAGCCCCCCGAGGGCGGCGTTTCCCGCACGTCCCAAGTCAGGTGCGAGGACATCCGCTCGATCTCGAAGCAGCAACTGGCCGGGCGGCTGGGCGCGGTGTCCGGCGACACGATGGCCCGGGTCGAGGAGATCCTGCGCACGCTCATGGGCCTGTGACCTGTCCGTTACTGCAGCTTCACCAGGCTCACGTCATCGAACCAGACGATGTCCTCCTCAGATGCCTGGCTCTTCACCCCCAGCAGGATCACCAGCTTGCCAACGCCCTCCGGAACGGTTACGACGCCCGCGATGGTCTTCCACTCGTCGTGCGAGGGCTCGGGCGTGAGGATGGGGTCGAGTTCCTGTAGCGTCCATTGCCCTTCGGGTGTTTGCCAGCGCACGCGTATCTGCGGCCAGCCGCGGCCCTGCTGGCGCGCGACCGCCCGCACGAAGTAGCGCTCGCCCGGCTGAACGTCGTAGACCTGGATGAAGCAGCCGTCCGACACACCCGTCATGCGCGCCGAGCCAGGGGCGATCGCCCCCACCTCGCGGTCCCACGCGAAGATGCCCTCGCTGGCGCCCGCCTGCCAGGTGCTCCAGCCCGCGGGCGCGCCCTCCTGTTTCCAGTCGTCCTGGCCGCCATCGGGCGTGGCCGCCGTCTCTGAGCCGAAGTCGCCGTTGCGCGCCAGCTCAACCAGCGTCCCGGCGCGCTCCATCTCCGCTACTCGTCGCAGCCCGTAGCCCTGCGGGTCGCGGGCCCAGTTCAGAGCGTCGGTGATGCCCGGCAGCGCCAGTTCCCACGGCTTGTCGTTTTCCGGCCAGCGCTTGCACGGCCACCAGTGCCACTTCTCACCCCAGGTCCACACGTACTCATCGCACACGCGCAGGGCGCTGGTGATGTTCCGCGCCAGACGCTGGGTGGGCGTCTGATCGCCGGGGTCTATGTAGTACTTGGAGCCCGGCGGGTTGGCGTGGGCGTCGAGATAGATGCCGAAGCCGACCTGCACCTGGGCGCGGTACTTGGCGCGGTTCTCAGGGGACACCAGCGTCTGGGCGTCTGACCGGATGAACTGCGCGGCGTTGAGGAAGTCGTCCACATCGTTGAAGTGGTAAGCGCGCTCGCAGCCGTCAATGAGGGTTGCCGTCGGCGGCAGCGCGTCCAGCCAGCCGTCAATGAACGGAGTGTACAGCCCGTAGCTGAGGCCTTTCAGCACCGTGCGGGGGTCGGCGCGCTTGGCTGCGGTGGCGTTGACGATGTTGGCGAAGAAGGTGAATACGGTGATCTGCGGGTATTCCTCGCAGATGGCGCCCATCACCTCCCGCCCGCGCTCGCGGGCTTTGTCGTAGTACTCCTCGAAGGAGTGCTGGTCGCGCCCGGGTTGCTCGGTGTACATCCACTGGTGGTACTCAGAGTAGCTCTCCGGGTCGAAGATGATGCCCCTCAGGCCCCCCTCGCGGGCGATCCAGGCCGCGATGCGCATGTGCTCTGTGATCTGGGCCCACCCCTCGTCGTCGAACCAGTCCACGCTGCCGGGGTTGGCGCCCGTAGCCAGGAAGTTGTCGGTCATGCGCTGCCAGTTGCAGGCCTTCAGGTCGTCAAGCGCCTGCTGGAAGGACTCGCGGTCCCACTCCTCGGGCCCGAAGGCGAAAGTCAGCCGGGCCAACTCGCCCTCAACGGTCTTGCCTGTCGCCTTGATTCTGATACCGTCATATGGCGCCTGCTCGACGGCCGCCAGATGCTGGCGCAGCATCGCCGTGTCGGGCGTGTCCCACCCACACTCGATGAGCTTCTTGCGGATGCGCATGTCCGGCAGGCCCTGGCAATAGCCGACAGCCAGCGATCCCACAGCCACCAGGATGAGCGCCATCGTCACCATGCGTGTGCGCATGAGTAGACCGTCCTTTCGCGCGCATTCGCCTGTGCGACACGAACACGCCCACTTGCCTCACTGCAGCCCCTCCGCGTCACGCCCCCTCGATGGGTAAATCAACCCAGACGCCCGTGTCCGCGGAGCGCAGGATCGCACGGAGGACCTCCACCGACTTGCGCCCCTCGGGGCCCGTGCAGGCCGGCTCCTTCCCCTCGCGAATGCAGCCCACCATGTCCTCGACGATGTTCGCCGGGCCCGGCGGCAGCGCACCATGTCCTCGACGATGTTCGCCGGGCCCGGCGGCAGCGGCTCCTCCTCTTCCTCATCGCGGAACTGCCAGATCGCAGGCTCCTCGCTGTCAAGCAGCACCGCGCCCTCGGTTCCGTGAAAGCCCACCCGCGTGACATGCTCCGGCTCGTAGGTGGTCGTCGTGATGAAGCTGCCCTTCGCGCCGCTCTCGAACTCTGCGAGGGCCATCCCCAGGTCCTCGGTCTCGCAGTTCTCGTGGGCCATCACGGCGTAGTCGCCGACCACGCGCGTGACCGGCCCCATGATCCACTGCACCAGGTCAATCTGATGGATGCCCTGGTTCGCCAGCGACCCACCGCCATCGAACTCCCAGGTGCCGCGCCAGCCCGCGTAGTAATCCTCGGTGCGCCACCACTTCATCTCGATGGTCGCCAGGATCGGCCTGCCGAAGCGGCCCTCATCCATCGCGCGCTTGATGCGCCGGCAGTCGTCGCTGTAGCGCCTGCCGAAGTCAACGGCCAGCACGCGGCTCTCCTCTTCCGCCGTCGCGATCGCCTCGTCAATGATGTCCAGGCGGACATCCATCGGCTTGGTGGTCGCTACGTGCTTGCCGCGCTTCAGGCACTCGATGGCCATCTCGCAGTGCAGGCCGCTCGGGGTCATCACCAGGATGCAGTCTATATCATCGCGCTCGGCCATCTCCTTGTAGTCGGTGTGACGGTCACAACCATGCTCCTCGGCGACCGGGTTCAGCCGCTCCTCGTCAAGGTCGCAGACGGCGATCAGCTCGGCATCCGGGCACTCGGCCGCCATCTTCGCCCGGCTCTTCCCGACTCCGAGGCCTATGACGCCGAAACCCAGCGGCTTGTCGCTCATCGGAGGGTCTCCTTTCGTAACTACTCATCGAGCATGGGGACAGTCCGCCTTTTTCGCTGAGGACGCGAGCGTCCTCCACGACGCGAAAAGGGGGACAGTCCCCTCGAGTCGCGCTGGTGCTCACATGTAGTGGATGCGGTCAGCGTTCTCAGCGAGGAGACGGGCGTTGTGCTCGTCTCCGCCGGGCATGTTGGCGCTGATGTAGATCGGCGGGTCTATGCCGCGTTCGACCAGGTTCGCTATCGTCTGACACACCAGCGAGTTGACGACCACCGCACCCAGCACTGTGGACAGCGGCCCCGTCCTCTGCTCCACGCCGGCCACCTGCACGGCGGCATCTCCCAGCGGCGCGCAGTTATCAATCACGATGTCGCAGAGGTCCAACAGGCGCTTGCCGCTGGGATGGCGGCTGGGGACGCTGGCGCTATACTCCACCGAGGTGATGCCGATGGTTCTGATGCCGCTCTCTCGCGCGGCCAGGGCCATGTCAATCACCACGGCGTTGCGGCCTGAGGTGGAGGCGATGAGCAGAGCATCCCCCTCCTGCGCCGGGGAGTTCTCGAGGAGGAGGCGACCGTAGTCGGGCAAGCGCTCGATCTGCGAGGTCAGCGGCATGGGGCGCACCGAGAGGTCCATGCCGTGGGGATAGATGGTGTTGATGAGCATCAGGCCGCCGGTGCGGTAGACCATCTCCATGGCGAGGATGAACGAGTGAGTAGCGCCGAAGGCGAAGATCGCGTTGCCGGCCTCGATGGTGTCGGCCAGCAGGTCCGCGGCCGCCTTGATGTTGGCAAGCTGCTCGTCCCGGAGCTTCTCCAACCCGGTCGAGGTGGCCTCGAAGTAGGCTTCCGCTGACATGTCACTCAACTCCTTGAGCAAGTGTTTAGTGCCCAGTCGAAAGCCGATGGTCTCGGCATGACGCCGCGCCGTGCAGCGGAGGGGCCGCACGAACCCCGCCCGCAGGGCGGGGTGAGGTCGGCCCGCGTCTGCCGCCGGGTGCAGGTCCGACGTGGCCCTCGGGCAGGCCGGCGTGCAGCGGTCTTGCGCGGGCCGGCGTCGTGCGCTCCTGCTCGCGCACAACCGCTCGCAGGCGCGCCCTCGGACGGCCTCTCCCGACGGCAACGACGTTGCTCCGCCGCCAAGTCATCTGCATTCCTCCGAGGCACCCTCAGTACCCCTGCCGGTCGAACTGCTGCTGCATTCTCTCGTTGTGTTCCCGGCCCTCGGGCCGATTGACGCTCATGTAGAAGGTGGGCTGCAGACCGCGCGCCAGCAGCTTCTCGGCGACCTGGGCGCAGATCATCCAACCGACCATGAGCGTCGCAACGCCGGAGATGGGGATGACTGGTTCAGGCAGCCCCTCGACCGCCAGCGCGGCGTCTCCGTACGGGACACAGAGGTCAATCACGATGTCGCAGACCTCGCTGAGGCGCTTGCCTGAGGGATGGATCGGCGCCGTCCGCGAGCTGTATTCCAACGAGGTGACGCCGATGACGGTGGCGCCTATCTCCCGCGCGGCGATGGCCAAGGAGACCGGCCGCACGCTGCGCCCGGAGACCGAGCCGACGACGATGCAATCGCCCGCGCGCATGCGGCTGCTGCGCACGGCCAACCGGGCCGCCTCAGTCTCCGTATCGAAAGGCTCGCCGCGCTCGCGTTCCCCGCCCGCTCCCGCGCCGCCGTCGTTGACGCTGAAGGAGAAGCTGAACGGTCGCGCTGCAAACATGCCGCCGGCCCGGTGCAGGAGGTCCCCGGTCAACCCGTGTCCCAGAGGGCTGATGTAGAACTCATTCCCGGCCACCAAGGCGTTAGCGATGGCCTCGGCCGCCGCATCAGTCTGCGCCGCTGACCTCGCCTCAATGTCATCCACGAGCTGGCGAACTCTCTGCAAGTACTCCATCTGGAGCAAGACCATCGCCTCCAAACGTACCGGTCGTGCCTTCCGGCGTTCCATCTGTCATGCGGGGGGGCTGCTCTTGCCCTGGTTTGCGTGGCCGAGCTAAAGCCCGGCCACTCCATACGACCCTCCGTGGCCGAGGGCTCAAGGCCGGCCACTCCATACAACCCTCCGTCGCCGAGGGCTGAAGGCCGGCCACTCCACACAACCCTCCGTCGCCGAGGGCTGAAGCCCGGCCACTCCATACGACCCTCCGTGGCCGAGGGCTGAAGGCCGGCCACTCCATACGACCCTCCGTCGCCGAGGGCTGAAGCCCGGCCACTCCATACGACCCTCTCCATCCGGCCGCCCCATGCGGTGGTCCATGCGCCTCCCCAACGCGCGTCTCACTCGCACGCTGCGACCTGGGAGGCCGCGAACGCAGCTTGGGTCTTCGCGACCTGGCCTCGCAGGTCAGGGCTAACTTCGACACCTGCCCGCCGCATGGCCTCCAGCGCCGCCCCGACGGCCATCTTCAGCGTTGGTACCTCGGGCACAAGCGTCGGGTCGCACTCCAGCATCCTCTCGGAAAACAGCCGCCAGTACAGGGGCGCGCCCTGGATGACACCGGCCATGCCGATGAGCGGGTAGCCCTGGCCGATTATCTGCAGCTCATCCAGGACCAGCTCGCACAGCTCGGCAAGTGAGGCGGCCGCCTGCTCCAAGGCTCTTATCGCAACGGCATCGCCCCGGGCGGCTTCGCTGACCACGACGGGGGCGACTGCCGCAATCTGCGCGCGCGTTACCTGGCCGGTAGTGATGGGACGGCCAACTATTGAGCCCAGGCGCGACACGCCGAGCACAGGCGGCACCGCCTCCGCGAGGCTAGTCTGAGTCCGCGCCGACCACGATGACCGCAGGGCCGCCTTGATGCCGCGCAGTCCAATGTCCCAACCGCTGCCGTCGTCGCCGACGATCGGCCCCATGCCCCCGACACGAGCCTGCCTGCCATCCGCCGTGCGACCCTGCACCCATGAGCCCGTGCCGGCGTGAACCATCACGCCCCAGGTCCTGCCCGCTGCCGCAAAGCAGGCGTCAGTCTCATCAATCAGGAAGCGATGCACGGTCGTGCCCCGGTCCTTGAGCCAATCGGTGGCGTACACGCTCGTGCAGATCGCGCCCATCCAAAGCTCGGACACCGACAGATTGCCCAGCGCCTCGGCCAGCGCCTCTCGCGAGGCCGTGGCCGCGGCCTCCGGGCTGACGTACGTGGTTGGGCCACCCCTGCCCCATCCACGCACCACCCCACTCTCGTCAATCACGACGGCATCGCATTTCGAGCCGCCGCCGTCAATTCCCAGGAAATACCGCACTGTGCGGGCCCCGCATCATAATGGTCTCGATCTCAAACAAGTCGGGCCTGCTTCATCGCGGCGCAATTCCTCCCCGCACTCGCGGCACCTCCTTCGCGAGGACCTCAATCTTCCGCGGCTGCGGCGCGGTGGACCTCGATTCGATGCATCCAGAGGCTCCCGTTCTCGAAGGCGCACAGGAGGTCCCACCCCGGCCCCGAGCCGCGGTCCATCGCTCCCTCCTTCAGCATCTTCGCCGTCAGCTTGGCCTCCACGGTCTGCCAGCCCGCGCCCGCGGGAAGGTCGGCCAGCTTCAGGTAGTTGTCTCCATCATAGACCTTCACTGTTGCGCCCGTGTCTGACTGATAGGTCACCGCCACTATCCAGTCAGAGCGCTGGTCCAGGCCATTGATGACGAAGTTCGGCCCGCCCAAGCGCGGCAGCACCTCGCCGAAGCGCGCCATCCTGCCCAGGTGCTCGACAGGTTCATCCCATTCAACCGGCTGGAAGAAGGCGACGCCGGGCGTGCGGCGATAGTTGGTGTCATTGCCCTCTCCCGCCGTCACGCCCAGCGCCTCGGTGTCATCAGGCCAGGACCTGTGTTCCGCCGCCGCGACGTACTCCTCCGGTGTCAGCTCCAGGTCGGTGATGACGCGCTGGGCCCCGTCGGTCGGCAGGATGACCGTGCGCTGAACCAGGCCGCGCGTGCGGTAGATAATGATGTGCGGCTCACGCGTCACGCCCGCCGGAGGCCGCAGGGTCACTTCAAACCCGGCCTTCTCGCCCGGCGCGATGGAGTATCTCTGCCTCGCGCGGGTGAGCAGCCTGAAGCCTGCCGGGGCGTCCACGGTGAGCACGCCCGTGAGGGTCTCGCCGGTCAGGTTGAGCAGCGAGCACGGCGCATTGACCGTGTCCGCCGCCTTGCATTCGATGATCTCGTGCGCCGGCATCAGCACGGGATACGTCCCGTCGGTCAGCACCACCGCGCCGAACGAGTCGTCCAGCGGCGGAAGCTCGACGGTCAACTCGCCGCCTTCGTAGCGGGCATTGAGCAGCTCGCTGCGCTCCGGGGCCATGAAGGCGACGTGGCGCGGGGCCTTCTCGAGGGGGAGGCGAAGACGGGCGCCCTCGCTGGTTGCTCCCTCTCGCGCGGCCATGCACAGGATCAGCCGATGCGCGCTGGAGCCCTCGTCCTTCGCCCACTGCTCGAGGATGTAGTCCTCACCGAGGCCCTCTGAGGTCAGTGTCGCGGACAGCACGCCGCCCACGGTGGCGGACAGGTTGGCCTTCAGCCAGTCGTACGTGACGGGCGCGAGGGTGATAGTCCCCTTACCAGCGGGGACGGTCGTTGTCCGCTCAACAGGTCCGGGCCGAACGCCCAGCATGGGCGCAGTGACCTGAGCTCGCTCCCACAGGGAGTGCGCCGTGGCGAGCTGCGCGGCGTCAACGCCAATAATGCGCTGCGCGCGCGCTGACAGCTCCGGCCGAGGCGCCGCCGGCTCGCCCTGGCGAGGCGTAATGATCAGGTTTCCGCCAGCTTCCGCGTAGGCGCGAAGGGAAGCTGCCTCGGTCTCGGTCAGAGCGCCCAGCGATGCCACCACGACGCACTCATACTGCCCGAGTTCAGCATCGGCGCCGGACACGACATCCGGCGCCAGACCACCGGCGGCCAGCGGCGCCCAGTAGTAGTTCGCAAGCTGCAGGGCCCCAAGCTGTGTGTTCAAGGGGACGAAGATGGCGACCGGACTCACCGCCTGTGCTCCGGCGAAGAACGGCTCCAGGCGCTGCATAGCCAGCAGCCCCTGATACCAAGCCATCCGCCGCCAGAGGGCATCGGTCGGCTCCTGCCAGTGCTGGACGCCCCAGAACCCATGCAGGTAGGACCAGATGGACTCCCCGTGCGGCGTCGCGGTCAGCAGCACGCCCTGGCGAACCCAGTAGGCGTCTGCCTGGCTGATCCACTGCCCGCCCTTCTCGAGGTAGTGGGTGTGAATGATGGGTTCGGCCTTGGGCAGGCAGCCCATGATGACCCGCGTGCAGCCGCGCGGCCCGAGCATCGAGTGGAAGTTCGGGCTCTTGAGGTAGAACTGGACGTTGTAGACGTCCACCGCGTCCGCCTGGTAGCGCGCCAGGACAGAGCGAAGCACCTGCGCTCCGAAGGGGCCGAAGGGGTAGTCCATGGTCTTCAGCCCCGGCTTGAGCGAGCGGGCAAGCTCGGCAAGCCGCGCCATCTGCGCATCGCTCAGGCCGTACTGCTCGGAGGCCTCGATGGGCAGGACAATGCCATCGAACGCCGGCTCGCGCCCGAACCTGGCGATGAGGTCCCTCACCACAGCCTCCGCCAGCGGGTACGGCTCCTTCATCGCGTGGCCCAGATAGATGCCCAGGAAGCCCTCCATCCTGAACCTGCGACAGGTGCCCAGGAACATCTCGACCGGCTTCAGGCCCTGCCACTCATCGCTGCGCGGCAGGTCGGGATTCAGCGGCTCATAGAGCGCGCCGGCGGGCCGGTAGGCCGAGTGAAAGGTCATCGAGTTGATGCCGATGCGGCTCAGCTCCCCGAAGAGCTTGTCCCACCACCTCTGCTCTGAGAGGTCGTACACACACCGACCGTAGCGGACACTGTACGGCTGATTGCCGGCGTGGAGGTAGACCGACAGGCGGTAATGCGCGGGTTGGAAGTCCTGGCCCCAGGCGAAGCTGCACAGCCCAAGGAGAACCAACCAAGACGTTCGTCTCAGCATCAGCGCACCTCTACGACCGTGCTGTCAGCGGCGGGAAGCTGAACTGCAAAGGAAAGCTTGCCGCCCACTAGCTTTGCGGCAAGGTCCTGGCCTGTCACTACGTCACGCGCGGAGCGAGCAGAAGCCACCCCGAGGGCATCAAGCTCCACGGTGATGCCTGCCGCGCACGCCTCCTCGCCTCGGTTGTGCAGGCTGAAGAGCATCGGCAACTTCGTCCCGAAGCGCTCGATGCTGACCTCCGGCACGTCGCTCGTCGCCCACGGCACCGGCTCCCAGCCGGCTGTGTTCATGCGCTTGATGATGGGGACGTACTTGGCATAGAGCGCGGCGACCGGTGTACCAGGCGCGAAGCGCGTCTTGCTGGCGTAGCCACCGGGGAAGGCAGCCATCGGCAGGTGCGCCTTGATGAACGGCTCCTCATAGTGCTCGGGCTTGACCGGCAGCGTCACCACCTGCTTGTGGTACGCCAGGGTACGGGTCGGGGGGCCGGTTCGCTCCAGGCCCCACTCCAGGCCGTTCATGTCCAACAGATGCTGCGCGAAGGGGAAGGGCTGGTGACCGGTGTTCGCCATCAGCCACTTGCCCTCGGCCTCCAGCCGCCGCTTGAGTTCGGCCGTCCATTCGTAGACGATGGTGTCGCCCACCACCACCGGTCGAAAGTCTCCGGTCGCGAAGGGTGGCGGGTAGTCGCATGCAGCCAGGTGGTCCCGCGAGAAGTCCACCGCGCGGCAGTTGGAGAAGTAATTGTCGAGACCGAAGCCGTCAAGCTCCGCGCCTGCCTCCCGATACTCCGCCACCGTCGGGTCGAGAATGCGGTCAAACAAGAATTGCCCGTAACCGCCAGGGATGTCGGGATCAATGTTGCAGAAGCATCTGCCCGTCCACCAGTCCTCCCCTCCCCAGTCCTTCCGGTTGGTCAAGTAGCCGACCTCGATCTCCCCATTTCCATCCAGCGCGGCTGATACCTTAACGGCCGCGATGGAGTCCTTGAGCCATTGCTCGGCGGCCTCGCGGCCCATTGACTTCTCGCGGCCCTCATAGCGCCCGCGCCCGGTCGCCTGGTCGCGAACAGAGAGTATCTGCGCGCGCGGGTCCGCCGCATCCAGGAGCCGGCGCATCCCCGCGACAGCCTCCTCGCGCGTTGGGCGGTGATCAAACTCTCCGATGTCCGCGAAGTATCGCGCGGAATCGTTGTACAGGAACGAGTAGAGACCGTTCGCGTCATCGAAGGCAACCGCCCCCGGTCCGCCCGGGCCCCAGTGGTACTTGAAGCCAAGCTCGGCCAGGTTGGTCATCCCCTCGCAGTTGCCCCAGCAGACCCACCCGCCGTCCTCAGGCATCCGCCTCTCGAAGAACTGCGGGAAGATGCGATAGTAACGCTCCGCCGCCGAGCGCAGCCCCCAACGCGGATCACAGCGGTAGATGACGAAGCTGAAGTCCGCTCGATTCGGGAACTTCGTGGTCGCCTGGGTCAACCCCAGGTCCACCGCCAGGAAAAGCTGGCGGCTCGCGGAGGAGGCTGCGATGCGATGGTACAGGGGGTAGTCCATCGGGATGGCAATAGCCAACGCCTGCTCGCCCGCGATGCAGCCGAAGGGGTAAACGGAGTGGTGACCATTTGCGCCTGCTGACGCGCGATGGAAGGCGCCATAGGTGGCGTTGTTCGTGGCAGGCCGGGTATTGATGATGTCATCCCACCACACAGCGTCGCCAGCCGGAAAGGGAAGGGCGAAGTAGACGGTGACCGCGCGATCTCCCTCGGTCAGGTTCCTGATGCTGACATCTGTATTGATGTGGTCTGCGGCAGACTTGAATGTGGCGTCAAGCGCAAGGTCGGCGCCCTCCGCAGTGTACGCGAACTTGAGTGCGTCTCGCGCCTCGGCTCGCTTCCCGCGGAAGGTCACCAGGTCGGAGTCCTTCGCTGCGTCGCGCACGAAGAACCCGAGCAGCGGCGCCTCCTCGCCGCCGCTGAGTTCCGTGCCATCAACCTTGACACTTGCGAGACGACCGTCGTCAGTGAACCCGAGCGCCAGCCCATCCTCGGTCGCAAGCTCTTCGCTGACCTGGCCTGGCGGCGCGGTCAACTGTTGACGCGGCGTGGGCCGCAGGTCGAAGTCAACGACCGCTATGCCTTCAGTCAACGCACGCATCAGCTCATCGCTCAGCGGCGCCTCGGCGATGTAGGGCGGGATCTCTTCGGGGAACTTGATGCCCTGGTCCTCGCTCAGCTCGAGTTCCAGGCGCCACCAGCCGTTCTGGCCCTGCTCCACGGGGGTAGTGACCACCACTGTCTCGTACAGCGGCAGATCCTGCGCCGCCGCCTGCGAGCCATCGGGACGAGACAGCTTCAGCTTCGCCGCTTCACCGTTGAAGGTGAGCGTGAACTTTCGAAGATCCTCGGGCACATAGAAGTAGAGCGGGCGGGCACGGTCAATGACGTTGACCTGGCGCGTCTCGTTGATGTTGACGGCCCAGGCCGCGCCCTGGACGTCCACGCTGAAGGCGTTCATACCCGGGTTGCCGTCAAAAACGTAAAGGCCGTCAACATCGGGGGTGAATCTGAGGGTCTCGGTCTCGCCCGGCTCAAAGCGCCCCTGTGCGGCGGACTTGCCCGTAGGCCCGTAGATGCGGTACGCCAGCGCGTCGGCGTAGCCGAGGCTGGCGCGGATGGCGGTGATGACCAGCGTTATCTCCTGGCCGGCCTTGGCCTCAATGAACAGCGTGTGGCGCTTGCGGAAGTGCGTCGGCTCATCCTGGGCGAGGGCCGCCACGGAGGTGAAGAACACAGCGAGCAGCAATACCAGCAATCGTATGCGCATTCCTGTCGCTCCCCTTGGCGCGTTCTTCGTCTACTGCGCGCTTCTTCGCGCTGGGATGCGCGTTGACCTGCCAGAGCACTCGATTGGCCTATGAGCGCGCCCCCCGTATAGTCGGCTGCCTGCGAAGGTCGTCGGTAGCCGGGAAAGTCAGACGCTCTCAGCTTGCGGCGGCATGAGCTCTCTCAGCCTGCAACGTAGGTCGGAGTTCCTGTTCCGACTCCTCCGACATAGTCCCACGAAGTGGGTTCAAGGCGGACGCCGTTGCCGTCCGGCCACAGAGTCGAAGCAGGAGCTTCGACCTACGGACGGCACGACGTCCGAGGGCGCGCCCCAGCAAACCGGGCATTTCTATATTGCTCAGAACCGGACATTTCTACTTTGCCTTGACATCCTGGCCCAGGAGCATCGGTTTTGCCCTGTCGCTCGACGGCCTCGCCGCGGTATTGCGCCGATCGCGCCTCGGCGGGACCGCAGGCGCCGCTGTCGTATGTAGGGCGCGCACCCGTGGCGCGCCCCACGCGGGCGGGGCCCCCCCTTCGCCAAGGCTACGGGGGACAAACAGGTCCCCGCCCTACAGCGCAGCCCCAGGCTCCCCCGCAAAAACGATGCTCCTGAATTCCTGGCCTGGCGGGGTTGAAAAAGCGGGCCCGTTGTGCTACGCTCATCACCGCGGCAAGGCGCGTGACGTTGACAGAGCGGTGATCATCCCCATTGCGGGAGGACTCACCGGCGGCCGCAAGACAACTGTCGGATCATTGATAGCTCCATCTGCACTCAAGTTATAGCCACTGATCGCCGTGAGCCGGAGCGTTCTCCCGGTCGCGGTGACTTCGCCCCAGGCATTGCCCCGGTCTTCGCGCAGCACCCACCGCGCTCTGACACGTTCACATATATGCGAGGTGTCTGTGTGTCGGCGGTATGAGGCGCAGGGTTGGGCATGAGCCAAGCGGGGATCGAAGGGGTTATGAGAGCGTGAGAACTCACTATTGCCGGACGATGGGCGCCGTGTGCGCAGTCATCGTGGGAGTTGCGCTAGGTCCGAGGCAGGCGGCAGCCGAGGACATGGACCGTCTGGCGGCGGCGTACCCGTCGCTGCCGTGGCCGCAGTGCCGACTTCCCGACCATCCTCTGGAACCTGTCATCGTGGGCATTCTCAGCGGCGCCGTGGGGCCACAGCCGGCCTGGAAACTGCCGATGCTCATCAATGGCCTGCAGAAGCAGCCGATTGCCTGCACCCTCACTGCGTACTCCTCCCATGACCCAGGGGTGGGGCTGTACACGCGCTGGGGCAGCAGAGTCCGGTGGGGAATCTGCGCGGCGGACCCGCAGTACTGGGGGCCGGGCAGTGTCATCTGGATGGGCCCACCGGTCAACACGGTGCTGATTGTCGAGGACACGGGGAGCGCCGTTAAAGGCCCGCACGTCTTTGATGTATGCTGCGAGGGCCACGCGGAAATGGTGGCGCGCATAGGCACGAGCCAGAGCACCTACGTGCCCCTTCATCGCACCACGCCCAGGGCGAGCTGGGGCAAGAAGCCGGCCGGCTGGCATCCCCCGGTGTGGACCATGGGACAGGGGCAGTGACGTGGCTCTGCCGGGCTGGCAGGCGAAAGCGCTGGAGGGCGTGTGCCGACCTGCGCGAACAACTGAGACCAACGAACCGATAGGAGACTGATGATGTCAGACGAAAAGCTGAAGCTCGGCGTAATGGTGCACCTGCGCGATGATCCGGAGGCCGCCATCAAGAAGGTCGCGGACCTCGGCCTGGAGACCTGCCAGCTTGGCTGGCCGCCCACAATGACCCTCGAGGACGGCGAGCTGGTGCGCAAGATCGCCGACGATCACGGCGTGACTATCACCACGCTGTGGGCGGCGCTACCGGGGATAGCGGTCTGGAACTTCATCGAGGGGCCGATCACCATCGGCCTGGTGCCGCCCGAGTGGCGGGCGATACGGGTGCAGGCGCTCGAGAGCGCGGCCCGCATCGCCGGCGAGATCGGCGTGCAGTCCATTACCACGCATTGCGGCTTCATCCCCGAGTACCCTGGCGATCCTCTCTACGCCGGCACTATCATTGCGCTCAAGCAGGTGGCGCGGACCTGCCAGGCAGCAGGCGTTGAGTTCTGGTTTGAGACCGGCCAGGAGACGCCGATTACCCTGCTGCGCACCATCCAGGATGTGGGCAGCGACAAGCTAGGCATCAACCTGGACCCGGCTAACCTGCTCATGTACGGCAAGGCGAACCCGGTGGACGCGCTGGACACCTTCGGCCAGCACGTGCGGGGCGTGCACGCCAAGGATGGCAACTACCCGACCGAGGGCAACAGCTTGGGCAAGGAGGCGCCGATGGGCGAGGGTCGGGTCAACTTCCCGGCGCTGGTGCCGAAGCTGAAGAGCATGGGCTACCGCGGGGCGCTGACCATCGAGCGCGAGATAAGCGGCGAGAAGCAGGTCGAGGACATCAAGCGCGCCATCGAGATCCTCACACCGCTGCTGTAGCCGTTCTATTGTGCGGTTGCCTTGCGCATAGGGGCTGCATATGCTATAATCGCTAACAGTTCGCATTAGCCTCACCATCCCAAGGGCCGCTCTTGCGAATGTGCATAATCGCCCCGTGATCGCAAACGTATGAGACCCACAAAGGAGGGTCTGCAATGTGTGACGAGCAACAGGGACTGCCCTTGATCGGCGACAAGGCGCCAAGCTTCAAGGCTCTGACTACGCAGGGGGAGATCAGCTTCCCCGAGGACTACGAGGGGAAGTGGGTGATTCTGTTCAGTCACCCCGCGGACTTCACACCGGTCTGCACGACCGAGTTCATGACCTTCGGCTCGATGGCCGAGCAGTTCGCCGAGCGCAACTGTCAGTTGATAGGGCTGTCCATTGACAGCAACTACAGTCACATAGCCTGGATGCGCACCATCAAGGAGAGGATCGAGTGGAACGGGATCAAGAACCTGGAGATTACCTTCCCGGTGATCGCGGACCTGAAGATGGAGGTCGCCAACAAGTTCGGCATGGTGCAGCCGAACGAGGATGACACGCACGCGGTGCGGGCGGTCTTCATCATTGACCCGGAGGTCAAGGTGCGGGCGATACTCTACTACCCGCTGAGCAACGGCCGAAATATGAACGAGATCTTCCGCCTGCTGGTCGCGATGCAGACGACAGACGAACATGGCGTGGCCACCCCGGCCAACTGGGAGCCCGGCAATGAGGTCATCGTGCCGCCCCCCGGTAGCTGCGGCCAGGCCAAGGAGCGCGTCGAGGGCGCGGGAGACGACTACCACTGCCTTGACTGGTTCCTGTGTCTCAAGAGCCTGGACGACTAGCCCTGATGAGACACAAGACAGTCGGACCGGCGGGCGCCACGAGGGCCGCGGCGCCCGCTTCATCTTCAGCGGTTTTGTCCGGCTTGAAGCTGGAAGCGCTGAGAAGGCCTGCGGCTTTCTCAGCGCTTTCACCTGGGCTTGGCGCCACCCTCCGGGCGGGCCTGAGTGCAGGCCGACCTGCCCAAGTACTGGGGGCTAACCGCCGCCGGGCCGCAGGCCGTGGTGTCGCCAGCGGATCTTGGCTATGTCCACCACCATCTTGAGGCCATCCCCGACCATGCTCACCTTCGTGTCCGGCGAGTTGACCCAGCGCACCGGCACCTCAATGACCTGAAACCCGAGGCGCTGGGCGATGAAGACCAACTCCGCGTCGAAGGCCCAGCGCTCCACCGTCTGGTGGGGGAAGACCGCCTCGGCCGCCTGCGTAGTGAACATCTTGAAGCCGCACTGAGTGTCCTTGATCCCGCTGCCCAGGAGCGCGCGCTGCGCCAGGCTGAACATCTTGCCCGCACTCTCGCGGATGAAGCTCTGATGCAGCTCGATGTCAGAGCCTTTGATGGCCCGGGAGGCGATGGCGACGTCGGCCCCGGCTCTGATGGCGGCCAGGAGGTCTGCGGCGTGCTCGATGGGCGTCGAGAGGTCGGCGTCCGAGAACAGGCGGACCTCTCCCTGAGCCTCCAGCATCCCCCGTCGCACTGAATAGCCCTTGCCCCGGTTGGTCTCATTCACCAGGACGCGATGCTCAATTCTGTCGGCCAAGCGCTGGCGCGCCAGGTCGGCGGTGGCGTCGGCACTGCCGTCGTCCACGACCAGCACCTCGGCCTGGTACGGCTGCTCGCCCAAGTAATTGATGACCCGTTCGAGCGTTGGCCCGAGGCGCGCAACCTCGTTGTACGCCGGTATCACCACGGACAGGTAGATGCCTTCCGCTTCAGAGGTCATGGGCGCCTCCCGTGCCGCGAGCGCTGAGCAGGCATGACGCAGGCTGGGTTCGCCTTCAGGCGCCCCTTCTCCTGCCGCTGGTGGAGGTGCGGCAGAGCAAACAGGCGAAGAGCGCGAGCGTGTCCTTGCGCAGACGAGGGCGTCTGCGCGCACAACTACACAGCTCTGTGCCGGCGGCCGCCGTGGCCTGCCGCGCCAAGGTACTGTCGTTGGAGGGGCCGTGTGAGGGCCCCGCAGGGGGCCGAACTCGGCCCGCGTAAACCTTGCGCGTCTTGCGCAGACGAGGGCGTCTGCGCGCACAACTACACGGCTCTGTGCCGGCGGGCGCCCTCGCCTGCCGCGCCAAGGCACTGTCGTTGGAGGGGCCGTGTGAGG
>JALGVE010000153.1 GCA_029820045.1 Candidatus Zipacnadia bacterium | reverse complement strand
TCACTACCCGTACCCGTTGCCAGAAACCGGACCCACACGTCTTGATAGCTGCTCGCGACTTGCACCGGAGTACCCACACTCGCATACGAAGTATCGTTGAACTCGTAGAGCTCTGCATAGATCGCATCTGCTGAGTCGTGCAGCACCGCCAGCGCATAGCCAGTCCCGAAGCCTACTGAGGGTGGCGAATACCGAACAGTATAGACAGCGGCCCAGTCACCGCTCGCCAGCGCGGATGTATCAAGCCACCCTGCAATGCCCTGATCACCTTGGACTAGATCCACGTATGCTCCCGACCAGCCGCCCCCCGCCGCTTCTAGGTACGGCGCCGTCAACTCGAACGCGTAGTCCCCCTCGTAGGTTCCCACAGATTGCGTGCTGCCCGGGGTAGAAAACACCGTCCATGTCGGGTCGCTCGTGTAGTTGCCGTCCTCGAAGTCGTCCTCCCAGAGGGTGCGCCCCCACGTGGGGTCAGCATAGCCGCTGGCGGCTGACACCAGCAGGAGCGCAGCACCCACGTACACCAAGTACATTCGCCTGCTTTGACCCGATGGCATGGTGCTTCTCCTCCTGAGGCCTTCAATCTTTGTGGCATTATAGGCGAGAAGCCGGCGGGTGTCAATAGCTGAATGAACAGAAACTCGTCTTGAGGGAAACCCTTGCTCGACAGATAGTGCTGCCTGAATACAATTACGTGAAGGATTACGTCGCCCGCTGGCGGAATAGGGACTTGGTCGCGACGGCAGTTCTAGCGCAGAGAGATGATGCTTCGATGCGAACCATCATGGTTGGCACAGACGGCTCGGCTGGCTCCGATGTAGCAACCAAGTACGCCGCCGAGGTGGCGCAACTGCTGGACGGTAGCGTCTACGCCGTCGCAGTCCTCCCGGAACATGCGGACGCCGAGGCCGCGGCGGATGAACGCGACACCGACCAGGTGGCCGCTGAGCGGGCCGCCCCACAGGCCGCTCGTTCCTGGTTCAAAGCTGCGCGTGAGGCCTGCCGCGCCGCCGAGGTCGAACTCGTCGAACAGATGGAGAGCGGCGATCCCGCCGAAGTGCTAGCCCAGCAGGCCGAGAGCGCGGACCTCGTCGTGGTCGGCGCCCACGGACTCACCGGCGACGCAGCGCAATTGCTGGGCGGCACCACTCGTCGCCTGCTCCGGTCCTGTATCAAACCTATGCTCATCGCGCGCGCCGAGTACCGCCCTATCGAGCGCGTCGTCGTCGGCTATGACGCCAGCCCGGATGCCGGCCATGCGGTAGCACTCGTGGCCGACCTCGCATGCAGGGCCGCCTGGGAGGTCGCGCTGGTCGTCGGCGCGCCGGAGCAGTCCGAACTCGCCAAGGGCGCGTACCGCGCAGCGAAGCTCATCAGGTCGCGCGGCGTTGAGCCTGAGGTGCGCCTCGTCCAGGGCGACGCCCCCTCCATTCTCTTTGAGCAAGGTGAGCGCTTCCAGGCCGACCTCATCGCCATCGGTGGCGCGTTGCAGGGCCCGCTTTCGGGGTTCTTCCTCGGCGAGGCGTGGCCGGAGGTCGTCGAGCAGTCCCAGCTCCCCGTCCTGCTCTGGCGCTGACCTTACAGCCGCCCGCGCGTCAATCCACCAGCTATCGAGGGTAACATGGAACTTCATCTTGACTGCATACCTTGCGCCCAGCAACAGGCCCTACGGGCCGCCAGGGCCGCCGGCGTCTCACCCCAGCGGCAGGAGATGATCCTGCGCAGCGTGCTGGGGCACCTTGCAAAGGCAGACTGGGACAGGACGCCCATGAGCCTGGGGATGTCTGTGCATCAGATGGTTCGGCGGCTGAGCGGGGTTGACGACCCGTTCAGTCAGGCCAAGGCCCGCTCAAACGAGTTGGCACTGCAGTTCTATCCCGAACTCCGCCAACAGGTCCGCGAGGCCCACGACCCGCTGCACATGGCGGTGCGCTTTGCGATTGCCGGCAACATCATGGACCTCGGCGCGCTCGGCGACTTCGATCTCGAGGCGACCCTCGAGAGGGTGGCCGACCTGGACTTCGCCGTAGACGACTCCGCCGACTTCGTCCAACACCTCGATGAGGCCCGCAGCCTCATTCTCTTCGCGGACAACGCCGGTGAGATCGTCTTCGACCGCCTGCTCATCGAGACCATGTTGGCGCGTCGTCCGCTTGAGGTCTCAGTCGTGGTGAAGAGCGGCCCCTTCATCAACGATGCGACCGTGCGCGACGCCGAGGAGGCCGGGCTGACCGATCTGGCCGGGGTGCGCGTCCGGCAGGTCAGCAATGGCGATGACGATGGCAGCCCAGCCTACGATTCCGGTGAGGTATCATCCTGGATACAGGACCATGATGTGGTCATCGCGAAGGGGCAGGGCAACTACGAGGCGCTCAGTGAGTATTCCGGCGTGTTCTTCATGCTCATGGCGAAGTGCCCGGCGGTCGCCTCTCACATAGGCGTGGAGGTCGGCGACATCATCGTGCAGCTTCGTTGAACTCGTCTAGGTTCGAGGAGCGTTGGAGACACATGGGTGCGCGAGGGTTTCCTGCGAGGCCGAGCATCCTTCGTTTGTTGCCTGTCGTCTTGTGTGTCGCGATGCTGGCAGGTTGCAGGGACACCGGAGCGGGCGATTCACCCTCTGACGCGGCGGTGACCGGCAGACCATCAGCACCAGCGTCAGCACGGGAGGAACATGTCATGAGGCTTACTGTTGTCTACGACAATAACCCGGGCGCACCGGGCCTTCAGACGGCCTGGGGCTTCAGTTGCGTCATCGAGCTGCCCGAGACCACTGTGCTTTTCGACACGGGGGGTGATGGGCGCATTCTGCTCGCGAACATGGCGCGGCTTGGGATTGATCCAGCCACGGTGGACCTCGTGGCCCTGTCGCATATCCACGGCGATCACACCGGCGGCCTGGAGGACTTCCTCGCCCGCAACTCCGAGGTCACGGTCTGCGTCCCGCCCTCGTTCCCGGCGGAGTTCAAGCGGGCCGTGCAGGCGACAGGCGCCCGCCTGCTGGAGGTCTCGGCCGGGCAGCGTCTCGCGGACCACGTCTACACCACCGGCGAGATGGGGACGGGCATCCGCGAGCAGGCTCTCATACTTCAGGCCGAGCCGGGCCTCGTGGTCATTACCGGCTGCGCCCATCCGGGGGTTGTCGAGATGGTCGCCGAGGCCAAGCGGCTGATGGACGGGCAGATCGAGCTGGTCTTCGGCGGCTTTCACCTTGGGGGACAGAGTCGGAGCCGGCTGGAAGCAATAGCGCACGCCTTCCAGGAGCTTGGCGTGCGCCGCGCCGGGCCGTGTCATTGCTCCGGCGACGAGGCTCGCGCCGTCTTCGCGGGAGTCTACGGGGACAACTACGAACCGATCAACATCGGCACTCGGCTCGAACTCGCGCTGCCAGATACTCAGTAACGCCCCCGGTTCCCTGTCGCTGGCCGCGACCGCCGCTCAGCTTCGCGCTCCCTCCCCCGGTGCGTTCTGAGCCTACCTCTGCATCCTGACCGTCGCGAAGACCTGCGCTTGGCTGCCCTTGTGGTCCGCTGCTCTGATCCTCATCAGGTAAACACCAGACGGCACGGGCGTCCCGCGATCGCTGCGACCCTCCCAGGCCAGCGTATTGCTGCCGGCGATCATCGGTTTGTTCGCTACCAGGACCTTCACGACCCGACCGGCGATGTTTGTGACCTCGACGGTCACGTCCGCCTCGCTGGACAGCGAGAAGGTCACCTGCTACTTAGCCTTCTCGCCGGGCTTGAGGAAGCCGAAGAAGACGGTGGGCGGGGTGAGCTTCAGGTCGCCGCGGACCTGGCCGGTTATGGGGATGGTGATGAGCGGGCGC
>JALGVE010000152.1 GCA_029820045.1 Candidatus Zipacnadia bacterium | reverse complement strand
TGCCCCACCTGCAGCGGCTCCGGTCTCTGCTGTCGCAGGTCGGGCCGCAGCAGCTTGTCGGGCCCGAAGGCCGTGGCCGCCAGCACCGCGACCGAGCCGCGGTCCATCGTGTCCGTCACCCGCACGGTCTCGAGCGCACGCTGCGGGTCCGGGTGCACCACGTACACATCCAAGCCCTGCGCCATCGCATACCGTCCGCCCGCGACGCGCAGGGGAAAGGCCTCATCCGCCTCGCCATGCTGGTACTCCATCCGGGCCACGAAGCGATGCGGCTGTGTCACCGCGCTCAGCCGCCCACCACCGTAGGACGGCTCCTCCATCGCAGTCGCCCGCAGGCCCAGGAGAAGGAACACCTCCGCCGCCGGCCCATCGGCTGGGATCGCGATCTCATCATCGCTCTTCAGCGTGGTTCGGATGACACGCTCGGGCACCTCGAAGGGCACGCCGCGCACGGTCAGCTTGCCCGAGGGCAGCGCGTCGTCATAGCCGAGCGCCGTGCAAAGCCCTGGCAGCGGGACCTCGCCAGCCGGGACCTTGAGCGCGCGGAAGTCGGGCGGCTCCGCGCCCCTCTTGAAGGGCAGCGTATCGGCAATGAGCTTCGGCGGCCTGTGCCGGCTGAAGCGCAGGTGCGCCACCTCGACGCTCGCACCCGGTTCGGCCGCCTGGACCTGGAGCGCCATCGCTACGATGCGGTCCACCTCCACCTCTCGCACCACGACCTGCCAGGAGCCATCGGAGACCACGTCGTTCAGACGAATGCAGTACTGCTCCTGCTCAGCCTGACCACCAGGGGCGCCCGCGAGATAGACGAAGTAATCGGCGTTGCGCCGCATCCCCTGCGCGCGGTAGCGCACGGAGAGCCAGCGGGCGCCCTCGATGGGAGCGGGGGGCGCAAACGACCACTTCATCCCCCGGCCAGCCTCCTGCACTGTGAAGCGAACGCCATCCTCGGTCGCCTCCACGTGCGGACTCTCGGTCGGTTGGGAAAGCCAGGTCGGTTCCGCCTTGAAGATCGTCGGATCGCGCGTCTCAATCATGGTGACCTTATCCGGGCCTGTCTCCTTCCTCACGCCCTCGGCACCCTCGGGCGGGACATCTGCGAAGGCGAAGAAGTCAACCTCGAGGCGCCCGTTGCCCTGCTCGTTCGCCTGGGTCTGAAAGGCAATCTGATCCAGCATCGAGCCCGCATTGAGGTCGAGGAGATTGATGGCGACGAGGTGCCACTGCCCATCCGTCTGCATCTCGTCGCCGCGCAGCAGCCGTGGTCCCTCGCCCTTCTTATCCGTGTGCAGGTAGACGAGGTAGTCGGGCTTGGCCGGGTCGTAGTTGTGCGTGCGGTAGCGCAGCACCAGCCACGGAAACAGGCCGATGTCCACAGGCTCCGGGGCAAGCAGCCACTTCATGCCGCGGTTCGGCTCGGGCACGACAAAGCTCGCCACGCCGTCCGCTATCTCCACGCGCGGCGCGTCCGAGGGGTTGCCGAGCCAGCCTGGCATGGCCTCGAAGCCCGGGTCTGTATCGAACTCAACCCGCAGCGCTTCCTCGGCGTGCCCGCAAGGCGCCGACACCATCATCGCCGCCACCAGCAGCAGGGCCTCGACCATGGTCCTCATCTCTATCTCCCTTCGTGGCGCGAATGCTCGACTAACTCCGCAGTCCCTCTGACATCTTAGTCAGGAGTACTCGGTAGACCTGCACCGAGTAGTCCCAGGTCCCTCCCTCACTGCCGTCCAGCTAGCCTGTCGTCAAGCCTCACGGGCGCCCTATTGAATTCCCTCGCCTTTCCGGCTATTGTATCATGAGCGTGGCAGCAGGAGGTGACGGCCCGTCTACCTACGTAAGCGACATGTCAAACGCGGAAACAAAACGTACACGTACCACGACCTGTGCGAAACGCGCCGCGAGGGAACAAGAGTCATCCAGGAGACCCTGGCCCACCTGGACGCCTTGTCTCCACAGGAGACGAGCGACCTCGCGCACAAGCGCGCTGAGATAGGTGCTTCACGGCGGGTTGGTGGTCCCCTGCTGGTCGGGGCCTTATTCGATGGCGCTGGACTGGGGCGACTTATTGAAACACTTGATACCCGTCATGAATTCGACCTGAGGCAGGCGCTGTCGCTGGCACTCACTGCCCAACTGCTAGGCCCTGGGTCTAAGCGTTCGGTCCATCGCCTCCAACATCACCTCATCAGACCCCCGCATGTTGCCGAGATCAAGTACCATCATCTCCTGGCCACCCTGGACGTCCTGGCCAAGCACCAACGCCATGTCGAGCTTGCCCGTCTAGACCACGTCCGGCGGTTCTATGACCCCAGCGGCGAACTGGCCCTGATCGTGCATGACCTCTCCAGCACTTGTTTCGAGGACGATTTGACCCGCCCACTCCGCAGCGGACGGTTGGCAAGACGCCGCCGTCGGCATCGGCCCTTTGTGCTCTTCCTGGTCATCACCAACAGCGGCTTCCCCATCGCCTGCCGCGTTCGTCGCGGCGCGCTCGCGGATGTGGAGGCGCTGCAGAGGATGGTTTCGCCGCTGAGGGCGGACTTTCCTATCAGCCAGATGACCGTCGTCGCTGACCGTGAGGTATTCACCGACGCGCAACTCAAAGCCCTCGAGCGCCTCGGCTATCAGTATATGCTGAGCCTGCGTGACGTCCCACGCGCTCGCGCTCGCAGCTTGCTCGGCAGGGCGGAGGGACAGCAGGCGTGCTTGCTGCCGGACGGCCTCAAGGTGTGGCCGCTGCAGGAGGCAGAAGGCGACCACTACCTCGTGTTACACAGACCGGATCGAGCGGAGCAAACGCTGGGTACCCTTGAGCGCAACCTCGATCAGACCCGTAAGCGACTTCAACAGCTCGCTCGACATGTGGCTTCAGGTCGGGTGAGAAGAGAGCACACGATCGCGAGCCATGCCCACCGCATTCTGCGCGACACCGAGGCTGCACCTTTTTTCACCTTCGAGGCGAAAGAGGGCGAGTTCAGCTTTCAGCAGGACGACGCTATGCTCCGGCAGTGGCGTTCCGCCGCCGGGAACTCCATCTGGCGCGCCCGAGGCCTCGAGCCGGATGACCAGATGCTGGCCTCCAGCGGCTTCCCCCTCCATCCGGTCTTTGATGCCTTGCGCATCCTGACCTGCAGGCTGGGCCTGCGGCCCGTCCGTCACCAGAATGAGCAGCGGGTGATTGGGCACTGCATCCTCTGCATCCTGGCTGGCTCTCTATATCAAAGCTTACGGCATGCCCTGAGGGCTGCAGGCGTGGACCTCTCTGCGGACGAGGCGTTGAGGCTGTGTGACCAGGTGCGCACAGCACCCGTGATCCTGCGAGAGCGCACGTTGTGGCCCAATCCGAGGGTGAGCACCCAAGCTAGCCAGGTGCTCCGCGCTGTTGGCGTGCGGAACCCAGCGGCTGAGATCAAGCGGCTGGTGCGATCGCTCGAAGGCATGCGTCCCCCCCCACCCGTGATTCTCGTTCTGTGTAGTGGCAAACTCTCGCAGATATGCCTCGTCTGTCGAATGTACCTGCTTCTGAGGGCATAACTGTTATTGTTTGCCTCAAGTTCACTCCTGCTTTGCCGATATCCCCCAGTGACCGAAGACGCTGGGCTGCCCCAAGACGCCCGTAACTAGGGACAAGGCTAGCAGTGGCTCCGAACCGGAGCCCATCCGCGTTCCAGCCCGACCGGGCACAGAAAGGAGGAAGAGCATGGCTGAGACAGAAGCCGCCACCGCCGTAGCGAGTAGGGACCTGGGCGGCAAGTATCTGACTTTCCGCCTCGCCGAGGAAGAGTACGGCCTGGAGATCCTCAAGGTGCGCGAGATCATGGGGATGATGGAGATCACCGCGGTG
>JALGVE010000041.1 GCA_029820045.1 Candidatus Zipacnadia bacterium | reverse complement strand
CGACTTCCTGTTCATCAGACGGCACATGCCCGAAGACCTGTCGGGCAAGATCATAATCACGAACACCACTACCGAGCAGGATGTCGCGGAGCTGCAGCAGCGGGGCGTGAAGCTACTGGTGACGACCACGCCGGTCATCGAGGGGCGGAGCTTTGCGACGAACGTGATGGAGGGCGTGTTCATGTGCCTGCTGGGAAAGACGGCGCAGGAGCTTAAGCCGGAGGACTACCTGGAGCTGGCCGAGGAACTTGGCTGGGAGCCTACAGTGCGTGATCTGACGACGCAAGACAGAGTGAGGCGCCGATTTGAATAGGTTCGCGTTCATCCTTCATGCGCTCGATGTATCGGACATCGCGCGCAAGTACCCCGTGGCGCGCTGGCTGCCGGACCGACTGGTGGAGTTCGTGGCGAGCCGCATGTCGGCCAGGTACATCAGCAAGATTGAGGGGATTCAATCCCCGACCGGCGCGGAGACCGAAGGCTGGTTCGTGGGCTGTCCGCTGACCTCGCGGCAGCTTGTCGAATCGGATGCGCGGCTCAGCACCCGCAAGATCGTGGAGGCCGGGCAGATGGCCGCGGACCTGGGGGCGGAGATCGTGGGGCTCGGCGCCTTGACGGCGGTCGTCGGCGACGCGGGGATAACGGTCGCGGAGAAGCTGGACATAGGCGTAACCACCGGCAACAGCTACACGGTAGCGACGGCCGTCGAGGGCACGCTTCGAGCGGCCGCGATGATGGGAATCGAGGTCAAGAACGCCACCGCGGGCGTGCTGGGAGCGACCGGTTCCATCGGCCGTGTCTGCGCTCAATTGCTCGCGCCGCAGGTCGCGCGGCTGATACTGATAGGACGCCGGCGCGAGGCGCTTGAGGAGATCAAAGAGGAGCTTGAGGCTAACGGCAGCGCCCAGGTGGAAGTCAGTACCGACGTGGCCGAGGCCCTGCGGCAGACAGAGATGGTGGTCACGGTGACCTCGGCGGTGGAGGCGATCATTGAGCCGGAGATGCTGCGGCCCGGAACGGTAGTCTGCGACGTAGCGCGGCCCCGAGATGTGTCGGTGCGCGTTGCCAAGGAGCGCGATGACGTGCTGGTTATCGAGGGTGGCGTTGTGCGTGTGCCTGGGCGCGTGAACTTCAACTTCGACTTCGGCTTCCCGCCGGGGATGGCGTACGCCTGCATGGCGGAGACCATGATCCTCGCGCTGGAGGGCCGCATTGAGGACTACTCTCTGGGGCGGAATCTGGAGCTGGCGCGCGTTCGCGAGATAGCGGGGCTGGGGAGGAAGCATGGCTTTGAGTTGGCCGGCTTCCGCAGCTTCGAGAGAGCAGTTGACGAGGAGACCATCGAAAGGATAAGGCGGCGAGCGGCGCAGAGCAGACAGAGGGTCCCAGGAGCGTAATAGGGTGGCACAGGCGCCCTCCTTGCTTTGGAGAAATGGGGCGGGGTTCAGAGGGATGGCTGCCGCCCACCTCGGTCTCCGTCGCGAGGCGATGGCGCCGTGACGGAGGGGCCGCACGAAGGCGCCGAAGTCCCGCGTAAGCGGGGCGAAGGCGTCTGAGGTCGGCCCGCGTCTGTCACCAGGCAGCAGGTCCGACGCTGCCCTGAGGCAGACCAAGGCGCAGTGCTTGTGCGTGGGCCGGCCTCGCGCGCTTCTGCCGCGGCAGAAGCGCCCTCGGGCGGCCCCTCCGCGTGGCAACGACATGGATGGCCTGCGGCGCCATCTGCATTTCTGGGAAACGAGGCCCTCATCTGCGCGAAGCGCCAGCCGCGCTCACGGCCAGGGCGCCCGTCGTACCCCTGTTCGCCGCCCTGGCCCGGCGTTGCCAAGAAAGGTACGACACATGTCAGAGCAAGGCGATCAGCGCGAGGCGAGGCTCGCGAAACTCAAAGCAATGCAGCAGGAGGGCCGAGACCCGTTCGCTGAGACGAAGTACGAGCGAACCCACCTGGCCGCCGAGCTGCAAGAGCATTTCCAGGAGCTTGAGGGCAACAACATTACGGTGGCGGGCCGGCTCATGGCAATCCGTCAGCACGGCAAGTCCGCATTCGCGGACCTGGCCGATGGGTCGGGACAGGTGCAACTCTTCGCGCGGCTCAATGAGTTGGGCGAGGAGGTGTTTGCGCGCTTCCTTGACCTCGACTTGGGGGACATCGTCGGCGCGCGCGGCAACCTCATGAAGACGCGCAGCGGTGAGGTGAGCCTGCTGCTGGAGGACTTCACGCTGCTGGCGAAGTCGCTCAGGCCCCTGCCGGAGAAGTTCCACGGGCTCAAGGATGTTGAGACCAGGTATCGGCAGCGCTACCTTGACTTGATCGTCAACGAAGAGGTGCGCGAGGTATTCAAGAAACGCGCTCGCATGATCACGAGGCTCAGGCGCAGCCTCGAAGAGCGGGGCTTCGTCGAGTTCTCGACGCCGATCCTGCAGCCGATATACGGTGGCGCCAACGCGCGACCGTTCACCACGCATCACAACGCCCTCGACATGCGCCTTTACATGCGCATCGCGCCCGAGCTGTACCTCAAGCGGCTGTTGGTCGGTGGCTTCGAGAAGGTCTATGAGATCGGGCCAATGTTTCGGAACGAGGGCGTGGACGCCCGGCACAATCCGGAGTTCACCATGCTCGAAGCCTATCAGGCTTACGCCGACCTTGAGGACATGATGGATCTGTTCGAGGGCCTGGTCGTGGAACTCGCCGAGGAGGTCTGCGAGGGGACGACCTTCACATACCGCGGCAATGAGATTGACGTCGCCCCGCCCTGGCGACGACTGCCGCTGCTGGCCGCTGTCGAAGAGGCAACAGGCGTGGATTTCAGGGAGCTTTCGGGCGATGAGGAGGCGCGCGCGGCGTGCGCTGAGCTCGACCTCGGGCACACTGACGCAGACAACTGGGGCGCGCTGCTTGACAAGGCCTTTGACAGGTACGTCCAGCCGGAGCTGATTCAGCCGACCTTCGTGGTGGATTACCCGGTCGCGATCTCGCCCCTGGCCAAGCGCAAGCCCGAGGAGTTGGACACCACCTTCCGCTTTGAGCCTTTCATCGGCGGCGAGGAGCTGGGCAATGCTTTCGCCGAGTTGAACGATCCGCTGGATCAGCGGCGGCGCTTCGAGCAGCAGGCGGCGGCCCGTGAGGCCGGCGATGAGGAGGCGCATCCGCTGGACGAGGACTTCGTGACGGCGCTGGAGTACGGCATGCCACCAGCGGGCGGCATGGGGCTCGGGGTGGACCGGCTGGCGATGCTGCTTCTTGACGCGCCGAACCTGCGGGAGGTCATCGCCTTCCCGCTGCTGCGAACTCGGGAGGCAGAATGAAGGTGCTGCTCGCGTTAGGGCGGGGCATGCGCCCGCGGCAGTGGACGAAGAACCTGCTGGTCTTCGCGGCGCTGATCTTCGCGCGCAGGATGAGCGACGCCGAGGCGGTGGCCCTGTCCATCGCCGCGTTCGTCTTCTTCTGCTTGCTGTCCAGCGCCGTCTACCTGATCAACGACGTGATTGACTACGAGGAGGACCGCAAGCACCCCGACAAGTGTAAGCGGCCCGTAGCCAGCGGCGATTTGCCGATCCCCGTGGCCCTGGCAGCAGCTCCGGTCTTCGTCGCGATTGCGCTCGGAGGCTCGTTCTACATCAACGCGGGCCTGGGCGCTACCGCAACGGCCTACGCGGGCCTGATGCTGCTCTATCAGTTCGTGCTAAAGCAGCGAGTGATCCTCGATGTGTTCGCCATCGCCTTCGGCTTCGTACTGCGCGCGGTCGCCGGGGCCGAAGCGATCAATGTCGTCATCTCCCCCTGGCTGCTGATCTGCACGCTGCTGCTGGCGCTGTTCCTGGGCCTCAGCAAGCGCCGGGGGGAGATCGTCTTGCTGGGGGACGAAGCTGCGGACCATCGCGGCGCCCTGGCGAAATACAGCCTCAACCTGTTGGACCAGATGATCGCGGTGGTTACGGCCTCGACCGTGATGTCCTACTGCCTTTACACTATCTCCGAGCGAACCGTGCAGGAAGTCGGCAGTGCGCGACTCATGTACACAGTCCCGTTCGTCATCTACGGCATCTTCCGCTACCTTTACCTGATGCACCAGAAGGATGGAGGCGGTCACCCGGATCAGACGCTGCTGACGGACATCCCTCTTCTGACCAACGTCGTGCTCTACGTGCTGGCTGCGGCGCTGATCATCTACGTCTTTCCCAGGTAGCCGCTGACTGTGCCCACAACGTGGCGGAGTGGGCCACGTCAGAACGGGTATAATGGGATTACCGCAGCCACCGGGAGGGAAGAGGTTGGCAGGCGACCCCACCTTCACGCATCGTAGAAAAGAGATACGGCGGCGCGGCATCATGACTGCGGTCGTGATAGCCGTCGTGGTGGTAGTCTTCAGGTATGTGCCTCTGACCTCGAACCTCTTTGTCTTCTCCCTCGTCGAGGACTTCGCTTACGACGTGGCCTACGAGTACGCCGATCCGCTGCTCACCGACGACATCGTGCTCATTGCCATAGACGGCACCAGCCTCCAACCGCAGCATCTGGGGCGCTGGCCGTGGTCACGCAGCGTTCATGCTGAGCTTCTGAGCAAGGTCCCCAACGCGCGTGTCATAGCATTCGATGTGCTGTTCACCGAGCCGGATGAGCGCGACCCCGAGGGCGATGAGCGGTTCGCGGAGGCCATCAGGAAGGCTGGCAATGTTGTGCTGGCTGCGTACAGGCCCGCGAAGATGGAGTACTCGCCGGGGGAGGAGGCGGTTGACTGGTCGTACCCGCCGCCGCGGGAGCCTGTCCACCTTGAGACCATTCAGACCCAGACCATGAAGCCGCCTATTCCAGAGCTGGCTCGCGCTGCGGCGGCCATCGGCTACGTAGACATCGCCCCGGATGCCGACGGCGTTTACCGCCGGGTGCAACCGCTGCGCCAGGGCTATGACGGGAGGATATACCCGCACCTCGCCACGGCCATCGCCCAGGTAGCCAGCAAGAAGACGCCCGAGGAGATCGTGCGCACAGTCCCTGCGGGGTATCTTGAGTTCGGCGAGGTAGTGGCGCCGCTGAACCGTGATGGCTCCATGCTGATCACCTACTCCGGCCCGACCGGGACCATTGACAGAGTCGGCTTCTGGGAAGTGCTGGAAGGCCGTGTGCCCCCGAGCAGGTTCAAGGACAAGATAGTCATCGTAGGCTGGAGCGCCACCGGATTCACTGACTTCCGCCCGGCTCCCTACCGCGCCACGGGCCGCGAGTTCCTGGGCTTTGAGACCAACGCAAACATAGTCAACACGCTGCTGCACACCGGCCCCCGGTTCGACAGGACGAGGGACTTGAACTGGGCATTGTTTGCGCTGGCGTTGGGTCTGTTGGTGGGGTGGGCGGCCTGGAGCGGAGGCGAAGTGATAGGCCCGGCGATGGCGGCGGGCATTGTGGGCATCATCGCGGTGCCCTCGTTCTTCGTCGCCTTCAGCCACTTCCACACGGTGATCCCGTACGGCGCGGTGCTGCTGGTGGCCGCGGTGCCGCTGGCAGTGGCGATCCCGGAGCGCCTCGGGCGGGACAAGAGGATGATCCGCGGGCAATTCGCGGCGTATGTGTCGCCGGACGTGCTGAGGGAGTTGAGTGAAGAGCCCGACCTAGTTGCGCAGGGAGTCACGCGCGAGGTGACCTTCCTGTTCGCTGACGTTCGCGGCTCAACGACGCTGTCGGAACGGGTAGCGCCCGAGATCTGGGTGGCGCAGCTCAACGAGTATCTGACACAAATGAGCGAGGCCATCTTCAACCACGACGGCTACCTGGACAAGTTCATGGGCGACGGCATTATGGCTATCTGGAATGCGTTCGGCAATCAGCCGGATCACGCTGACCTCGCGGCCCAGGCGGCGCTGGAGATGCTGGAGCGCCTGGAGATACTCAATCAGTACTGGGAGGGGCAGGAGGACCGCACGCCCTTCAGAATCGGCGTTGCGATACACACCGGCGAGGCTATCATCGGCAACGTTGGCAGCGACGAGCGGATGCAGTACACGGCCATTGGCGACACGGTAAACACCGCCTCGCGGATTGAGGGCATGACCAAGGAATATGGCGTCATGTTCCTGGCAAGCGAGACCAGTGCGGAGAGGCTGTCGGAGGGGATAGTGGACCTCGTGGAGATAGGGCAGGCGGAGGTGCGGGGGCGGGAACAGAAGATCAGGATCTTCGGACGCGCGGGCGAGTACAGTGCGGCCGGAGCGGAGAAGACGTAGCGGCCCGGTGGCGTCGCGTGACGTGAGGGGGCCTTGAGGTTCGACTCGTGTGCACATCATCGCGCACAGTAGTCTGGGAGGTGGGAAGCCATGCTATTCGGGCGGAAAAAGAAGTCGGAGCCTCAGACCGATCAGGAGATACTCGAGGACGCGTTTGCTGCGATCGGTAAGCAGCAAACGCGACGCGCGGTCCGTAAGCGGCGCAGCGGCAGGTGGCGCAAGTACGTGGACCGGCGCATCATCATCGCTCTGGTAGTCATCTTCGTTGTGGTCATTGCCGACGCGGTGCGGCGCGAGAACCAGGAGTTCTACGCGACGGTCACGCAGGTCAGTGGGCCCGCGTCGGTGACGGTGGACGAGAAGCTGGCGGACGGCAACCTCGTCAAGACTGGTGCCAACGGCTGGGTTGCCCTCTTGTTTCCTGACGGGAGTGTTGTGACTCTGGCGCCAAGCTCGACCTTCAAGGTCCGGCTGCTGGAGTACCACCGCGGCGGGCAGTGGCGCAGCCGGTCGTTCACGCTGCTGGCGGGGCGGATGTGGGCGCGGGTATCCGGGAAGTTCGGCAGAGACTCCCGGTGCAAGGTTCATACTCCGTCCTCAGTCGCAGCCGTGCGCGGCACGCGCTTCTCCGTGGCCTATGATCCCTCCAACAAGACGACGTATCTCGCCTGCAGCGACGGCCAGGTGGACGTCACCGGGTTTACCGGAAGGGGCACCCAGCTTGCTCAGGATACGTTGACGAGCGTCGTGTACGGAAGGGGAACGGAGCGCCGGGCTCAGATTGATGTGCCCACGCGCAGCTCATTCAACCAGGCCCCGCTTCAGCAGACCGTTGAGCCCGATCCCTGGCTGAAGAAGGTCGAGCTGAAGCTGACCTCGATCCTTGATCTGCCGCTCTCCATCCTGGGGATCGGCAAGTGCAGTTGGGCGGTGGGCGCGGCTGACTTCACGCGTCGCACCACGGCGCAGGAGGCCCTCCGGCGCATTCACACCAGCATTGAGGGCTACCCGGTGTACCCTGACTTCGTGGACCCGTTCACGCTCAGGGAGCTGGCATTTCGACCCGAGGATGCTGAGCGCATACTCAGGAACTTCGATGGCGCGTGCATCGAGAGATACCAGAAGGTGGGCCAGGGCTTCGTGATCTACGCCAGGGCCCGCGACCGGAATCGGACGCCGTACAAGCTGAGCGCCTACGGCGTCGAACCGGTCAAGGAAGTGCCGCGGTAGCGAAGCGCGCGCTGGAGCGAGAGGAATGGCGGGGCACGAGCCGGGCTCTCGTGCCCCGCTGCTTTCGACCTCAGTCCCGGCGAGGCGGAACTGCGGCCGGGCTTGCTCGGTGGGCGACGAACCCCCCAGGGGGCTGCGAGGGGTTGCTGCGAGAATGTCGCCCACCGAACCCTGAACCACCTTCGCCGGCGTTTATGGTCCGACGGACCCCGAAGGCGGCTCGAATCGCTACCTATCTGAGCTCGCCGGAAGCCCCAGGACAACGGTCGTGCCCGCCGGACCCTCGCTGTAAGCATCGGGCAGCGCACAGGGCAACTTGAACCACGACGGCTCGCCTGGGCTAACTGTTACACGCAGGTTGACCGAGAACGGAGCAGGAAGCACGCAAGTGGCGTTCAGGAGCGCAGACATGGGAGACGCGAAGTCGCTCTTCTACGAACTGTCCCACGATGACCTGGTCGCGTGGCTTGCCGAGCGAGGCGAGCCGAAGTACCGCGCTGGTCAGGTCCTTGAATGGGCCTACCAGCACAACGCCGCGAGCTTTGAGGAGATGACCAACGTCTCCAAGGACCTGCGGGAGGCGCTGGCCGCGGAGTTCGACATCGGCCCGCTGGAGCCGGTGGCGGTCGCCGAAAGCGAGGGGGCGATCAAGCTCCTGCTGGAGATGCCCGGGGCTGTGGGCGCCGAAGAGCCTTACCCAGCCGAGGGCTTGCCCTCGGCGCCGTCGGCGGCGGAGCGCAAGCGCTCCGCCGGGAGGGAGAGAGGCATCGGGGGGCAGGTCGAGTGCGTGGCGATGGACATGGATGGCTACCGGACGGCGTGCCTGTCAAGCCAGGTGGGCTGCGCAATCGGCTGCGCCTTCTGCGCCTCCACCATCGGCGGGTTGGAGCGGGACCTCTCGGCGGGCGAGATACTGCTCCAACTCATCACGCTGCGGGCGCGGGTCGGGGTCATCCGCAACGTCGTATTCATGGGCATGGGCGAGGCCTTCCTCAACTACGAGGCCGTGGTCGCGAGCATCGAGCGGATGATTGACAAAAGGGCGCTGGCGATCTCAGCCCGGCACATCACCGTCTCCACGGCGGGCGTAGTGCTGGCGATCCATCGCTACGCGCGGGAGGGGCCGCCGACCGAGCTGACCGTGTCGCTGAACGCCGCCGACCAGGAGCTGCGGGACCGGCTGATGCCCGGCGTGGCGCGCTGGGACCTCGCGGACCTGATGATGGCGTGCCGAGGGTTCTCGGAGGCGCGCGACGGGCAGCCCGTTACCTTCGCCTACGTGCTGCTGGAGGGGGTGAATGACGGCTTCGAGGAGGCCCTGAAGTTGGTGCGGCTCCTGCGCCCGCTGCCGCACCATCTGAACCTCATTCCCTTCAACGAGGTGCCGGAGCGGCCTTTCAAGGCGCCGGACCCGCGGCGGGTAGCGGCCTTCGCACGCAAGTGCAAGCAGGGCGGCCTCAACGTCAGCATTCGGGAGAGCAAGGGCCAGGGGATCGGCGCGGCCTGCGGGCAGTTACGCAGAACTCGGACCCCGGACATCGGACCTCGGACTAACAACGGATAACCTCGGGTCCTTTACGTCCAACAAGAGTTGCGTTACCCGGTCAGATAGCGCGGGTAGCCAGGTCGGCGCGTCGAGCTTGGTGGTTGTTTGCCGTTGGTCTGAGGTCTGTGGTCGGATGTTGGGGGGCCGTACATACGAACTGGCTGCCGGGGCAGGATTCGAACCTGCGATTTACTGATCCAGAGTCAGCCGTCTTACCACTAGACCACCCGGCAGCCTCATGATAATTCTAACCTGCGCAAGGCGCCGTGTCAAGTTGCGCTGCGGCCCTATCGTAGGACAGGCGCCCTCGCCTGTCCGCCCTCGGGCGGGGCGCTAGACCCCATGCAAGGCTGTATGGTAGGACAGGCGCCCTCGCCTGTCCGCCTTCGGGCGGGGTGTTAGAGCCTATGCAAGGCTGTATGGTAGGACAGGCGCCCTCGCCTGTCCGCCCTCGGGCGTTGCGTGTGCACAGTCGTCTCAGCCTCGTTCCTGCGGGCCTTCGGCCCGCCGACAGGCGGGAAAAGGGGGACAGTCACCTATTTCCCTCCCTTCGCTTCCGCTCGTCACAACCCGTGACGGGGAAATGGGTGACTGTCCCCTTTTTCCCCACGCACTTCTCGGTCACAGGCTGAAGAGACCCGGGGTCACGGCAGCGGCAGGAAGTCCGACAGGACATTGCGCTCCCAGATGACGAAGCGCTCCGTGGCGCGCTCCCGCTCCTCGGCGATGGCACGCCGCAGGTTCTCCATCCGCTCGCGTATGCGCGGCAGCATCTCCACCTGCGTCTCTTGGCTCAGCCACGCCTCGATCTTGCGGTCGGCGACCTCAGTGACGTCCACCTCTATCGCCGGGCCGAGGTTACCATGCCCGGAGTACAGGTAGACCAGCGGCACCGCGTAGGGCTCGCCCTCGTCGGCGAGGATGTTCTCGGCGGCCTGCCAGACAATCTCGTCGGTCATGGCGGCGATGGCGCAGTGGTCGGAGTTGCGGTCCTCGGGGCCCTGGGTGAAGAGCGCCTGCGGGCGATGCTTGCGCAGCAGCCCGATGAGCCGCCGCGTCGTCGGCCACTCATGGCGCACGCCCTGGTCCGGCAGCTCCAGGAAGACGCGCTCGCTGATGCCGAGGATCTCGTCACAGGCTGCGGCCTCCTGCCTGCGCATGTCGGCGATGGTGTCTGCCCACTCCGCCCGGCAGAAGCCGGCGTCCCCCTTGGAGAAGGTTACTACGACGACCTCGCAGCCGGCGTTGGACATCAGGGCGATGGTGCCGCCCATGGTGATCTCGTCGTCGGGGTGCGCGCCCCAGATCATGATGCGGCTGTAAGTGGTCATGTCATTGCCTCCGAGATCCGACTTCTGACATCCGACTTCCGACCAACAGCGAACGAGACTCGGCGGCTTCGCCGCCGTCGCAGACAGGAATGTCTGCGCCACCGTCGGGATTGGAGGAGAGCGATCGCCCACTGTGGTGGGGCGGACATTCCTGTCCGCCGTCGTCCCTCACTCCACCCCCCAGTGCGCGTTCAGCTCGTCCTGATATGCGGAGACCTCGCCGGACTCGACCTCGGCCACCTTGACTGCGCATCCTGCGTGCGATGACTCGAGGATCGCGAACGCAGCCGCCAGGTCCCTCAGGCCCTCCAGGCCCGTCATCTCCGGCTCACGGCCGCTCTCGATGGCGGTCAGGAAGTCGTGCTTCTCCAACGCGAACGAGTCGCTCAGCCCGAGCGGGAAGAGGCGCTCCTTGAGGTCGGCATCCGCCTGCCGGTCGAAGAGATCATTGAGCGGCTGGCGGGCGCCGTCATCGAGAATGACCTCGCCCTCCTTCAGACAGCCGTTGGTCCCGTAGACCGCGCGGCCACCGGGGAGTGAGAGCGGTTCGCCGTGGCCAGCCGCGCAGAACCCGAACTCACCGACGGCGCCTGACTGGAAGGTCACGTGAGAGAGGAACAGGTCCTCGGCGTCGGCCTCAATCTCCTCGGTGACGTTCCCTTGCTCGCCGTATTCGCGGCGGACAGGTTCCAGGATGCGGGCGAGGGCGGACACCTCGTCAATCTCGCCGGCGACCTGCCGCGCCCAGTCCATCAGATGCACGCCGAAGTCAACCGCGATGCCTCCCGCCGCGAGACGGCGGTGCCGCCAGCGCGTATGCCCCAGTATCTTGTCGGGGCTCCACTCGGGTATGCCGATGACGAGGCTGAGCAGAAGCTGCAGGTCGCCGAGCATCCCGGAGTTCGCCAGCCAGGCGGCGGCGCGGGTGCCAAGGTTGTAACGCGCGTTCTCGAGCACGCAGAGCGTCTTGCCCGCGGCCTCGGCGGCTTCGGCCATCTGCCGGGCCGCTCTTACGCTCATCGCCATCGGCTTCTCCACGGCGACGTGCTTGCCGGCCTGCAGGGCGCGGATGGCGATGGAGTGGTGCGTCTGGTGGGTCGTGTAGACCTCGACGGCGTCAATGGGCGCGTGCGCGAGCATGGTGTCGAGGTCCGTGTAGACCTCAACCTCGCCATCATGGACATCGCTGACGTACATATGCGGCGCGCCGAGCGGGTCACTGGGGTTCGTGGAGGCGGGAGGGCGTGGCTCCGGTCCCTCGCCACGCCGACGGAAGCGCAGAGCATCGTCTTCCTTGTGCGCGAGGAGCGCCGTGATGCGGAAGTCTTGATAGCCGGCGTCACGAAGCGTCTTGTACCCGCGCAGATGCGCCGACATGACACGTCCGCAGCCGATGAGCCCGAGGCGAATCTCACTCGACATGGCGCGCGCCTCCTCCGTAGTCCCGGACACAGTACTTGCTTCATGTGCTTCGACGTGGCACCGGCACAGACCTGCCGGCGAGAGAGGAGCCGGGCAGCGTTCGCGGAATGTGGGAGAGCGGCAGGTGCGTGAGCACGGCCCAGAGAAGTACGCGCCGCGCAAAGCAAGGACGTGAGGAGGAACTGACATGGCACATTCGAAGATAGCCGCTCAGCTTTACACCGTGCGGGAGTTCACGCAGAACCCGAAAGACATTGCCGAGACGATGAAGAAGGTCGCCGCCATCGGCTACGAGGCCGTGCAGCTTTCGGCGCTGGCGCCGATGGACCCAACTGAGCTGCGCAAGATCTGCGACGGCGAGGGGCTGACAGTCTGCGCCACGCATATCCCCTACGAGCGTATGCGCGATGACCCTGAGGGCGTCATCGAGGAGCACGAGATACTTGGCTGCAAGTACCCGGCAATCGGCGGCATGGCGAAGGAGTACCGCGAGGCGGGCAAGTACTCGGAGTTCGCGAAGGACGCCTCAGAGGTCGCGAAGAAGCTGGCCGAGGGCGGGCTGACCTTCGGCTATCACAATCACAGTTGGGAGCTTGCGAAGGCCGGGGATCGCACTATCCTGCAGATACTCTACGAGGACAGCGACCCTGAGTACTTCAAGGCCGAGCTTGACACCTACTGGCTCCAGCACGGGGGCGCCAGCCCGGTGGCGTGGATCAACTGGCTCGGTGACCGCTCGCGAATCATTCACTTCAAGGACATGATCATCCTTGACGGCCAGCAGACCTACGCTGAGATCGGCGAGGGGAACCTGGACTGGCCGGGTATCATCGAAGCCTGTGAGGCGGCGGGGATAGAGTGGTACATCGTGGAGCAGGATACCTGTCAGCGCGACCCGTTCGAGAGTCTGAAGATCAGCTTCGACAACCTCAAGGCGATGGGCGTCGAGTAGGTCCGCCTTCGTGCCGCCAAGGAGAGGAAGACAGATGAGCGAGGTCCGAGTGGGCGACGTGACAAGCCCGCACCTGCAGTGGTTCCTCGACGCGCACTTCGGGATGTTCATCCACTGGGGCGCGTACTCGGCGCTTGAGCGCGGCGAGTGGGTGATGAACCGCGAGAGGTGGCCCATCGAGGAGTACGAGCCGATTGCGCACGCGTGGAATCCGGAGCGCTTCCGGCCCGACGAGTGGGTCGGGATGGCGAAGGACGCCGGCATGAAGTACCTGGTGTGCACCAGCAAACACCACGACGGCTTCTGCCTCTTCGACAGCAAGCTGACCGACTACACGACCGCGCATAGCGCCTGTGGGCGCGACCTGATGGCGGAGCTTGCCGAGGCCTGCCACGCTGGGGGGCTCAAGCTGGGGTTCTATTACTCGCTCAAGGACTGGCATCACCCGGACTACGAGTGCGGCCACCGCGGCGACGCCGAGGGGCACGAGCGCTTCCTGGAGTACATCCACGGCCAGGTGCGTGAGCTTTGCAGTAACTACGGCGAGCTGGCCGTCATGTGGTACGACGGTGGCGGCCTTTATGACGGCGAGGGCTGGAAGGCCGATGAGATGAATGCGATGGTACGCGAGCTGCAGCCGGAGATCGTGATCAACAACCGTTCACGGGTGCCGGAGGACTACGACACCCCGGAGCAGCATGTCGCGGCCTCTGCGGCGGGGCGCGCGTGGGAGACCTGCATGACCATGAACGGGAGCTGGGGGTGGCATGCAGGCGACCGGGCCTGGAAGAGCGCGAGTGAACTCATCGCCACGCTGGTTCGCGTCACCAGCCTTGGCGGGAACCTCTTGCTGAACGTCGGCCCGCGCCCGGACGGCGCCTTCCCGCCCGAGGCGGCCGAGCGGCTGGAGCAGATAGGCGCCTGGATGCGCGTGAACGGCGAGGCCATCTACGGCGCGCGCCGCTGTCCGCTGCAGTGGGGCGGCTTCGGCCAGCCCACGATGGTCGGCGACGCTCTTTACCTCGTCGCCACGAAGTGGCTCGGCTCTGAGATGACGGTGGGCATGATCAAGAGCCCGGTTGCGCGGGCGGTGCTGCTGGACACCGACCAGGAGATCGCCTTCGAGCAGGCGGAGGACAGGCTATGGCTCCGAGGGCTGCCGGAGCTTCCGCCCAACCCCTACGCCTCCGTCATCAGGCTGGAGATTGAGGGCGAGCCGGAGGTCTACCGGCCCTGGCTGTAGGCGTGGTGAGGGCCTCGCGCAAGCGAGCGATCATGCGCGACTCGGAGGAGGTTGTGCGCTTCACGTGGAATGCGTTGTCAAGCGGGGAGTGGGTGCAGGTCTTGCTTGATGCGGGCGGGCAGACCGCAGTACAGCAGGGAGGGACCAGCGTGGCAGAGCGGCTACGACCGGGTCAGCCCGCACCGCGAAGTGGGCAATACGAGATCATAGCGCGCAACGGGAGGCGAACCGCAACCTATCGGCGGGGCCTGCGAGACAGGCCCCTACCGCCCACCCCCAAGAAGGGTCAGTGGTACGAGTTCGTCAGCTCCGGCCGAAGCCGCCCGCGCAAGGCACGGCGCTGAGATCTGCCCCGAACGGGCGGTAGGCTCGAAACGGAGGTCATCCGGGAGGCTCTGGCATGGCATCGGGCGTCACAGTAGGCGCATGGTATCTGCTGTGCCTGCTGCTCCTCGTATGGCCGATGCGCAAGCTGGCACGCTACGCGGAGGTCTCGCGGGCAGCCCTGCTCATGGCGGTGCCCTGGGCCATCCTGGTCGCGGCGATGATCGGGCAGCGGAATCAGGATCCCCTGGCCCTGGACTTCATCCAGGCCGGCGCCGGATTGCCCCTTGTCGTCATCGTGTTCTGGGAGTACGGCCTGGTCTTCCTGCTGCTACCCTTCGCGCTCATACAGTACATCGCCACCGGGGAGAGGCTGCTCAACAGCGGCAAGTGGCTGTGCCAGCAGTTCGACGAGTCCTTCCGCGGGCAGCCACGGCTTGCTATCATCCTCGGAACTGCGACGTATTTCCCCTGGCTGCTGTGGGTGTTCATGGCGGCAAGGCTGAGATAGGCGACGCGACCCGCGAGGTCGCCGTTGTGGTCGCAACCCCAGGAGAGGTCCTCACGTGTCGGACAGTGCTCCCCAGAAGGCCCTGACTGAGCAGCAGGTAGCGCACAGCCTGCGACACTTCATCATCGTCGGCGTGCTATGGGCCATCTACGGTCCTAACGCCACCGTCACGGGCCCGGTGCTCTCGGGCTACGCCCTGCATCTGGGCTTGACTGAAGCGCAGATCGGGTTCCTGGCCAGCGTCGTCGGCATCATTGGTGTGTGGCAGCTTTTCAGCTCTTATCTGACGCGCGGGCTACGCCGGAAGCGGCGCTTCGCGGTCATTATCGGCTGTGCGGAGATAACCACGGCCACGCTCATCCTGTTCGTCGGCCTGTGGGTGCCGCAAGCTGCAAGATTCGCGGTAGTGGCCGCGTTGCTGATCACTGCTTACCTCCTTGGGCACAGCGTCTCGCCGATCTTCGGGAGCTGGATGTCGCACGTTATTCCCGCTGAGGTGCGCGCGGGCTACATCGGCCGACGTATGATGTTCATCAGCATAACCGGCATCGCCTACCTGTACCTCGCCAGCAAGTGGCTGGACCTCAATCCTGGTGACAGCGGCTTCATCACGGTCTTCGCGGTCGGTTGGCTGGCCGGGATACTTGGCTACGTTTTTCTGGGTCTCACGCCCTATCCGAACGTTAGGGTGGAACCTGCCGCAGGCTTCGGGCAGGAGCTGACCGCGCCCACTCGGGATAGAGAGTTCCGGCCTCTGGCGCTGTTCATGTGCACATGGGTCGCGGCGGGACAGATGGCGGGGGCCTTCTATGCTGTCTACATGCTCAAGGCGCTCGACCTGAGCTATGCGCGCGTGGCCATCTACACGAACATCGCCCTGTTCTTCATGATGATAGGCTACCGCTTCTGGAGCGTGTTCGTGCAGCGCTACGGCTCGAAGCCGGTCATCCAGCTTCTGATCGTGCCCAGCATGATCAATCCCGCGTTGTGGGCGCTGACGACTCCGCACAACTACGCCGTGCTCATCCCCATCACGCGTGTGCTGGCGGGCATCTGTTGGTCTGGCATCTCAGTCGCGAACAGCAGCCTGCTCTACAAAATCGTACCTGCCGGCAAGGAGAACAGCGCCTACTTCGGAAGCTGGACCACCTTCATGGCGCTGGGAGCGGCCAGCGGACCCTTCATCGGCGGGCTGCTTAGACAGCGCCTGCCGGAGGCCGGCCTGTCGCTGATGGGACTGAATTTCGCTCCGCTTCAGGTCGTCTTCGCGCTGGCGGCGGTGCTGTTCGTGGTGCCGGTGCTGCTCTCGCGGATGCTGGTCGAAAAGGAGGCGTCCTCGCCGCAATACCTGCTTGGGCAGTTCCGCGGCAGTCCGCTCAGATTCGCATACAACTACGCGCTGTTTCGCGTGGCTCGGCGTGAGGAACAGCGGGCCGAGGCGGCGCGAGCGCTGGGACGCTCGCACAGCCCGCTGGCGGTGACCGAGCTGGTGGATGCGCTGGATGATGTCAGCCCCGAGGTGCGCAGCGAGGCGGCGCGAGGGCTTGGAGATGCGGGACTCGAGGAGGGAGTGCCCGCGCTGCTTGAGGAGCTGCAGGACGACGAGTCCGACATCAGGCCCCAGGCGGCCGAGGCGCTGGGCAAGATCGGCGCCGACGTCACGGTTAACCCGCTCCTGGAGGCGCTGGCGGACGATGATGCCAGGGTAAGGGTGAGTGCGGCCCTGGCCCTGGGCGAGATTGGCGGCGACGTAGCCCGCGAGGCGCTCGTCGCCGCGCTCGAGGGCCCTTTCCAGAAGAACACCTTCCCCGCGCTGGCCGACGGCGCCAGCCGCACCGGTGACCTGCGCGTGATCGAGCCAGCCCTGGAGCGCCTTCCGGAGTTCCGCTCGCCGGTGCTGCGCATGCAGATCATCAATGCGGTATGCCGGGTCCTGGGGGAGCCGAAGCATTTCTATCGGCTCTTGATGGGCGACATGGTGTCGCGGGCGGCAATGCGTGAGCGCATGACGCATCGCATAGTGCGGCTCCTCAAGCGCGCGAGATCGCTGGACGAGGATACGCGCGTGAAGCTGGTCCGTGAGGCGAGGGGCTTCCGGACTGCACTGGAGGGCGACGACTTCGAGGCTGGCGCGAGGCACGCGAAGAGGATTGCCCTGGTCCTGACGGCGGCCGAGGGGGTGGCGCCGGTGCCACGCGCGGCTGCGCGGACGATACTAGGCTATCTGGCGGGGGCTGATCCGGCTCTGCTCCGCGACGAGGGGGTCATATTCCTGCTCGTGTGCCTGACCTCGCTGGCTCGCTTTCTGTAGGCCTACCGTACAACAGAAGAGTCGGGCAGGATGCCCGACCCTTCTCCGACCGATCTCCGGCCCTTGTCGTTGGCCGTTTCCAGCCTCCAGCTTCCCGCATCCCGCTTCTGCTGTTTGGTGGACGGAAAGGGATTCGAACCCTCGACCTCCTCCGTGCGAGGGAGGCGCTCTCCCAACTGAGCTATCCGCCCATTCTTGACATCGTCCCTAGTTTAGCTTGCGCCAGGGCTCATGTCAAGGTGGCCGTGCGCGTCCCAGGAGCATCGTTTTTAGCTGGCTGACGGGCGTGCAAGCTTCTTTTCGGTGTAGGGCGTCCCGCCCATCGGGCGGGATGCCGGGCCGGGGCCGTATGGACGCGCCCCATGGA
>JALGVE010000040.1 GCA_029820045.1 Candidatus Zipacnadia bacterium | reverse complement strand
TTGGGCAGACGAGGGCGTCTGCCCGCACAATGTGATCCGATGGTTGGGCAGACGAGGGCGTCTGCCCGCACAATGTGATCCGACGCTTGGGCAGACGAGGGCGTCTGCCCGCACAATGTGATCCGATGGTTGGGCAGACGAGGGCGTCTGCCCGCACGATAACGCTAGATAAGTACTCGGCTGGGGTCTGTCTCCCCTCTCCCGAGCCGCTTGTCGCCCGTAGTCCCGCCCGTGGGCGGGACGAAGGGGGATCGTTGCGAGGGAGAGGGGCCGGGGGTGAGGCAGCCGTACTCATCCCAGCGCCAGCATCCGCTCGATAGGCTCGCGTGCGCGGTCGGCGATCTCAGGCGGCACCACGATCTCGTGTTCCATGTCCCGCAGCGAGCGCAGGACCTTCTCTGCCGTGGTCCGCTTCATGTTGGGGCAGACCATGCCGGGAAGGGCGTAAAACCGCTTGTCGGGGTTGTCCTGCTGCAGGCGATAGACCATGCCCTCTTCCGTGCCCACGATGACCTCGCGTGCCTCAGTCTCCGTGGCGAACTTGCCCATGCCGCCGGTGGAGAGCACGGCGTCAGCGAGCGCGGTGACCTCAGGGCGGCATTCCGGATGGCAGATGAAGGCCGCGTCCGGGTGCTCTGCCTGGACCTCGCGGACCGTCTCCGGGGTGAGCGCGGCGTGCGTGGGGCAGAAGCCGCCCCAGAGAATCAACTCCTTCTGCACCTGAGATGCGGTCCAAAGGCCTAGGAAGCGATCGGGCACGAAGATAACGCTGTCCTCGTCAAGAGACTCAACGACGCGCACTGAGTTGGCGGAGGTGCAACAGAGGTCGCACTCCGCCTTGACCTCAGCCGTGGTGTTGACGTACGCAACCACGGGCGCGCCGGGATGCTGGGCCTTGAAGTCGAGGAGCGTCTCGGGAGTGATCATGTCCGCCATGGGGCAGCCCGCATGGGGGTCAGGCATCAGCACCGTCTTATCCGGGCAGATGATCTTGGCGGTCTGCGCCATGAAGTGCACGCCGCAGAAGACGATGACCTCCGCGTCGGTCTCGGCCGCTCGTTGGGACAGGCCCAGGGAGTCGCCCATGAAGTCGGCGAGGTCCTGCACCTCGGGGATCTGGTAGTTATGCACGAGCAAGACGGCGTTGCGCTGCTTCTTTAGCTCTTCGACTTCTTCCTGCAACTCGCTCTTCTCGGTCATTCATATCACCGGGGTGGATGCGCTTAGGATTCGCCTGGAGCCGCGCGGGCCTTGGTGTGTGCTTGGCATCCCATCGAAAGCGGACGACCGCGGCTTGACGTCAGGCTCCGCGGCGGGGGGCCGCACGAGGACGCTTCTTCCGCTTCGGCGGGAGAAGCGGCCGAGGCCGGCCCGCGCCTGCTGCCAGCTAGAGGGCAAGCTGCCCAACTCGTCTCCCACGTGGGCCGACCTCAGGCTTCGTGCCGGAGGCGCCTCAGCCTTCGTGCGTCCCCTCCGGCCTTCGCGAACGCTACTGCGCGCCACTCGGAGATAGGCCGGCCCTGAACGGTAAGCTCGCTTGCGGAGAGAGCCGTGCCGTGAGCTACGAGGTGAACGAACAGCGTGCCCCCGGCGGCCTTCTCCACCGCCTCGCTGTCGGCAATCACATACGATGAGATGACCCGCTGGGCCAAGGACGGCGAACTGCCGCTGACAGCCGCAGCCAGCGCGAGCGCTAAGGTTACTCTCTTCATTCGTTCTGCCCGCTTCGCTCTTGTTTCATCGCCTCTGCGTACAGGGGTGACATGTCTCGCAGGCGCTGGATGATGGGCGGGAGAACCTCCAGCACGCGGTCAATCTCCTCCTCCGTCGTGTACCGACTCAAGCTCAGGCGCAGGGAGCCGTGCGCAATCTCGTGCGGATAGCCCATCGCCAGCAGCACGTGCGACGGCTCGAGCGAGCCGGAGGTGCAGGCCGAGGCACTGGAGGCCGCGATGTCCTGCATATCGAGCGACAGCAGTATCCCCTCGCCCTCGATGTAGCGGATGCAGAAGCTGGCGAGGTTAGGCAGGCGCTTTTCGGGATGGCCCGTGAGGACAACTTCGGGGATGCCCGCCATGATGCCCTCGATGAGCTTGTCGCGCAGGCCGCGCATCTGTTCGACGGACCGCTCGCCCTCCTCGCCCAGCAGTTCCACGGCCCGCCCGAAGCCGACGATGCCCGCCACGTTCTCGGTCCCCGCGCGCCGGCCCTTCTCCTGACCGCCACCGTCAATCAGCGGCACCGGCCGAAAGCCCTTGCGCACGTAAAGCGCGCCGACGCCCTTGGGGCCGTGGACCTTGTGCGCCGAGAACGCCATCATGTCCACGCCCAACTCATCCACGTTCAGTGGTGTCTTGCCCAGCGACTGCACCGCGTCGGTGTGCATCTTCGCGCCCGCCTCGCGCGCGACCGCGGCAATCTCGCGGATCGGCTCGATGGTGCCGACCTCGTTGTTGGAGTGCATGATCGTGATGAGCTGCGTGTCCGGGCGCAGGGCCTGGCGCACGTCTTCCGGGTCCACTAGCCCGTTTCCGTCCACGGGCAGGACGGTCAGCTCATACCCCTGATGCTCGAGCGCCTGGCAGGTGTGCAGCACCGCGTGGTGCTCGATGGCGGAGGTGATAATGTGCCCGCCCGGCTTCTTCCGCATCGTGCCCTTGATGGCGAGGTTGTCCGCCTCAGAGCCGCCGCCGGTGAAGATGATCTCGTCGGGCGAGGCGCCGAGGTAGTCCGCGACGGTCTGTCGAGCGGATTCAAGGGCCGAGGCGGAACGCCCGGCGAGGGAGTAGATGCTGCTGGGATTCCCGTAGTCGTCCTGGAGGAACGGCGTCATGGCTTCCAGGACCTCGGGAGCGATCCAGGTGGTCGCCGCATTGTCGAGGTATATCAATTCTCGGACCTCCGACTTCGGATACCGGGCTGACAACTACGGCAGGAGGCACCACGCGCCGGAAGTAACGGGAAGCAGGCATGGTGCTGCCGGTCAACGAAGTCATATCGCAGTGCAACAGGGGAATACTACGGTGTCGGACGGGAGACGTCAAGGAGCAGCTCGGCCCCGGTAGCGTCTAGAATCCTGATGAGAACAGAGACCCCTGGTGGCCATCATGGTAACACAGGCGCCCTCGCCTGTGCAGAGACGGCGCGACGCGGACCTTCCCGCCTGCCAGGCGGGACAGGCGGGGGCGCCTGTCGTACCAGGCAACGGCCCGCACCCGCCGCCCTGAGTTGCCGGCGATCTCTACAGGTACCCGACCAGCAGAACGCAGAAACATAAGGAGGTCGGCGCCCGGTCAGCGCCAAGGAGTCGTAGCATCCGCGCAGTCGGTGGCCGGCGGTAGCGCCAGCCTACACGGAGAGCGGCAGTTTCAAAGTCACGTACTCGCGCACCTGCGGGGTTGGCGCCACCTGGGCGCGCAACGCGAGCCGGTGAGCCGAGAACACCTCGGTGCGAGTCACAGGCATTACCGACACCGAACCCGCTGCGTTCATCAGCGCCTTCACCTGCAGGCTCGGTCCCAGGAGGATAAGAGGAGCCTTCCCCTCCCCTACGAGCTGCTCCACGACCCTTGGGTTGTCTACGTAGAAGGTGAATGAACCGCCTCCGGCCGCGATCGCCTCTTCGAGGGCCATTCTCAATGCTTCGTAAGTGGCTGCGTCAAGGTCGGTATCAGCTAGTGCCTGGCTTATCTTCTTCGTGGTGCTTCGGTCTCGTGCTTTGAATATGAGCCCTATCCCCACGCAATCATCCCGGAGCCTGGCTGCGCTCACTAACACGTAGGAGAATAAGCACGGCTTGGGGTGGCTATCCATTCTGACACCTCCTGCTTCACCCTCCCCTACTGAGGACCAACACGCGCCACCCTTTGGCCCGGGTTGTCCGGTGATATTATACCCGATTTGCAGAGAAATGCAACATAAGTACGTGCAAGAATAGGGGCAGAAACTTATACAAGCCTACTCAGTCCCCAACTCCTCGAGCGGCAACTGGCGGGCATCGAGTTGCCTGCCGGTGGCTCGCGTGTTGCCGCTCTGCATCCACCGCGAATCGTCTGAGATGTCAGAATCAGGAGAGGTGACGAAGCACAGGAAGGAGAATCGCACATCCTTAGCGAAGTTGTCCCGCACTGAAGAGTGCGTGAGGGTTTGCACATGCATGGGAAGGGCGCTGGCGCCCCGGGCCTCGGCTTCGTGGCGGCAGCGTCAGCATGTCAGGAGGTCGAACCTTGAACGAAATAGTCTCCCGTGAGGAGATCGCCCCGAGGACCTTTGAGTATCACGTGCGTGCGCCGGAGATCGCCCGGCGGCGCAAGGCCGGACAGTTCGTCGTGCTGCGCGTGGACGAGCACGGCGAGCGTTTCCCGCTGACCATCGTCAGCTCGGACCCGGACGAGGGGACCATCGAACTCATCTTCCAGGCAGTCGGCGTCTCGACCGAGATACTCGCCGAAATGCAGGTCGGCGACGAGATTCTCGACCTGGCAGGGCCGCTCGGCAAGCCCACGCATATCGAGAACTTCGGGACCTGCGTGGTCATGGGCGGGGGCTACGGCATGGCGCCGGTTGTCCCGATCGCTCAGGCGCTCAAAGACGCCGGCAACACGCTCATCGGCATCAACGGCGCGCGCTCCAAGGAGAACGTGATCTTGGAGGATCGCCTGCGCGAGATCTGCGAGCGGGTCGAGGTCTGCACCGATGACGGCACGTACGGGCACCACGGCTTCGTCACCGAGGTGCTGGCCGAGTTGATCGAGACGGGCGAGCAGATTGACTTCGTGCTGGCGGTCGGCCCCACGCCGATGATGAGGGCCGTCGCCGAACTCACCCGCCCCTACGGCATCAACACGGTCGTCAGCCTCAATCCGATCATGGTGGATGGCACCGGGATGTGCGGCGGGTGCCGAGTCGAGGTGGGCGGTGAGACTAAGTTCGCCTGCGTGGACGGACCGGAGTTCGACGCCCATCTCGTGGACTTCGACGTGCTCATGAAGCGACAGGGCATGTACAAACGGCAAGAGGCCGAGTGTGAGCGGGTCACACCTGTCAGCCAGAAGAGAGGTAAGAGACCTTGAGCAAGACGAAGAAAGAGCGACCGCCTCGCCAGGCAATGCCGGAACAACCGCCCGAGGAGCGCATACACAACTTTAATGAGGTTCCGCTGGGCTACGATGAGGAGACCGCAAGGCTGGAGGCCAGCCGCTGCCTCCAGTGCAAGAAGCCCCAGTGTGTGCTCGGCTGTCCGGTGGCGGTGCAGATACCGCAGTTCATCGCGCTGGTGGCCGAGGGGAAGTTCGTGGAGGCTGCGCAGAAGATTAAGGAGGACAACGTCTTCCCGGCCATCTGCGGGCGCGTGTGTCCGCAGGAGACGCAGTGTGAGATGAAGTGTGTGCTGGGGAAGAAGGACGACCCGGTAGCGGTGGGCCGGCTGGAGCGCTTCGTCGCCGACTACGAGCGCGAGCACGGAGAGGTCGAGGCCGGCGAGGTCGCTGAGCCTACCGGCAAGAAGGTCGCGGTCATCGGCTCCGGGCCCGGGGGCCTGGCCTGCGCGGCGGACCTGGCGAAGCTCGGCCACGAGGTCACGATCTTCGAGCTGTTCCACGAGCCGGGTGGTGTGCTGCGCTACGGCATCCCGCCTTTCCGCCTGCCGCGCGAGGTGCTCGACGCGGAGATTGACTACGTCCGGAACCTGGGCGTGGAGATACGGACGAGCTTCGTGGTGGGGCGCACCGCCACGCTCGACGAGCTGATGGAGGAGCATGACGCCGCCTTCATCGCCTCAGGGGCAGGCCTGCCGAGGTTCCTGGGTATTCCGGGCGAGAACCTGCTCGGCGTGTATTCGGCCAACGAGTTCCTTACCCGCGTGAACCTCATGCACGCGAACGAGTTCCCCACCTATCACACGCCGGTCTACTGCGGGGATGAGGTCATCGTGCTCGGCGCCGGGAACGTTACCATGGACTCGGCCCGCACCGCCAAGCGCCTGGGCGCGGAGAATGTGACGGTTGTCTACCGACGCTCGCGCGCGGAGATGCCGGCGCGCGCTGAGGAGGTCCACCACGCCGAGGACGAGGGCATTAACTTCGAGCTGCTGACCACGCCGGTGGAGTTCCTCGGCAACGAGGATGGCTGGCTCACGGGCGCCAGGTGCATCCGCATGGAGTTGGGCGAGCCGGATGAGAGCGGCCGGCGGCGGCCCATCCCGATCGAGGGCTCGGAGTTCGAGCTGCCCTGCGACACGGCCATCATCGCCATCGGCACCAGCGCCCACCCGCTCATCAAGGACACCACGCCGGACCTGGGCGTGAACAAGTGGGGCTACATCAACGCGGATCCCGAGACCGGCGCCACCGATAAGCCGGGGGTCTTCGCCGGCGGCGACATCGTGACGGGTTCAGCGACCGTCATCGAGGCGATGGGCGCCGGACGGCGCGCGGCGGCAGCCATCCACGAGTACCTCACTAGGCAGGAAGACTGACGCGACCTCAGGAACCGAGTCCGCCACGTCAGGCCGTTCTCCGAGACCATGAGGAGGGCAAGAGCATCAGCCCGTTGTCGAGCAGAAGCCCCAGAGGTAACGCTGATGACCAACCTCACCGATAGGACGCACGTATGCAGGGAGTCCATCAAGGCCGCGCTGCGGGAGGTCGGCCTCAATGCGGGCGACGTGGCCCTCGTGCACAGCTCCTTGTCAAGCATGGGATACGTGGTCGGTGGCGCGCAGACCGTGATCGAGGCTTTCCTTGAGGTGCTCGATCCCAGTCGCGGGACGCTGGTGCTGCCCACGCTGTGCCAGCGGGACCTTGACCAGCGCTTCGCCACCTGGGATATCGAGAAGTCACCCTCTGATGTCGGTCGCATCACGGAAGTCGGACGCCTGCGCCCGGACGCCATCCGCAGCGATCACCCCAGCCACTCAGTCTGTGCCATCGGCGCCCGAGCCGAGGAGATCACCCGTGATCATGGGAGCGCCTACGGCCGCCCCAGCCCGTGGGGACCAGCCGCCTTCGGGATCGGCAGCCCCTGGCAGAAGCTCTACCTGTGGGACGCGCACTACATGTTCCTGGGCACGACGACCTCCTGCAATACTATCGGTCACTTCGCGCAGGCCAAGTTCATGGCCGAGTGCCTGGAGCAGGCGGGGGATCGGCGCGAGGAGTTGGCGGCCGAGGTCAAGGGCTGGCAGAAGGAGGGCGTCTGGCCGAGCTTCGGCTTCGTCATCGTGGAGGAATGGCTGCAAGAGAAGGGCGCGATGCGCTACGCTCAGCTCGGCGACGCGACACTGCGCGCCACGCGCGCGGGAGTGAACGTGGACACTATCATCGAGAAGCTGCGCAGCGTGCCGGAGACGTTCCTGCAGGAGGACTTCCTGGACTGGCTGCGCCGCGCGCGTGAGGAATAGCTCACACCTCGGAGGCGACCCGGTTATGAGAGTTGACGGTAGGCGAGTCTGGATTGACTCGCATATTCACATTCGCGGCTACAGCCCGGAGCGCGGTCCACGCGACTTTCCCATCGAGGCCGTGACCGAGGTCCTGGAGCGCGATCCGGACCACCTGGTCTGGGTCATCAGCCACTCATTCCCCGAGACTAACGCCATCACGGAGGACCCGGCAACCGGCCTGCGCTGGTCAAACGAGGGTCAGTACCGTCTTGTGCAGGAGGCGCCGCCGGGGAGGGTCTTCGGCTCGCTGGCGATTCATCCTGATGCTGTCAAGGAATCGCGGGAGGAGATTGACCTGTTCGGCGGGGAGCGCGGCTTCGTGCAGGTGGGCGAGATCCTGGGTTACGCGATGGGCTTTGCGCTCGACAGCCCGGAGATGATCGAGATTGCGAAGCACGCGGCTGAGCTTGGCCTGCCTCTGCAGTGTCACTGCTCCACCAGCGGGCAGCCCTTTGGCAATCAGATAAGGCAGACCATTCGGCTCGCCCAGGAGGTCCCCGAGGCGAAGATAATCGCGGCCCACGCCCTCGGCGGGGGTAACTCGTGGATGCACATCACCGCTGCCGAGGTCTACTTCGCGATGGGCGGGGAGAACCTGTGGCTGGAGATACGCGACTTCAACACACGCGAGTACCTGCGCGCGGCGGTTGAGCGGCTGGGGGCTGAACGGCTGATCGCGGGTACCGACTGGATCGCGCGCGATGACCCGCCTTTCCCGCCTTACGGCATCCTGTTCCCGGAGACCGATGTAAACGAGATGCCGTACCCCTCCTGCGTCGCCAGCCTGGCAGGCTTTCTGCGGGAGGCGGGCTGCACCGAGGAGGACGTGGACAGGATCGCCTGCCGCAACTCGATCGAGCTGTTCGGGCTGGAGGGAAGGCTGGCCGTCTGAGCACGAGTTCGGGCGTGTGTGCCCAACAGGAGCGGCGCGTGGGCCTGGTCATGCGTTGTAGACGACCAGGTCAATGCGGTTTTCATCGCCGATGCCAAGCCCACGGGCGATGGCGGTCTCGATATGCTTGGGCGGGAAATCCCCCTCGTTGAGCGGGGGCAAATCGTGCTCGGCGCGCGCCATGTCAATGAGCTTGTGCAGTTTCACGTCCAGCGCCACCGGGTCGAAGCTGCTGAAGATGGAGTTGTAGCGGACACAATACTCGGGGTGGAAGGACGGTCCCTGCTCGTACTGCAGCAGGCGCGCGTCGCAGATTATCAGCCGCTGCTTGCTGCGGATGGCGACAGTCTCGTTGACCTCGGCCACCGATGGATCGCAGTTGAAGTAGTGGAAGTCCTCGGGGTTGTGGATGCAGCCGAAGTGGTTCTTGAGCGCGCCGGTGAGGCCCGCAAAGGCGTGATGCTTGACCACGGGACAGTTGATGATGGCGGTGCACTCGCGAGTGACGATCTTGCTCAACCGGAACGTCGTCTGCCCCTCGGTCTGGAAGCGGTCCTCATAACCAGGCCCGTACTCCCCGAGCGTACCGTAGCATCGGTAGCCGTCGCGGCTGGCCCGCACCGGGAAGCCCGCCGCCGCCAGGTCCCGGTCCTCCTTGTCGAAGACGATCACCTGGCTGGGCGGCACGCCCGCCCAACCCAAGCCCTCGACGATGGCGTCAATGATGCCCACGTGCGGCGCCAGCCCCGCCGCCATGCAGTTGACCTTCACGCCGACGATGTCCGAGGCGGAGAAGAGCGACTTCCAGGCGTCACGGGGGTTACTGATTCGCGTGAGGCCTCGGACAGCGTTGTGGGTCATCTGCGCCAGCCTGGCGGCCTCCGCGGCCCCCTGGAGGTTGCGCAGCGAGTTGTCGCGGTATAGAACCACCCGCGCGCGGTCCTGCTGCGCCCGGGCGAAGGGGAGCCTGCCCGCGAACAGCAAGCCGGCCGCCGTCAAGGACTTGCCGATGAACTCCCTACGGTCCACGAGTATCCTCTCATGCCTGTCAGGAGTAGACCCAGACCCCCGGTATCTTGTAGCCGCACTTGGTGCACGTGCCGGTCTTGAGGTCAAGCGCCTTATTGCTGACCCGGTAGCCGACACGCTCGATGACTTTGGCCCAGCACTTGGGGCAGTAGGTTGACTCCGCCGGGTCGCCTCCCATGTTCCCCAGGTAGACGTACTTCATGCCCGTGTTGTAGGCGACCTTTCTGAGGTTGCGCAGCGTGTCGCCCGGCGTCGGCTCAATGTGCCGGAACTTGTACTTGGGGAAGAAGCGCGACAGGTGCAACGGCGTGTTCGCCCCGCAGTTGCTGATGATCCACTCGCACATGCGCTTGGTCATGTCTTCGGTGTCGTTGTAGCCTGGCACCACCAGCGTGGTCAGCTCCAGCCACGCATCTGAGGCGGCCGCGATCTTGATGGACTGAAGCATGGGGTCCATCTCGGCCGTGGTGATCTTCTTGTAGACCTCGTGACTGTACGCCTTGAAGTCAATGTTGATGGCGTCAACGGCTGCGCACAGGTCCTCCATGGGCTTGGCGCAGGCATAGGCTCCGGTCTTGACCAGGACCCGGATGCCCTTCTTGTGCGCGAGCTTGGCCGTATCCAGCACATACTCAATGGCAACCACCGGCTCCGAATACGTGAAGATGATGCTCTTGAGGCCGGCCTTCTTCACCTGGTCCACTAGACTGCTCGGTGGGAGGTTCTTGTTGTTGGTCAACTCGGGGCGAGCCTGGGCGAACTCCCAACTCTGGCAGTAGCCACAGTCGAGGTTGCAGCCGGCGGTGCCCAGCCCCAGAGTACGCGTCGCTGGCAGGTAGTGAAAGAAGGGCCCCTTCTCGATGGCGTCGTTGAGGACCTGAGCCGGCTTGCCGTACACCTTAGTTACGTACTTGCCATTGCGGTTCTCGCGCACGCCGCAGAATCCGCGCTCACCAGGGTTTATCTCGCAGCCACGGGGGCAAAGCTTGCACTTGGTCACCTCCCCGCCCAGCGCCACCCAATAGCGGGCGGGCTCGTTGGAGACGCTCCCTACCGCCTGCGCAGCAGAGCCCAGGCCGTCAACTAGTTGCCCGCTGAGTACGCCGGGCACAAGGCTCAGCGCCCCTGCGCGCGCGCAGAGATTGAAGAACTCTCGCCGGTCCATTGGTCGGTCGCCCATTGCCGGCCTCCTTCCCCTTGCCGTCCGTGCCCACAGGCGCCCCCGTCTGTCGGGCCGTCGTCATCTCGCACAGGCGAACTCGCCTATGCCACACCCAGGCAACAACATGCGAACTGTGCATTCGCGCAAAGGGCGGGCATAACCTCTGCCCGCCCTTATTGACGTGCACTCTTGTGCGATTGTCCTAGCCGCCCATGGCGCCGCCAAGCGGCAGCCCCCACTGCCTGAGCTGCTCGGCGCAGCCGCCGCCGAAGGCCACGTTTAGCGCCTGCGCGAAGGCCTCAGCGCCGGAAGAGGGACGCGCATCGGGCCTCGGGGAGGCGAGGGCGGCGAAGAAGTTGCGGTAGGGCTCACGGTCTATCAGCCGCGTCTCCGAGAAGCCCTGGCTGTCGAGCAGCGCGTAGAGCATCCCGGCGATCACGTCCGCATTCGCATCTCCGTTGCCACTGCGCACGTACTCCTGCAGGGCGTCGAGGGCGCGCTTGCGAGCCTTGATGACGTCCTCCTGGGGCAGCGCGACCGCGGAGGCGCTGCCGATCGCGTCCCGGGTTTCGGTGACCAGGTCGTACTGAAGGCTGGCGGCTGCGAACTTGGCGATGCCATCCACGTAACTGCTCTGCCCCGGAGCCAGCGTGGAGCCGGCAGCCCGCTCAATGGCCTGCTTCGCCAGGCCCTCAAAGCCGAGCGACCAATCGGGTGGGTCGTTGATCTTGCAGCCCGGCAGCATCATCGGGTTGCCATCCTGGCGGCGGCAGCCCTGGTCCACGACGATGCACACCTTGCCCTCGGCGGGCTTGCCGGTCCAGTCAACCAGCAGCCGCTGTGCCTCCTCCCAGATGTTAGGCAGGTTGTACTGGCGCATCTTCACGTTGACCGTGTAGGGCGCGAAGACGACGATACGCTCGCCGTCGTAGCAGTCCACGTTTCCTACCTTGTAGTCGAAGTTGTCCTTAACCGCCTGCACGAACTCCGCCGGCGGCGCAGCGCCAAGGTTGCCCAGCGCGAGCTTCGCATCATCCGCAAGGCCGCTGTCGGGGTGATCGTTGATCACCGCGTGGTACATCTCACGCGCCTTCTCCAGCTTGCCATCCCGCTCGTAGGCCTGGGCGAGCAGGAAGGTGGCCGGGGCGCAGAAGTCGTTCGTCAGCAGGCCGACCAGGGGCCGGAGCTGCTTTTGCGCCTGCTTGAAGTCGCCCCGCGCCATGTTCAGCGCCGCCAGGTAGAAGGCCGCGTCGAACTCCAGGTCATGGAAGGTCAGGTGATACTTAATGTGATGAATATACGTCTCGAACCAGCCGAAGGCGACGTGCCGGTAGTAGGCGTTCATCAGCGTCAGGAACTCGCTCTCGCTCAGGCCCGTCGGGAAGAGGTTGGGCGCGGCCCTCGACAGCTCCGGGTACATCTGCGCGGACTTGGCGAGGTTCTTGCGGTCGGCGTAGAACTCGAGCATCTTGTACAGCGCCTCGCGCACGTGCTCGCTGCCGGGGAAGTGGATGGCGAGCTGCTGGTAGGTGTAGGCCATGTCCGCGAAGCGCTCGGAGTCCTCGTATGACTTCGCGATCTCGAAGAGGGCATCGTCGCGCAGCGGGCTGCCAACGAGGTTGTTGACCACGAACGCGAAGGCGGAGGTAGCGTCCTTGAGTGCGCTAAGCTTCCTGTCACCGGGGATCGTGGCTGCCCGGCCCACGGCATCCTGGTAGCGGCCCTGCAGATGATAGAGGGTCTCCGGCCCTTCGGCGGCGTTGATGTCAACGAACAGCAAGTTCATCTGCTGGTAGCAGACGCCGATGTTGTAGAGCGCGTCGTCGTAGCTGTCATGGCCGGGGAAGCGGTGCACGAACTCGCGGTAGCGGTCAACGGCCGGCTGAAAGGCGCGGTAGTTCTGGAGGTGCTGGGCGTACTCCCAGAGGTCCTGGGCGTCGCGACCAGGATTAAAGGTCTCGGCGTCGTACATCCCGCGTGTCGCCACGCCGCGGCCTCTTATCTGTCTGGAGAGCGTGTTCGCCTCGCGGATGGCGCGATTGGTCAGTTGGCTCCCCGGCATGCGCTCCACCAGGTCCCGATAGGCCGCCAGCGCCTCCCGCAGCTTGCCCATGTGCCGCAGGCACTCCGCGATGCGGAATTGGGAGTCGTCCACGCAGTCGGAGGCGGGGAAGCGGGCGAGAAGTTCCTCGGAGGCGGCGATAGAGGCCTCGTAGTTCTCGACCTCCTTGTACTTCTCCGCCAACATGCACAGCGCTTTCGGGCAGTAGTCGGCAGTGGGGTAGTTGTACGCCAGCCCGTTCAGCGCCTGCAGGTAGCCCGCCTCGTCCTCTACCTCCTTGAACTCCCCCGCGATGGCGAAGTGCGCGTCGTCCGCCCACACGCTCCTCGGCCAGCGGGTGATGAGCATGTTCAGCGTGTCTATCGCCGCCACATGATCCTGGTCGCGCCGATACAACGTGGCCAGCCGCCACGCCGCGTCGTCGGCGAGGTCGCTGTCGGGGTACTTGCTGAGCAGCGTGCGCAGCGAATACAACTCGGCGCGGAAGTCCTTTTTCACCGAGGTGACCCAGGCGTTATGCATACACGAGTCATCCGCCCAGTCACTGTTGGGATAGCGCATGATGAATGTACTATTCGCCTTGATGGCCAGGCGGATCTCTTCCTCCTGCCACGGCTTGCAGCAGGTGTACGAGGCCGTGGCTGCATCGTCATGCTGGTTGTATGATGTAAGCCGCGTAGGGAGTAGTGCCACATCGGAGAAGGACCTGCTCAGGGCAGCGCTGATGTCGAAATCGGCGTCCTGAGCGACCGCCACGCCACCGATAGCACCGACCACAAGCACCGACCACACAAGCCTTCGCATGAGGACTGCACCTCCCCAACAGTTATGCTAGGGCGAGAAGTACGAAGGGCCACTTACCCAATTTTAAGTATACCACAACACCTGCCTTTGCCAAGAGTCCTCTTGACATTAAGGTTATGTGAAAAAGGGGTGTGTGGGTCCACGCAACCCGCCTCCCGAGGGCGTCCAGACGCTGTAACGTCGGGCCTTGGCAGGCACGACGGCTCGTTTGCGCCGGGGCTTCAAATGTTTTCGGATTACGAGAATATCAGTAGATGTCGCATATAGCGGGCGCGCCGCACGCGGACGGGCCTTTTTCCACAGGCCCTCTGTCCTCTTCTTGCGGCACAGAGGAACCTCCCTGGGCGGGCGCTCGTCACTTACCTCAGGCCCCGCCTGCTCGGGCAGGAGCATCGGTTTTGCGAGGCAGGCTCTGTGGTGTAGGGCGGGGACCTGTTTGTCCCCCGTAGCCTTGGCGAAGGGGGGTGCCCCGCCCGCCTGGGGCGCGCCACAGGTGCGCGCCCTACATACGACAGCGGCGCCTGCGGTCCCGCCGAGGCGCGATCGGCGCAATACCCCGGCGAGGCCGTCGAGCGACAGGGCAAAAACGATGCTCCTGCTGCTCGGGCCCGCCTCTACATATTCCCGGGTATTTGGTGTATAATCTCGCCTCGCAGGTGAGCTCAGGTGAGACGAAGACGCAGACCAAGCACAATCCTTCGAGCCTTCCGCGTGATCAACGCGGTGATCCTCGTGCTGGCAACCGGCACCGGCGGCTTCGTGCTGGGTGGCCTTCAGGCTGTGCGGGCCGTGCTGCCCAAGGAGGCGGACCTGACCAAGTACCGCCCCCTGGGCACAACCTTCATATACTCCACCGAGCGGCACAAGGACGGCAAGCCCACTCACACCCTGCTCGCGCGTATCGCCAAGGAGGACCGCGAGCCGGTCGCCCTCTACAAGATGCCGCTGTACCTGCGCCAGGCCACCGTCGCGGTCGAGGACGCCCGTTTCTACCAGCACCGCGGCATTGACCCCAAGGCCATCGTGCGCGCCGCCTGGGCGAACTTGCGCGGCCGGCGCATTGTCCAGGGCGGGAGCACCATCACTCAGCAACTCGTCCGGAACGTGTGGCTGTCACAGGAACGCACGCTGGACCGCAAGCTCAAGGAGATCATGCTGGCCCTGCAGGTCGAGCGCAAGTTCTCCAAGGACGAGATACTGCAGATGTACCTCAACGAGATCTACTACGGTCACGGCGCCTACGGGGTCCAGTCAGCCGCGCAGATGTTCTTCGGTAACGATGTCTCCGAGTTGACGCTGGGTGAGGCGGCGCTGCTGGCCGGGCTGCCGCGCTCGCCGATGCGCTATTCCCCGTACGACCACGTGCACAAGTGCAAGGCGCGCCGGCACACCGTGCTCCAGGAGATGGTGCAGTCCGGCTACATCACCGCCGAGCAGGCGGCGGCGGCCGACCGGGAGCAAATACAAAGTCGGCTGCGCCCGCGGCGCGAGGCCGGCGTCGCGGCGCTCAAGGCCCCCTATTTCACGAACCTGGTGATTCGCCAGCTCTGCGAGGACCCGCGCTACGGCGTGGACGCGGTCTACAAGGGAGGGCTGCAGGTCTACACCACCCTGGACATGCGGCTCCAGGAGATTGCAGAAAAGGAGCTGACCGCTGGGGTCGAGGACCTGCGCAAGCGAGGTCGCATCCACGGTGGGCTGGAGGGCCAGGGGGCGCTGGCCTGCGTGGATGTTCACAGCGGGGACGTGCTGGCGATGGTAGGCGGGGTCGGGCCCTACGAGAAGGTCCAGCTTAACCGCGCGCACCCCGGTCCGCCGCAGTACGGTCGGCAGCCGGGCTCCTCCTTCAAGCCCTACATCTACGCAGCCGCCTTCGAGTCAGGCTATGACCCGAACTCGGTTTTCAGCGGCGGGCCGATAACCCTTTCGCAGGGGCCCGGCCTACCCCCCTGGAAGCCGAAGAACTACACGAGCGGTCAGGGCGGAAACTATACTATACGCGCCGCAATCGCATACTCGGTGAACCTGGTGGCAGTCCGGGTGCTGCAGGAGGTGGGCGTGGAGAAGGCGCGGCGCTACGCCTCCCGCATCATTGACATCCCGAAAGAGCGGCTGGCCGCGGTGCCGTCGCTGGCGCTGGGCGTGTCGGAGCTGTCACCGCTCGAGCAGGCCTCAGGCTATGCCGTCTTCGCCTCGGGAGGGCTGCGGGCGAAGCGGCGCTTCATCCACACGATTCGCAACGCTGACGGCGAGCTGATCGAGTACCGTCCTCCCGAACGCGTACGTGTGCTGCGCAAGGAGACGGCCATCAGCATGATAAGCGTGCTGGGGTCGGTTGTGTCATACGGTACTGGCACGCGCGCAAGGGCCTGCGGCTGCGCGGCCGCGGGAAAGACGGGTACCACGCAGGGGGATCGCGACGCCTGGTGGGTGGGCTTCACTCCCGACCTGTCGTGCGCGGTCTGGGTCGGCAACGATCACAATGACCCGATGCGGCGCGCGGCGGGAGGCAAATTCGCCGCGCCCATCTGGGCAAGGTTCATCAAGGGAGCCAACAAGGTCCTCGGCTGCGAGGGGAAGTTCCCGGAGGGCGCGGGAGTGAGGGCAACGAAGCCCTCAGAGCCGGAGGAGGAAGAGGAGGAGCAGGAGGCGCCCAGCGTGACGCCCCCGCAGTTCGACCATGGCGTAAGGCGCGTGACGATATGCAGACTGTCGGGCGGGCTGGCTACGCCGTACTGCCCGGACACTGTCGAGGTGACGCTGGCCCCGGGCCAGCCGGTGCCGCCTCCATGCTGGATGCACGGGCCGCGAGGGCATACCGGGCACCGCGCACCTTACACTCCGCGCACGCCTTCGACTTCGCCCGCGAGGCCAAGTCCTCGCCCTGCTCCCTCACAGAAGACGGTAACGGTGACGATCTGCACCCAGTCAGGGCAACTTGCCACGCCCTACTGCCCGGACACCGTGGAGCGCACCTTCCCGGCCGGTACTGAGCCCAAGACGAGGTGCACTCTCCACGGGCCTTCCACGACCGGAGGGCCATCAATGGGACCAGCCACACCCACTGAAGCGCCCCAGCCGCCGGTAGAAGCGACGCCCGGGGGCGACGGCGAAGAGGGCGGCGCGCGGGGCAATACTCACTAGCCGACGGGCCCGTGCGCGCCAGGAGGCCTCATTCCCCGTCGCCAGTTCCCAATTGCGAGCTGCTACATGGATGACAAGCGATGAAGGCTGCCGGTCTAGATTTGCGGCTGAAAGTGATGGCGGGCCTGATCGGGGCGGTGGTCTTCGTCCTGGTCGGACGCCTGTGGATGCTGCAGATCACGCGCTGGACTGACTACTACGACAGCGAGGGAGAGCTGCGCCGGGGCTACGGCACCCTGGCAGAGTTTAATCGCACCGCCCTCACCCGGAGCCCGGCCCCGCGCGGCATCATCTACGACCGTGAGGGGCATGTCCTGGCCACCACCAGACCCGTGTGGAGCGTCGCCGCCACCTCGGCGGACCTCCCTGACGACGACGCGGAGCGAGAGAAACTGGTCCTCAGGCTCGCGAGCATTCTGGGCGCCAGCAGCACCGAGGTTCGGGCAGCAATTGACCGTATCAGAGAGGGCGGATGCCTCGACCCACTTCCCCTCGGCGACTTCGCCGAGGACATCCCGTTCAAGATAGTGGCCCAGGTCGAGGAGGGCCGGCTGGACCTGCCTGGCATCAAGGTCGTTGAGCGCTTCCAGCGACATTACCCCTACGGCAACCTCGCCGCGCACGTGCTGGGCTATGCTCGCGCCATCAGCGAGGAGCAGTACCAAGAGGTCAAGGACCTTGAGTATCCGCCCGCCCCCGGCGAGGCGCCGCAGGAGACGCCCAGGCAGCGGCCGGACAAGGTCTACGCACCGGACTCCGAGTACGGCCAGACGGGCATCGAAGCAGCTCTGGAGCTTGACCGAAGCGTTGATCCGCCGGTCCCGGTTCTGCAGGGGCGGCACGGCGTCCTCAAGTACGAGGTGGACCGGCGCAATCGTCCGCTGCGTCTCGTTGAGCAGACCGCGCCCCAGCGGGGCGCGGACGTCTATCTGACCCTCGACCTCGACCTGCAAAAGGTCGCTGAGGAGGCGCTGCACCCGGTGGTGGAAAGCCACCACAGCACGGGCGCTGTAGTGCTGATGGATGTGCGTACGGGCGAGGTGCTGGTAATGTGCTCGCGGCCGAGCATAGACCCCAACCGCTGGGTCGCGGGGTTCAGTGATGAGGAATACCAGCGGCTGCAGAACAGCCCGCGGCACCCCTTCTACAACAAGGCCATCGCCGGCGAATACCCGCCGGGGTCAGTATTCAAGATGGTCAGCGCCATCGCTGCGCTGCAGACGACAAGCGTCTCCCCCTCCACCACTTTCATGTGCAAGGGTAAGATCCACGTAGGCGCTGAGCATCGCCGCTTCGAGTGCTGGAAGAAGGAGGGCCACGGCCGCCTGAACTTCTACGAGGCGATCTCGCAATCCTGCGACGTCTACTTCTACGAGTTGGTCCGCAAGGCTGGCCTTACCTCAGAGGCCATCGCCAGGTACGCGCGCGAGTTCGGTCTGGGGACCTCCACTCAATGCGGGCTGCCGGGCGAGGCGAGCGGCCTCGTGCCCGACCGAGCATGGAAGCTCGATGAGAAGGATGAGGGCTGGTGGACCGGAGACACGCTGCAGCTCATCATCGGCCAGAGCTTCCTGACGGTGACACCGCTGCAGATGACTGTGGTTACGGCCGCGGTGGCGAACCGCGGAAAGCTCCTCAAGCCGCAGCTCGTGCGCAAGATAGTCTGGCCGGAGTACATGCAGCGGGGACCGACGCTCTACCAGACGCAGGTCGTGCGCGAAGTCAAGCTTGCCGACGAGACCTGGCAAGTAGTCAGAGGCGGCATGAGGCGGGCCGTCACCTCCAAGGACGGTACAGCGCACATAGCAGCCGTTGCCGGCCTGCCGCTGGCAGCAAAGACCGGCTCTGCCGAGTTCCATCCGAGGAAGAAGACGCACGCCTGGTTCTGCTGCTATGCGCCGTATGACAAGCCGCGCTTCGCCTGCACCGTCTTCGTCTCGGAGGGTGGCTACGGCAGCACGACGGCGGGCCCGGTAGCCGCGCAAGTCATGAGAGCAGCCCTGAAGAAATACGGCGGGTGAACGGCACACAAATGCTGATCGGTGAAGACCGCCGGGACGAGTGGAATGACTTCGTCGCAAGCTGTTCCTACGCCACCGTTCTGCAAAGCTATCAATGGGGGCAACTGAAGGCCGGCACCGGCTGGAAGCCGCTGCTGGTCGCTATCGTTGATGACGAGCGTATCCGGGCCTGCGCCCTTATACTCAAGCGCTCGCTCCCATACGTTGGCCGCAGCCTGTTCTACGCGCCGCGAGGCCCGGTTGTGGACTTCGGCGACGAGGAGGCCTTCCTGCGGCTGCTGCACGAAATCCGGGCGCTTGCCCGGCAGCATCGCGCAGTCGCCCTCAAGGTTGACCCGCCCATCCCCGCCGAGGTCAGCGAGGCAACCGATGCGCTCAGGCGAGCGGGCTTCCAGCCGGTGGCGTACGATGACCGCGGCCTCGGCGGCACTCAGCCGCGCTGGGTGATGAAGACCGACCTCACGCCGGAGCCCGAGGAGCTGCTAGCCGCCTTCAAGGGCAAGTGGCGCTACAACATCCGCCTGGCAGCGCGCAAGGAGGTGGTGGTGCGCAGGGACTGCACGCGCGACGACCTGGCAGAGTTCTATGACCTGCTGCTCGTCACCGGCGAGCGCGATGGCTTTACGGTGCGCTCGCGGGAATACTTCGAGCGCATGTACGACCTGCTGGTGCCGGCGGGCCTGGCGAAGCTGTTCGCGGCCGAGTACGAGGGGCAGATGATCGCCGCCGCCATGCTCTTCAGGATGGGCCAGCAGGCGACCTACGTCTACGGGGCCTCCAGCAACGAGCACCGCAATCTCATGCCCAACCATCTCCTGCAATGGGAGATGATGCAGTGGGCGCGGGAGCAGGGCTGCGCGGTCTACGATTTCCGGGGCGTCGCGCGAGAAGTTGACGGGCAGCCGGTCGGCTCTCTCGCCGGCCTGAATCGATTCAAGAGAGGTTTCGCCGCGGAGTACGTGGAATACATCGGCGAATGGGACCTCGTGTTCTCCCCCGCGTGGTATCGCATATATGCCCTGGCGCGGCGTGCCCGTGAGCGCAAGCGGCGGGATCACGGCGATTGAGTCACCGAGAGCGAGGAACGAAGCACTATGCGTGAGATGATAGAGGAAGTACTTAATGCCGCTGTGAGCCGCGGGGCCTCGTTCGCGGACCTCCGCGTCGGCGAGGGGGAGGCAACCTCGGTCTCGGTCGAGGATGGGCGGGCCGACAAGATAGCCAGCAGCAAGTTCTCCGGCGCCGGTCTGCGCGTGCTCGTGGACGGGGCCTGGGGCTTTGCGCCGACCAACATGGTCTCCAAGCAGGAGCTACTGCGCTGCCTCGATGACGCCCTTGGGATGGCCCGCACCGCGGTGGGCAATGTCACCGACCCCGGCATGGTGGCCGAGGTGGAGCCGGTGGAGGCCTCGGTCGAGGCCAAGGCTCGCATCATGCCCAGTGAGGTGCCGCTGGAGGACCGCGTCCAGGCCATCTTCGAGATGGAGCGGGTCGCACGTGAGCGCGACCTCGATCGCATCGTCAACACCACCGCCAGCTACGGCGACAGCCTCAGCAAGCAGATCATCGCCAACACCTTCGGGACGTATATCGAGCAGGGAGGAGTGCGCTGCGCCGCGCGCGTTACCGCGACCGCGCAGGATGGCGAGGTGCGGCAGTTCGCCACTAAGAGCCGGGCCCGGCCCTGCGGCTATGAGCTGATGGCGGACCTGGACCCGGAGGGTTTCGCTGGCGTTGCAGCCGACAAAGCCCTGGCGCTGCTGGAGGCAGAGCCGGCGCCGGCGGGCGTCTTCGACGTGATCATTGACCCGCGCGTGTGCGGCCTGCTGGTGCACGAGGCCTTCGGGCACAACGCGGAGGCCGACGCGGTGTGGGCGGGGGAATCGATCCTGGCGGGCAAAGAGGGCCAGCCGGTCGCCTCAGAGCTGGTGAGCATCGCGGACGATCCTACGCGCGAGGGACTGAACGGATCGTTCACCTACGACCACGAGGGAGTGCCCGCCGTGCGGCACCAGATAGTCAAGGACGGCATCCTGCTCGGCTATCTTCACAGCCTGGAGACCGCGGCGCGCATGGGAGCCCAGCCCAACGGCGCGGCGCGCGCGATGAACCATCAGTACGAGCCTATCGTGCGCATGAGCAACACCTTCATAGAGCCTGGCGATGCGACCCTGGAGGAGATGATCGAGGACACCAAGCACGGCCTGCTGCTGGAGGGCGGGTACTGGGGCTACGTGTTCACCGCGCGCGGGCAGTTCACATGCAACATCGAGAATGCCTACGCCATCGAGAACGGGAAGATAGGACAACACTACCGCAATGCCTCCATCTCAGGCCTGACGCTGGAAACGCTATCGAAGGTGGACGCGGTCGGCTCCGACCTGAGCTTTGACCTGGGCGGCATGTGCGGCAAGGGTGGGCAGTCCATGCCCGTGGACGCGGGTGGGCCGCACCTGCGCATCCGCGAAGTCGTCGTCGGCGGTCATCAGCATCTTTAGAGGGGACACCAGCATGAGTGAACTGACGGACTTCGCCGAGGCCGCCGTAGAGGCCGCGAGGGCAGCCGGCGCTGAGTCTGCCGACGCCTATTGCTCGGCCTCGCAGGAGACCAGCGTCGAGGTCGAGAACAGCAGCATCAACTACTGCGCGGTCATCCGCGACCAGGGGCTGTCGGTTCGGGCCTTCCACCGCGGGGGCATGGGCTTCGCCAGCGTGCAGAAGCTTGACCTCGAGGAGGCGCGCGACTGCGCCCGCCGCGCCGTGGCGATGGCGAAGGCCACGCATCCTGACCCGGACTTCGTCGCTCTTCCCAACCCGAGTGAGGCCGAGCCGGTGCCCGACCTGTTTGACGACAAGCTGGCAGGCCTCGAGGCCGGCGTGGCGGTGGAGTGGTGCGCGCGCGGCATCGAGGAGGCTAGAGCGGTGGCCGATGACGCCGTGGTGCAGGGAGGCGTGAGCCTGAGCTCCGGCGAGTATGCCCTGGCCAGCTCCACCGGGATCCTGGTGAGCAACCGCGCGACCTCGGTCAGCATCGGTTTCTTCGTCATCATCAACCGCGAGGGCGAGGTGGGGAGTTACTTCGAGGAGGACATGGCGCGGCAGCTTTCGGATTTCGAGCCGGAGGACATCGGCGACAAGGCCGCCCGTGAGGCCCTACGTCAACTCGGCGCCCGCTCGGTCCACACCGCGCGGATGCCCATCATCCTGGCGCCGTTGGCGACGATGGGCTTCGTCGGTTCCATCATCGGCGCTGCGGACGCGGAGAGCGTGCAGCGGAACCGCTCTTTCCTCGTGGGCAAGGAGGGGGAGCGCATCGCCTCGGAGGTTCTAACCATCCGCGAGGAGCCGCTCTGGCCTGCGGGCCTTCAGTCATCGCCCTGGGATGGCGAGGGCGTCGCTAAGCAGCCTCGGGCGCTCATTGAGAACGGCGTGCTCACGACCTACCTGCACAACTCGTACACGGCGAACAAGGCGGGGGTGAGCAACACCGCCCACGCGACCCGTCGCGGATACAGCAGCAGCGTCGGGATCGGCGCCAGCAACCTGCGCGTGCAGCTCGGCGACAAGACCGAGGCCGAGCTTATCTCGGAGGTTGACGAGGGCCTCTATCTGAGCTACGCGCAGCTCGCCCCCAACTCCGTGACGGGCGAGGTCTCCGCCACGGTGGACTTCGGCTTCAAGATCGAAAACGGCGAACTCACTCATCCCCTCAGCACGACGATGATCGGCAGCGACGCCTTCGAGCTGCTGGGCGGGATTGACGCGATCTCCAGCGACTACCGCGAGGAGCCCGGCATCCTCTTGCCGAGCCTCAGGATCAGCTCCGTGCAGGTAGCCAGCGAGGAGTGAGGCCTGCCAGGCAGGTATTGTCGGCGCGGGATAGAATAGCCACGGTACAACCGAGCGCCCGGCCTGCTGCCGGGCGCCGTCCTTGGGAGTCATGCGCGCAATGGCAACGGAGATTGAGAGTCAAGCTACCGGTGAGGAGAAGGCAGTAGCGCCCCCACTGATGGGGCTTACGGTGCGCTCGCTGGCGCTGGCGATCATATTCTGCATCGTCGCCAGCTACTGGATCGAGTGGTCGGAGGTCGTGACCTTCTTCTGCCAGGTGACCGAGGCTGTGCCGGCGGTCCCGGCGGTCGCTTTCCTGATATTGCTGGTCGTACTCAATCCACTGGTGCGCCGCATCAAGGTGGCCCTTTCCCTCGATCGGCGCGAAGTTCTCATGGTGTACGTCTTCCTGACCGTCGCGACCTCAATGGCCGGCTGCGGTATCGCCCGCTTCTTCATCAATACCATCCCCGTGCTGTTTTACTTCGACACCCCCGAGAACAACTTCGCCGCCTACCAGCAGTACATCCCGGAGTGGATAGTGCCGCACGACCGCGAGGTCATCCGGCTGCTGTACGAGGCCTCCGATACCGGGGCGATCCCCTGGCGGCCATGGCTGGTGCCCCTGGCGGCATGGGGCCTGTTCTTCCTGGCACTGTGGATCACGATGCTGTCACTCATCGTCATCATGCGGCGGCAGTGGTCGGAGAAGGAGAAGTTAACGTATCCGCTGCTGTATCTGCCCATCGAGGTGACCAAGGGCGTTGATGCGGCGCCGCTGGTGGTGGAGTTCTTCCGCAGCCCCATCATGTGGATCGGGTTCGCGATCTCGTTCCTGTACAACGTCACGAACATAGCAAACGCCTACAATCCGGCGCTCAAGTGCCTCGGCAAGTACTACGACATCGGCGGGCTCTTCACCGAACGTCCCTGGAGCGCCATCCGGCCGTTTACGCTGCACTATCGGCCGGAGATGATCGGCTTCGGCTACCTGGTGAGCACGGAGGTGGCCCTTAGCGTCTGGGTGTTCTACCTGATGCTGCGAGGCGAGGCGGTGCTGGCGGCGGCGGCAGGCTACGACGTATCGGGCTTCCCTTTCGTGCAGGAGCAGGGCATGGGCGCGTACCTGGCGCTGTGCCTCGCGCTCCTTTGGGTAGCGCGTGGACACCTGGCGCAGGTCTTTCGCAAGGCCTTCACCGGTGACCCGGCCATCAAAGATGACGACGAGCCGATGAGCTACCGCACGGCGGTCTTCGCCGCGCTGGCCGGTATCCTCGTCATCACCGCGTGGGTCAACTATGCGGGGATGGCCATCTGGGTGGCGCTGCTGTATTTCTCGCTGATACTCGCAGTCGGCCTGGTCTACGCTCGCATCCGCGCCGAGGTGGGCGTGCCGCTTATCTGGATGTTCCCATACTATCAGCATTACAAGATGATCAAGTACACCCTTGGATCGCGGCCGCTGTTCGTCAACAACAGTTGGTCAACGCTCACCATCTTCTCCACGCTGGTATTCCTCTCCCGCGGCTACTTTCCATCTCTGATGGGCTATCAGGCGGAGTCGTACCGGCTGGCGCGCGACACGAACATCAAGCAGAAGCACATGTCGTGGCTGCTCATCATCGCGCTGATTGTGGGCTTCTACGTGGCTTTGTGGCTGCATCTGCGAGCGTACTACATGTACGGCGCGGGCGGACTGACCGGGCTGGCAGGATGGGGCTACGGCCTGGCAATGCAGCAGTACAAGGAGTTGGCGGGCTACGCCACCGCGCAGTCCCACCCCGACGCCTGGCGCATCGGCGCCACCAGCGCCGGCTTCGTGTTCGCGGGCTTGCTGGCGATCCTGCGCACGGTGTTCCTCCGTTTCCCGCTGCACCCGCTGGCCTTCGGCATGGCGACCTCCTACGGCAGCCTCATCTGGGGCACCTTCTTCATCGTCTGGCTCATCAAGAGCATCGTCTTCAAGGTAGGCGGGATGGCAACCTACCGCAGGCTCATCCCTGGCTTCCTGGGGCTGGCGCTGGGGCACTACTTTACGGCTGGGATGCTCTACGGCCTCATGGGCACCTTCGGCGGCGAGCGCTTCCGGCGGTACTATGTGTTCTTCGGATGACGGCGTGCGGGCCGGTTAGGCAACCGGCCCCTCCTTACGGCTGGGACGGCGTGTGGGCCGGTTAGGCAACCGGCCCCTCCTTACAGCGGCGAAAGAGAGAAGGGTGGAGAGCCGCGCCGATGGCGAGGGTTCTGGCGCTGCTGGGCAGCGCGAGGAGGAACGGCTACACGGCTGGGCTGCTCAAGCAGGCCGCGGAGGGCGCGCGCGAGGTCGAGGGCGTGACCCTCGACGTGCGCAACCTGCACGACTATCACTTCGGCCCATGTACCTCCTGCTTCGCGTGCATCCGCTCCGAGGAGCACCTCTGCGTTCTGAAAGACGACATGGGCGCGGAGGGCGAACTCTGGCAGGCCCTCACCCACGCAAACGGCCTCATCCTGGCCGACCCCGTGTACGGATGGGGACCCTCAGCCATGACGCACCTCTTCCTCGAGCGGCTCTACCCGGCGCTGTTCAGCGGCATCTTCAGCGGCCTGCCTTTCGGCTCCATCTCCTGCGCCAGCAACCAGGGCATGCAACATCTCGCCCGCAACGAGATCTGTAAGTGGGCCTTCTGCAAGGGCTTCCGCTACCAGGGGGGACTTGCCGTCCACGTGGTGCACCTGGCCGAGAGCATGCGCGAGGCCGCAGCCCTCGGACGGCGGGTCGCCGAAGCTGCCCTCGAGGACGAGCGCGAGGGCCGGCAGCCGTACACCGACGAGGAGCGCTTCCTCGCCTATGCGGACTCGCACTGGGTCGCATACGAACCGTATATCGCCAACCTCACGCGCGGGACCGGGCGCTGGGAGGAATCCATCCTCCACCAGGGCCTCCAAGCGAGCGTGTTCACTCGGCCTGACGCCCGCGAACTCGCAGAGCAAGCCCTGGAAGTGCTCAAACAATGCCTCGCTGCCCGCGATGAGGGCAAGGGCGAGGAATCGTACAAGCTGCTCGTGCGCGCCAGCGCCCTCTGGACGCGCGCCACCTGGAAACAGTTCCTGGAAGAGCAGGTCATTGGTGTCCCGCAGCCAGAGGCCTACCGGCCCATCGGCGAGAACGAATAGGCCCAGAGCAGCGGCCAACCCTGGCGAGGACAGTTAGATCATGCGCATAGCGATCATCGGGGGCACGGGCGCGGAGGGAATCTATGAGGACGCGGAACCCCAGCCGCGAACCGTGGAGACGCGGTACGGCTCGGTCGAACTGTTCGTGCTGGAGGTCGCTGGCCGCGAGGTCGTCTTCCTCCCACGTCACCGCATGGAGCACGACCTGCCGCCGCACCGCATCAACTATCGGGCAAACGTGCGCGCGCTGGCGGACCTGGAGTGCGCCAACGTCATCGCGACGAACGCGGTCGGCTCGCTGCGCGCGGAGATGCAGCCAGGCGACTTCGTGGTGGTGGACCAGTTCCTGGACTTCACGAAGCAGCGGCCGCTGACGTTCTTCGACGGGGACGAGGGCGGAGTGCGGCACGTGGACGTGACGGCGCCGTATTGCCCGAGGCTTCGGGACAACCTCCTGGATGCGGGCGAGGAGGCCCTGGGCCACGCGCTGCATCCGACGGCGACGTATGTCTGCTGCGAGGGCCCGCGCTTCGAGACCCCCGCCGAGATCAGGATGTTCGCCCAGCTTGGGGGTGATGTGGTGGGGATGACCGGTGTGCCCGAAGTGGTCTTGGCGCGCGAGGCTGGCCTGTGCTACGCGACGGTCTGCGTCGTCACCAACTACGCCGCCGGCGCCACGACCCAGCCACTCACGCACGCCGAGGTCACCCAGGTCATGGAGGAGCGCGAAGAGGACCTGCAGCGGCTCCTGCGCGCCGTGGTGGAGATGGTGGAGGATGACCCGGACTGTCCCTGCCACCATCCTTTTGAGGACTGACCCGCACTGCTAGCTTGGCTCTTGGAGCACAGGGAGTGCAGTCTGCGGACTCCATGGCTTTGTCGGGCTGGAAGCTGAAAGCGCTGAGAAGGCCTGCGGCTTTCTCTTAAGAGAAATCAGAGATTTCTCAGCGCTTTCACCTGCGCCTGGCCCCGCCCTCTGGACGGTGCCAGGCGCAGGCCGACCTACGCATAGGATTCGGGCGGGAACGCGGCGCGGTCGCGAGGAAGATGCGGGTTGAAGCATTACCAAGGATATCTGCTTGACCTTGATGGCACGGTGTACCTAGGGGAGGAGTTGATACCTGGCGCGGACCGCGCGGTTGCTGCCCTGCGCGAGCGCGGGGCTAAGGTCCTGTTCCTCTCCAACAAGCCCCTCGCGCGGCGCGAGACCTACGCCGCCAAGCTCACGCGCCTGGGCGTGCCGGCGGAGCCTGAGGATGTGATGAACTCCCCCCTGGCGAGCGCGCGGTATCTGAGCCGCCACCATCCTGAGGCTCGGGTCTACGTCCTGGGCGAGCAGCCCCTCATTGACGAGTTGGCGGCTGCCGGGTTACACTTTGCCCAAAGCGCGGAGGCGACGGACATCGTCCTGGTCTCCTGGGACCGGCAGCTTACCTACGACAAGCTCGACTTCGCGCACCAGGCGCTGATGGGCGGAGCGCGGTTCTTCGCGACGAATCCGGACGTGACGTGCCCACTTGAGGGCGGCATCCGGGTGCCGGACACGGGCGCCAACATCGCCGCCCTGGAGGCTACGACCGGCAGACAACTGGAGGTCGTCATCGGCAAACCCTCGCCGATCATGACGGAGATGGCTCTCGCTGAGCTTGGCCTGAGCGTCGGGGAATGTCTGATGGTGGGCGACCGGCTGAAAACCGACATGGCGATGGGCGCCTCCGCCGGGCTGGACACGGCGCTGGTTCTGACCGGTGTGACCTCGCCGGCCGACTTGGCGTGCGCCGAGCAGAAGCCGACTTACGTGCTGGAGAGCATCGCCGAGCTTGCGTAATATCTGCGAATTGCCGAAACTTTCTGGCGGTTTGAACGTCTACTATACTGGGTAGTAATAAAGCGAAGCCTAAGTGCGGCAGGCCACGGTGATTGCACATGGACCACGGTAAGGACGAGACAATGCGTCAGGACACGAACCCCGAACTGCCCGTGTTCCGGCCCGACAAGCAGGGCATGGAGCAGGCGCTAGGGACCCTTGAGGCCCAGGTAATGGACGCCGTCTGGGACGCCGAGGGGGAGGTCTGCGTGGAGGATGTGCGGCAGGCCCTTGAGGATCAGGGCAAGGAATCCGCTTACACCACCATTATGACCACCATGAGCCGCCTGCACGACAAGGGCCTGCTCACTCGCCGCATGGAGGGTCGCGCGTATTACTACGCCCCGGCGCTCAGCCGCCGGGAGCTCGGCACGAGCGTCACCCGCCGCGTCATTGACGCCCTGCTGGGCAGCTTCGCCGAGCCGGCGATGTCCTACTTCGTTGAGGCGCTCAGTGAGGATGATCCAGAGCGTTTGGACACCCTGTCCGAGATGATCGAGCAGCGGAGGGCCCGCGGACAGAGCGACGAGGAGAGCTGACATGCCCGAGCTGCTGGCGGCTGCCAGCATACTCGTGGCAGTGGCCGGCGCGGTGAGCCTGCTGTTGGTATTGCCCGCCGCCGGTCTAGCGGAGACCGCGGGAGAATCTAACGCCGCCAGCCGGGCGCGAACCTGGCTGGCGGCTCTGGTTCTGCCGCTCCTGGCGGGAGTGATCGCGGCGGGCTGGGCGCTCCTGCTCTATGCGCAGGGCCTGGCCGCCTCCCCCCACCTCGGTGGGCAGCGGCCGCACCTGTGCCTGCTGCCGCTGCTGAACGCCCCGGCGGGAGCCTACCGGCTGCGCATGTTCTCGTGGTTCGCCCTGGCGCTGGTCGGGCTGGCCGTGTTGCGGCTGCTCGTGGGCGCCTTCACCAGCCACGTGCTTCGTCGCCTGGCGGTGGGCAGCGGCGGACCCCTTCGCCACGATGGGCCGACCTCGGCTGCCCCCCCTACGCGGGGTCAGCCTGGTGCGGCCCCTCCGTCACGACAAATGCCCCCTGCGGAGGGGCCGCGCGAGGATCCCGCTACAGCGGGAGACGAGGCCGGCCCGTCGTCCTTATCCCCCGATGCCAGGGATAATCTCCTAGTCGTGGACCTGGGGACAGCGACCTCGTTCTGCGCGGGATTGCTGCGGCCGGTCGTGGTAATCTCTTCCGCTCTGCTCGAGGGCCTCGGCGCCGGGGACGTGGAGGCCATCGCTGCTCATGAGCTTGGGCACGCCCGCAGACATGATAACCTGGCAGGTCTCATTGCGGATGTCTGCACCATCTTGCTGGTCGTCATGCCCACCGCGCACTACTACCGGCAGCAGTGGCGCGCAGCGGCCGAGGCGGCCGCCGACGATGCGGCACTCGCAAGCGGCGTGCCCGCCTCATCCCTGCGCGGGGCTCTGGAGGCGGTCCGTGGTGCAGCGCAGCGCCGCCGCCCGGGGCGCCCCTCGTTTCTCTCGCTGCTGATCCCCCCGCCCGATGTCTCCACCCAGCGCATCCGGCGGCTGGCGGGCCGAGAACCGGCCGCGGCGCAGACCCCGTCCGAGGGGAGCCTGCGCCGCTGGTTGCCGTGCCTTGTTTTCGCCCTTAGCTTGGGCGCGATCGCCCTGGTTGTCCTCGTCAGCCGTCAGTCCGTCGAGGACAGCCTCTTCTGCGCCGCCGAGCAACTCATCAGAGCGGGGCAATAACCGCCGGGCCGCCCGAGGCGTCAGTCGAGGGTGACCTCCACCCCACCCTGTTCGCGCGAGGTCCTCGCAGCCTCGACCACGCGGATGACCTCCACCATCTCCTCGCCTGAGATGGGCATCTCGCGCGTCTCGCACATCTTCACGAACTCCTTCATCATCCGTTCGTAGACCGCTCCCATCTGATCTATCGCGTACCAGCCCTCACTGCCGCAGACGGTGAAGTGCAGCCCACCCCGTATGACCTCCCGCCAGTACATGGTCAGGAGCACCTGCTTGCCGTCGGCCCGGTGCAGACGCACAATGTCGCGGTCCTCGGCGCCCACATTGACAACGGAGGTCGTCCCCGCGCCCAGGATGCCGTACGCGAACTCGATGGGGTGGATGGCGTAGACGTGGTACTTCCCCTGGCCGCAGAGACCCTGGAGCAGCTCGATCTCGCCCAGCTCGCCCAGGTGCGCCCGCATCTCCTCGGCCCCGTCAGCCCAGCGATAGCCGGAGCAGGACATCAGCGGTGCGTCGTTCTCGGCGGCCAGGTCCACGATCCCCTGCGCATCGTCCGCGAACTCGGCCAGGGGCTTGTCCACGAATACGGGCAGGCCCCTCTCCAGGAAGGGCGGCGCATACTTGACCTTGTCGAACTCCCCGCTGTCGGCGATGAGCCCTGCGTCCACGCCCTCGGCCAACTCCTCCGGGGTGTCGCAGACCTCGTCAATGCCGTAGATCTGTGCCATGATTTCGGCGCCCTCGCGGTCCTCGTCGTAGATCTTGACCACCCGCGCGCCTTCAACGCGGATGTCTCCCGCGCCGCCCGTGGGCCATCCGAGCTCCTCCGCCTTCTGCTTGTCCCATCCGTTGAACATCGAGGAAAAGGCGTTGCCGTGATGACAGCCCCGCTTACCCTCGAAGCTTACTGCTGCGGTGATGCCGATCTTGATCATCCGGAATATCTCCCTTTCAGTTCTGAGCGGCCTGCGAGGGGGTAGATTACCCCCGTTCCCACGCCGACTCCAGGAATTGCTTGAGGTTGTCGCTGGTCTGCTTCCGCAGCGGCACCTCGATGGGCGAGGCCGAGGGCAGCAGCACATGGCGGCAGCGCCCACCGACTTCGTCGAGCGCCTTCGCCACCAGGCGGTCAACCTCCTCCGGTGTTCCCGTCTCGAGATCGTGAAGCTGGAGGTTGCCCATCACGATCAGGTCGTCGCCCACGATACCGGCAAGCTCGTCCAGCGTGATGTCGCCGTTCGGCGGCGGCTCGCAGGGATCAAGCAAGTCCACGCCCATCTCCAGCACATAATCGAGGATGCGTCGGATCGGCCCGTGGCAGTGATAGCGTACGTAGGCGCCATGCTCGTGAATCAGCTCCACCAGCCGCCGGTCGAACGCGACCACTGCCTGCTCAAAGAACTCCGGGGGCAGCATCGGTGGAGCCGCGTACTCTGCGCCGAAGAGGCGCAAGCAGGGCCCTGCGCCGTTGGCGAGCGCCGCCTCCAGCCACTGCTCCAGCAGCTCCTGGCAGCGCTCCAACATCGCGAACAACTCCTTGGGCGCAGTGAGCGTCCGGAGCATGAAGTCCTCATAATTCATGTTTTCGCAGGCGAGGCACAAGGCGGTCGGCACCTGGAACTCCTGCACACCCCGGTCGCCGAGAGCTTCGCGGTGCGCCCGAATCTCCTCCGCCGTCGGCGCCTTCGGCTCGAAGGGCAGGTCAATGAAGCTCTGAATGTCCTCGTCCGCCTTAATGAGGTGCTCGGTGACCCAGACGGTGTGCGTGGCGCCGGTTTCCTGGCAGGTGGAGGTCAGTGTGCCCCGCGGCCCGCGGACCGTTATCTCTCGGATCGTCGCCTCGCCCTCCCTGCGCACGCTCTCGCTTGCGAGTTCCGGGTCGGCGAGGCTGAGCACATGGACGCGTAGTAAGAGCCCAGGTAGGCGAAGATGTGATCCTGCTCGTCGGTATAACTCAGGATCTCCGCGTAGCTGGGCTCGTCGGCCATCCAGGGCTGGCTGTAGCGGTCCACCCCGTAGGTACAGGCGGGCGTGCGGTCAGTTCCCCGGCCCTCAAGCAGCGCCTCAATTCGCTCTCGGCGCGTCACCTTCGTCTCGCCATCCTTTCACCAACTGACCCTGTCCGAAAAGACTGGGCCACCTCGGGGACGGTGCCCCTGTTAGAGGGCAAGCGCACCTGGGGCCGGCGCTCCGGCTGCGCCTTGTTACTCTGGTCGCTCAGCCTGTCTCAGATGACAAGC
>JALGVE010000151.1 GCA_029820045.1 Candidatus Zipacnadia bacterium | reverse complement strand
ATTCGAAATCCTCGCTGACATGTACCGAGACCTGAGAGGCGCTTCGATCTGCCGAATCGCCTCGGCGATGCGGTTCGCTTGCGACGAGCCCTGCGCTGCCTCGCAGACCTGCAGGGCAGCGTCCGCTGCCGTCTGGAGGGGCTGGGCTTCAGCTCAGCCCCCGTCGTTTGGTGGTTCTTGCGGCCGAGCTGAAGCCCGGCCGCTCCACATGGCATTCGAAATCCTCGCTGACACGTACCGAGACCTGAGAGGCGCTTCGATCTGCCGAATCGCCTCGGCGATGCGGTTCGCTTGCGACGAGCCCTGCGCTGCCTCGCAGACCTGACGGGCAGCGTCTGCCACGATGCTCGCGAAGTGATAGGCCACGTTCTCCGACAGCAGCGAGGCCAACGCCTGAGCATGAGCCGCTCGCAAGGTCAGGTTCCGCCGCACCCACGACATCAGGTACCCGAGAAGGAGCTCACTCTCCGCCGCGCTGAGCATGGCCTTCTGCTCAAGCGCGGCCGGGCTGTATCGCAGCATAGACAGGGCCGAGGCGGAGAGAAGCTCGTTCAGTTGAGCCGGAGCCGCTAGGTTGCCACAGCCGGTCAGCGCGGGCCTGCTGGCCTCCACCGCCCGATGCAGATGCCCGCCGAACTCCAGCGATCCTGCCGACAGGCCCGCGCTCAACAACTCCGCAAGCGCACGTCGCATCACCTCCTCCGGGCAATACGCCCCCTTCGCACGGAGCATCTGGACGGCGAAGTCGTACGACTCGCGCTGGCGGCGCTCCCAGCCCGCCAGGTCCGCTGCGGTCGCCTCCAACTTCGCGACAGCCTCGAAGTCGCTCTCCGTGAAGGGTTCGCCGGCTCCGAGGCCTGGACAGGAGAAGTTTGCGTCAATCTGACGGTGGGCATAGCTGTCGCGAATCAGGGGGAACAGCCGGCAGTAGATGGGGCGATCCGCGTAGATCGTGCATCGCTTCTCCTCGTCGAGGAAGACGCAAGCACCGTTCTCCCGCCGCAGGTATCCAGCGACGTTGGGCGCGATGCGCGCACCCTCGGTGTCGCCTCGCGTCACGGCCTCACCGTAGCAGCCCAGGAATGCGCTCTCGCCGGCGAGCACCGGCACCTGGTAGGTGCAGCACAGCCCGCACCCCTCGAGGCAGCGAAACCTCAATGGAGTGTCAAAGGTCAACTCAGTCGCCAGGGCACGCGCCTCCCGCTCCCCGATGCGCCACGCCGACCTGAGCACAGCTCAATAGTGGCCCACCCTCTCCGGCCACGGGTCCATGGTGAACACGCTCCGGTCGAAGCACTTGAGTATCAGCTCGTGGCGCAGTTCGGCATGTTCCTGATCGTACCACAGGTTGTTGAACTCGTCGGGGTCTGCCTCCAGGTCGTACAGCTCCCCCTGCCCGCGAGCCTTGCCGTGGTACACGCAGATCTTGTGTGCGCGGTCGCGATACATGGTTCCGAAGGCCGAGTGATCATGCCCGGGCATGGCGTTGTAGTACTCACAGTAGACGCTCTCCCGGTGCTGGTGGGGGTCGGCTCGGCCCTCGAGGATCGGGAGGAGCGACTCGCCCTGCACACGGCTTGGCGCCGGCATCTCGCAAGCCTCCAGCAGCGTGGGAACCGCGTCCACCAACTCCACCATCGCCTTGCTTACCACGCCTTCCTGGAAGTGGCCCGGCCAAGATATGATGAGCGGCACCCGGATGGCGCAGTCGTAGAAGTACGGGCCCTTGAGCAAGATGCCGTGATCGCCCAGCATCTCCCCGTGGTCGCTCATGAAGATCACGATGGTGTTCTCGCGCTGCCCCGTCTTCTCGAGCACGTCCAGCATTCGCCCCACGTGCGTGTCAACCTGCTCGACCATGGCGTAGTAGGCCGCGACGACCCCACGCAGGTCGGCCTCGGTGGCCTCCGCGCAGGACATGCCCTTGCCGCCGTAGGAGCCCTGGTGGTCCACCCTCTGGAACTCCGGCTTGTCGTCCAGCTCCCCCGGCCGATACTTTGGCAGGGGCACCTGCTCAGGATCGTAGCGGTCCAAGTAATTCTGGGGCGGGTCGAAGGGGTGGTGCGGATCGAAGGGATTGACGCTCATCAGCCACGGCCCATCGCGCCGCTCGGTCATGAAGTCAATCGCCATGTCCGCGCACCACTTGGTCTGATGGTACTGCGCGGGAATGCCTGGGCCAGAGTACGCCGCGCGCGGGAACTGGTACAGCTCCTCCCAAGTCTTTCCCTGCGCCGCCAGCCACTGAATGTACTCATTTTCCTTCCAGCTCGGTGAGGGATGGTGGCTCCAGTGAAAGACACGATAGCCGTCGTCGCCGCGCGGCTCCACGTGCCCGTCGCAAACCGCCAGGTGGAGCTTGCCGGCGAGCCCACAGTCCCAGCCCTGATCCGCCAGCATCCTCGTGACCAGGACCTCGTCGCCCGGGAAGACCGCCTGTCCGTTCTGCCTCCCACGGATGGTACGCGGATAGCGGCCGGTCAGAAAGGCCCCTCGGCTAGGCGTGCACACCGGGCTCTGGCTGAAGGCGTGAGTGAAGGTCGTGCCCTCGGCCATGAGGCGGTCGAGGTTGGGCGTGCGGATATGCGGGTTGTTTAGCCCGCCGATGGTGTCGTAGCGCTGCTGGTCGGTGCAGATCCAGAGGATGTTGGGCCGATTCATATACAAGCACACCTCCTGATGGAGCACACGAAAACGCTCAGCCTGCTGGGCGTGAAGCCTACGTTCACTTCCCTGCGAACGGGTCGCCACCTTGCTGCGCGTGCAGGATTACTCTGCCATGATCGGCGGACAGGAGCGAAGCTCGCGCCGTGGTAGGGACTGCGTCCGAAACCTGTGTCGCTCCAACAGCGTCAAAGGAAGGCAAGCAACATACCACCGGCGAAAGGTACACTATGAAGTTGGACCGCATTGCCCGTACCTCCTGCCTGGCGCCAGTGGCGGCCATCATGCTGATGCTCGCCGGTGTGCTCTTCCCCTCGCCTGCGTCAGGGCAGGAGTTGATCGGACGGCTCAAGTACGGCGGGGGCGGCGACTGGTACGCGAACCCCACCTCCTTGCCGAACCTGCTCGAGTTCGCCCGCGAGGAGACCAACCTGGATCTGCCCAAGCGCGAGAAGGTCATCGAGCCGGGCAGCCACGACATCTTCGATTTCGCCTTCATTCATGCTACCGGGCACGGCAACATCCACTTCAACGAGGCAGAGCGGAAGAACCTGCGGGACTACCTGCTCAGTGGCGGCTTCCTGCATGTGGACGACAACTACGGCCTGGATGAGCACTTCCGGCCCGAGGTGAAGAAGCTCTTCCCCGACAAGGAGTTGGTCGAGCTACCTTTCTCCCACCCTATCTACCACTGCTTCTTCGACTTCAGCCAGGGGCTGCCGAAGATACATGAGCACCACGGCGGGCCGCCGCACGGATACGCCATCGTGCACGAGGGGCGCGTAGTGCTGTTTTACTCCTACAACACGGACCTCGGGGATGGCTGGGAGAGCGAGGAGGTTCACCACGACCCGCCCGCCAAGCACCTGGCCGCCCTGAAGATGGGCACGAACCTGCTCATATACGCGTTGAGTCGCTAGACGACGGGGATGGCACCAGGAGCATCTGAAATCGTGAGGATGGACGACAGCGGCGCACGGGGGCGGTTGCTTGGTACGACAGGCGCCCTCGCCTGTCGGCGGGCGGAAGGCCGGCGTCAGGCCGCACCTGCACAGGCGGGGGCGCCTGTGCTACCATAATGGCCACCGGAACCTACATTGTCATCGCGATTCTTGCTGCCGCCGATGGCAAGAGGAGCATCGTTTTTAGCTGGCTGGTGGGTGTGAAGTCTTCTGAGTAGGGCCGGGAGCTCTGTCGCGCCGCATTGAGAGTCGGGCTAGGAAGCGCGACCTACGCGGGCCGGGA
>JALGVE010000039.1 GCA_029820045.1 Candidatus Zipacnadia bacterium | reverse complement strand
AGCCGCCATCCCGCGCGGCTGTTGTAAGGGCGCACAGGGGCCTCCGATGGGCGGGGCACGGGTCCCCGCCCTACACTCACAAGCCAACTTACTCTAAAACCGATGCTCCTGGGCAAACGGCAAGCGCCCGCGCCCGGAGCCCGGCCCCCTCCATGCTGGGCATTTGGCAAAGCGAAGCCCAGGGCCGGTCCCCTGAGGAAGGCTCATAGCGCCGAACCTAACTCGCATTATTCATGAGCGGCGTGGGGGGCGGCGGAAATCGGGCATCCCGCCCGCGGGCGGGATTGCCCTGGTTGTCGTGCACTGTCCCCCATTTCCGCGGCTAGCGCAGTGTGTTGCGCGACCCTCAGCCACCCCTACGGGGGGACAGACAGCCATTTCGGGTCCCGCCCATGCGCGGGAACGCCCGAAATGGTGTCAGTCCCCAACGGCCTACCGCCCTGGATAGGCCCCGAGGGTGAGCTCGTGAATAACGCGGGCTAAGGACCGGGTTGTCCCCTCACAGGTGCAGGACCGCCAGCATTGCGTTGGCGATCAAGAAATAGATCAGAAACGAGACGGCGTCGTTGAAGGTCCCCACGAGAGGCCCGCAGGCAACCGCCGGGTCTACGCCGATACGGTTGAAGAACAGCGGCAGAACGCAGCCGAGCGTAGTGCCCAGGATCACCGCGATGATCATCGCAGTGGCGACGATGATCCCGTAGCCCCAGGATCCCAGGAGGAGGCTACCGGTCCCCGCCGCGGCAACTCCGCAGACCAGGGCAACGAGCAGGGTCGTCGGCACCTGCTTCAAGAGGAACCTCCCGTAACCGCCTGTTTCGATCAGGCGGAGCGCGATAGCGCGCACGGCCACGGTCGAGGATTGCACGCCAGAAGCGCCGCTGATGGCGCTGATGACCGGCATGAACGCGGCAAGCAGCACGGCCTGCTGAAGGGTCGCCTGAAAGCCCTTGACAACGCTGGCAGAGACCAGACTTGCCCCCATTGCCACCATGAGCCAGGGGACTCGCCCGCGCACGGAACGCCACGTCGAGGTGGTCATCACGTCTTCGACCGTCGTGCCGCCGACATAGGCGAGGTCTTCGGTGGCCTCGTGCTGGAGCACGTCAATCACGTCGTCCACGGTGATGGCGCCCAACAGCCGCCCCTCATCATCAACAACGGGCAGCGAGGGAAGGTCATACCTGTCAACTAGCTGGACGGCCTCCTCCTGGTCGGTCGCAGGATGCACGGAGATGGGGTCGGGCTCCATGAGCTTCTGCAGCGGCTGATCATCGCGCGCGTTGATGAGCGTGGCCAGGTCCACCGCACCGACGAGGTGGCGCTGATCGTCCACGACATAGACCCGTGAGATGGCCTCGGGATGGACATCGGTCCGGCGTATGTGCTGGATGACGCCGGCGGCCGTTACGTCGGGCGGAGCGGCGATCACCTCGGAGGTCATGATGCCGCCAGCGCTGTCGTGGCTGTGCTCCAACAAGCTGGCAAGCTCGGCAGCCTCATCGTCCGGGATGCGGTTGAGGATGCGGTGCTTGCGCTCCTCGGAGAGCAGGCTCACGGCGTCAGCGCCGACGTCGGGCGGCATGGCGTCAATGATCTCCGCCAGCGCTCTCTCCTCGGTGGCCTCCAGCAGGTCCTCCCCGATGTCGTCGTCCACCTCCTCGAGAATCACACCCGAGTCGTCGGCATCGAGCAGCTCGAAGACCGCGGCCCGGTCCTCGCTGGATAGCTCCCGCATGGCGTAGGCAATGTCAATCGGATGGTAGCCGCTGATGAGGCCCTCCAACGCCCCCGGTACATGCGACTGCGTGGCGGCGCGGATCGCCGCCGCGACCTCCTGGGAGTTTGCTGCCTTGCGACGACGCGATTCAGTCATGACTGTCATCCTACCCGGGCCTGCGACAATTCCGGCTGGATTGTCGAAGGCGATGTCCGTTCGTGGCACGGGCGGCCTCGCCTGTTGAAGTGCCGGTCTCGCGCACAGGCGAGGTCGCCACTTTTCACAAGTGCAGGTGGCCCCGTAGGCCAGCGTCGTCGTTGCCCTGCGAAGGGCCGCCCGAGGGCGATTCTGCTGGCCCCGCCGAGCGGCGGGACGAGGGCGGCTCAGGCTTGGCGCAACATGGGGACAGGCCCTCATTTCGGTATACGGCACCGAAATGGGGCCAGTCCCCCGACGGCGATCCGTGCCCCGCATGTGCGCGAGGAGCTTGGCGAATGTTCGGAGGGCGGCCTTAGCCCCGCTGTGCCTGCTTGCATTTCTCGAAGGCAAGGAGGTCGCCTGTGCCACGATCAGGCATAGCACTCCCCGCGGCGCTCGCTCAGCCCTCCTGGTCGGCGGCGACCTGGTGCATCAGGTCCCGGAGCTGGGGATAGGTCGCCCTGTACCGCTCGAACAGCGTATCATAAACCCCGGCGTTGTCCAAGTTGGGCTCAATCTCCCGGGCGACTGTGACCATCTCCCCGGCAGCCTCGACCGGGTCTGCGAACAGGCCGGCGCCGACCGCGGCGCAGATAGCGGTTCCCAGGCACGTCGCCTCCGGCTGTTCGGTGAGCAACATCGGCACCTGGCAGGCGTCGGCGTGAATCTGCAGCCAGAGATCGCTGCGCGTGCCGCCTCCGCAGGCGTAGATGGCCGCGGGCTGAAAGCCCGCCTGCCGCAAGTCATCGAGGATGTGACGGGCGCCCATCGCCGTGCCCTCGTAGATGGCGCGCATCAGATGCCCCACGCCGTGACGAAGGCTGAGGCCGTAGACGCAGCCACGCGCGAGCGGATCGCGCAGGGGCGTGCGGTTGCCCTGCCAATAGTCCAGGAGCACTAGGCCCTCCGAGCCGGGCGGGACGGCAGCGGCCCTTTCATCAAGCAACTCGTACTGGTTGCGGCCCGCTTTCTCGGCCTCCAACTCCTCGCGGTACGCGAAGTTGTCGGCGAACCACTTGACGATGCTGCCGGTCGCGGTCTGCCCGCCCTCCAGCACCCAGGTGCCAGGCAGGATCGCATCCGGGTAAGGCCCCCAGACATGCGAGTCGAAGATGCCCTCGGCGCAGAGGGCCATGTGACAGGTGGAGGAGCCCATCACCAGCGCCATCCGCCCGGGCCTGACCACGTTGAGGCCGAACATGGCCGCGTAGGCGTCAATGCCGCCCTGGGCCACGGGCGTGCCGGGCGCCAGGCCCAACTCCTCGGCGGCGCGCAGGCTTAGCTCCCCGGCCCTCTCGCCCATGGACAGCACGTCCCGCGGCCACTTGTCGCGCAGCTCGCCCATGTCCAGCTCGGCCAGCAGCTCTTCCGGCCAGCCGCCTGCCGGGGCCGCATAGTTCCACTTGCAGGTGACGTTGTTCAGCGAGGCGGCCCAGCGACCAGTCAGGCGGTGCATCAGCCAGTCAGTGCCCTCGCAGACGAGGTCGGCCTGCTCGTAGAGCTCGGGCTGGTTGGCCTTCAGCCACATCGCCTTCGGGATCATCCACTCAGGCGATTCTTGCCAACTCACGTACTTGAGGATGGGGTTCCGGGTGGAGGTGACGCGCTCGGCCTCCTCGTGAGCGCGCTGGTCCATCCACAGAATCGCCGGGCGCAGGACCGCGCCCTCGCGGTCACACGCCACGACGGTGCAGGAGGTGCCATCCACGCTGACGCCGGCGACCTGGTGCGGATGCAGGCCCGCTTTCGCGAGCACCTTGGAGACCGTAATGCGCGCCGCCTGCCACCAGTGCTCTGGGTTCTGCTCGGCCCAGCCCACCTGGGGGTACTCGATGGGGTACTCCAGGCTGTCGGAGGCCAGCATCCGGCCCTTCAGGTCGAAGAGCGCGGACCGCAGGCTCTGAGTGCCGCAGTCAATGCCGAGGACATAGGGCCCCGAGTTTGCCGACATAGCTCATACCTCCCCAGACAAGCGCACGGCGCACACAATTCAGACATCGAACCTACGACTTGCGGGCATGGAGTCGGAGCGGGACTCCGACCTACGAAGGAGAGCAGAACGTTGGCGGCTAACACGGATGCCTCTGCGCATCGGCTGCTTCCTCGCGCGGCTCACCGCGTGGCCTGTTCCTGCTGGGCCTGCAGGCCCAGGATCGCGTCACTCACCTGCTGCGTCAGCCTGCCAAGTTCTTGCTTGGCGGGCTTCTCACCGTACTGAAGCGGGTCAATGGGTGCGCCGAAGCTCACGGTGACCCTGCCACGGTGGAAGAACTTCGCGCCGATGGGCATCACTACGTCAGTGCCGCGCATGGCGCACGGGATGATCGGCACGCCGGCGCGCGCGGCCAGCATCGCTGCGCCCGTGGACAGCTCCTGGAGCCTGCCATCGCGGCTGCGCGTGCCCTCGGGAAACATCGTGAGCAGCTCTCCGTCCCGCAGCAGCTTGATGGCCTCCTTCGCGGCAGTCATGTCAGCACCACCGCGCTCCACGGGGAAGGCATAACACTTCCGAATGATCCAGCCGAAGATGGGCACGAACAGTTCGGCCTTCGCGAAGTAGTACGTGCGCCGGCGTAGGGCCGAGCCGACGACGACCGGGTCCAGGAAGCTCAGGTGGTTGGAGGCGATGACAGCGCCACCCTCCTCCGGAACATTCTCCAGCCCGTGCACGCGCCAGCCGCCGAGCAACCGGCACAGCCGCGGAAAGGAGTACTGAACGAAGCGGTAGTGCGGCCAAGTCCAGCGGCGCGGCGGCTCCGGCTTCCTATTCACGGTCCACCACCCCTCGCGCTGCCAGGAGCTTCATCACCTCGGCGACGACCTCATCGGCGGTCAGGCCATCGCTGTCAATCTCGATGGCGTCCTCGGCCTTGCGCAGCGGCGCGACCGCGCGGGAACAGTCGCGGCGGTCGCGCTCAAGCTGGGCAGCCAGGATCTCCTCGTAGGATGCCTCCTCCCCGCGCTCCAGCCTCTGTTGGTAGCGGCGGCGCGCGCGTTCCTCGGCGGAGGCGGTCAGGAACACCTTGACCGCGGCGTCGGGGAAGACCACAGTGCCGATGTCGCGTCCCTCCATCACCACCGGGATGCGCTCGGCCATGCGCCGCTGAGCCGCTACCAGGTGCTCGCGCACTGCCGGGATCGCCGAGACCGGCGACGAGAGCTGCGAGACCTGCGGAGTGCGTATCACCACGGAGACATCCTCGCCATCCACGAAGAGCTTCGGCTCGCCGTCAACCGTTCGGAACTCGAAGTCAAGCTCCGCCGCGAGGGCGGCGATGGCCTCATCATCCTGACTCGGCGACAGGCCCGCCTTCATCGCACGGTACGCAGCGGCGCGGTACATCGCGCCGGTGTCAATATATGTGAAGCCGGCACGGTCTGCAACCGCCTTGGCCACGGTGGACTTGCCGGAGCCCGCCGGGCCGTCAATCGCCACGACGCACCCGGTCACGGGCGCACTAGAGGCGGTTTCGAGCTTCGCGCGGGCGGCATTGGCGGGCTGGAAGCCCGCCCTACGGGTGGTTTTGAAACGGGCTTTATTCCTCTTCAATGCAATCCGCTCCGAGTCCTCGCAGCCGCTCCGCGAAGCCAGGGAAAGAGGTGGCAATGCAGTCGGTGTCCTCGATGACCGTCTCGCCCTCAGCTACCAGCCCGGCGATCGCCAGGGCCATCGCAACGCGATGGTCGCCGTGACTGCTGACGGTCGCACCGCGCAGGGAGGAGGGTCCGGTGATGATCAGGCCATCCGGCAACTCCTCGATGCGGGCGGACATGGCAGCCAGGCCCTCAGCCATCGCGGCCAAGCGGTCGGACTCCTTGACGCGGAGTTCGGCGGCGTCGCGGATGATGGCAACGCCCTCGGCTTGGGTCGCGGCGACCGCGAGCAGTGGCACCTCGTCAATCAGCCGAGGTATCATCGCCCCGGCAGCCTCGGTAGCGTGCAGGTGGCACGAGCTAGCAATGATGTCGCCCACCTCCTCGCCGGCAACCTCCCTACGCCCGGCCACCTGCACGTCAGCGCCCATCTCTTGAAGAACCTCCAGCAGCGCGGCGCGCGTGGGGTTGAGCAGCACCTGCTCCAGCACGACCTCGCTCTCGGGGACCAGCAGCGCTGCCACCAGGAAGAAGGCGGCCGAGGAGAAGTCCGCTGGCACGCTGACGTTCTGCGCGGCGAGCGGTTGACCGGGGGTGAGCGTGATGGTCAGGTCGTCAGCCTCCAGGTCGGCGCCCATGGCGCGCAACATACGCTCGGTGTGATCGCGCGAGCGCGCAGGCTCAATCACCGTGGTCGGCCCCACCGCATTCAACCCGGCCAGCAGGATCGCCGATTTGACCTGCGCGCTAGCCATCGGAAGGCGGTAGGCAATGCCGCGTAGGTCGCCGCCATGAACAGTGACCGGCGGCAGCACCTTCTCGCCGCGGCCGGACACGCGCGCCCCCATCTGCCCAAGAGGAAGCGCGATGCGGTCCATCGGCCGCCGGCTCAGCGACTCGTCGCCGGTCAGGGTTGCCTCGAACCCCTGCCCCGCGACGAGGCCCAGGAGCAAACGCATGCCCGTGCCTGAGTTGCCCATGTCGAGGGCCCGGCCCGGCCGCCTCAGTCCGCGAAGTCCGACGCCACGCACGCGCAGCGACTCACTCGGGAGCCCTTCAATGCCGACGCCCATCTCGTGCATGGCCCGCGCGGTGCGCAGGCAGTCATCGGCGCCGAGAAATCCCTCGATGCGCGTCTCGCCCTCCGCAATGCCGCCGAGGATGACCGCGCGGTGGGAGATGGACTTGTCGCCGGGCACGCGCAGGCGCCCGTGGAGCCGCCGGGCCGGTCGCACGCGCAGGCAACGCATCTCAGTGCAAGGGCGCATCTCATCTCTCCCCCGGCAGTCCATCGGCGACATGAATGTCGCCGCCCCTATCCATGCTCAGGGGGCCCGACATTCTTGTCGGGCCGGCGACCAGCGATACTGCTGTCCCCACTCACCCTCCCCCTTGCCTCTCGCGCGAGCCGCAGCAGTGTCGAGATACGCTCCGCATCGCCGGCCTTGAGCGCACTCTCAAACTCGTCCAACCGCACGCGGAAATCCTCCAGGGCCGCGCACAGGTTGTCGGCATTGCTCAGCAGAATGTCGCGCCACACCTCATCGGGTCCGAGCGCAATACGCGTGGTGTCACGCAGGCCTGTGCCAGAGAAGCGCGCCAGGTCGTCCCCGAGGGGCGCCAGGGTCGCGCAAAGCGCCGCCGCGACCACGTGCGGCAGGTGGCTGGTGGCCGCCAGGAACTCATCGTGCGCCTGCGCATCAATGACCAGCGGCTCAGCGCCTAGCCCCCTGACCAACTCAAGGAGGGTCTCGAGAGCCTGAGGGTCTGTCTGCGCGTCAGGAGTCAGGAAGTACGAGCAGCCCTCGAAGAGGTCCGCACGGGCAGCAGCGACGCCAGCCTCTTCGGAGCCGGCCATGGGATGGCCGCCGATGAAGGCACAGTGCGAGGGAAGGGCATCAGAGGCAGCAGCGACGATCTCACGCTTGGCGCTGCCGGCGTCGGTGATGATGCAGCCCCTGGGGACAGCGTCGGCGATGTCGCGCAGAAGGCTGCGGATGCTCCGCACCGGCGCCGCCAGGTAGACGAGGTCAGCGCGCGCAACGGCCTTCGCCGCATCGCTGGTGGTCTCATCAGCCACGCCGAGCTTGCGCGCTTCACTCAGCGTGCGCTGGGTGCGCGCCACGCCCACCACGGCGCGGACCAGCTCGTTGCGCTTGGCGGCAAGCGCGAAGGACCCGCCTATCATACCGGTGCCGATTACCGCAGCGCGCTCGAAAAGCATGGGGATCTCCGGACAAGGGACATCGGACCTCCGACCTCGGACCGGCGGCAACGGCACGAACCGCGGCCCTACACCTCAACGCCCACGGCCTCGGCGACGCGGCGGATGCGCTTCATCAGGTCGGCGAAGGCTGCGGGTGTCAGGGACTGCGGGCCGTCGCTCAATGCCTGGTCGGGGCGCGGATGAACCTCGATGAGAAGGCCATCGGCGCCCGCCGCGACCGCGGCCAGAGCCACGGCCGGCACCAGGCTGCTCAAGCCGGTGGCATGGCTCGGGTCGGCGACGATGGGGAGGTAGGTCTCGCGCCGCGCCGCTACCATGCCGCCGATGTCCATGGTGAAACGGGTTGTGGTCTCGAAGGTGCGAATGCCGCGCTCACACAGGATGATGTCGAGGCAGCCGCTGGAGGCGATATACTCGGTGGCGGTGAGCCACTCCCCGACGGTCGCGGCGAAACCGCGCTTGAGCATGACCGGCTTGCCCGAGGCGCCGGCCTCCTTGAGGAGGTCGTAGTTCTGCATGTTGCGGGCACCGATCTGCATGCAATCTGCAACCTCCGCCACGCGCTCGACCTGCCGCACATCCATGACCTCGGTTACTAGTGGTAAGCCGGTGGTCTCGCGCGCGGCGGCCAGGTACTCCAAGCCCTCCGGGCCGAGGCCCTGGAAGCTGTACGGGGAGGTCCGAGGCTTGTACGCGCCGCCGCGCAAGGCGCAGGCGCCGGCCGCCTTGACCGCGGTGCCCGTTTGAATCATCTGCTCGCGGCTCTCAACCGAGCAGGGCCCGGCGATGACGCCCAAGTGCCCGCCGCCGATGGCCGCATCCCCGATGAAGACGGTGGCGGGTCGCGGGTTGTGCTCGCGGCTGATCATCTTGTACGGCTTGAGGATCGGCACCACGTTGTCAACACCCGGGAGCACGGAGAGCTGCTCGGCCAGCATTTCCTTCTCACCCTCGGGCGCGCCGATGGCGCCGATGATAGTATGCTGGACGCCCCGGGAGATGTGATGCTCGTAGCCGAGCTGCTCAAGCCGCTCCACTACGGCCTCGATGTGCTCTTCGGTGCTTTGCGGCGCCATCACGATGATCATGGCTGGTCACTACTCCAAGCTCGAGAGCTTATTGCAGGATATCGGTCAGGGCGGCGATGAACCTCGCGTTCTGCTCCGGAGTGCCGATGGTCACGCGAATGAAGGTCGGGAAACCGAAGATGTCGCCCGTGCGCACGGTCACGCCTCTGCGCATGAGCTGGTCGAAGCACTCCTGCGAGTCCATCCCCACGTCCACGAAGATGAAGTTCGCCTGGGTCGGCACGTAGCTGAGACCGAGAGCATCGAACTGCTCGTAGAGGTAATTCCGGCCCTTTTGGTTGTTCTCAACGGTGCGTCGGACCTGATCGGGATCATCGAGGCTGGCAAGCGCCGCCACCTGTGCGATGCCGGCGACGTTGAAAGGCTCGCGCACCTGCTTGAGGGGCCTGGCGAGCTGAGGTGGCGCGATGCCGTAGCCGATGCGAAGGCCAGCGAGGGCGTATATCTTCGAGAATGTCCGCAGCACGATGCAGTTCCTGCCCTGGCGCACGTACTCGAGCGTGTCAGGGAAGTCGGGAGCGTCAACGTACTCGAAGTACGCCTCGTCGAAGGCGACGATCACATGCTCAGGAAGGCGCTCCATCAGCTCGGCTATCTCGTCGGCCGTGAGGATAGTGCCGGTGGGATTGTAGGGGTTGGAGATGAACATGATCTTAGTATTGTCGGTAACGGCGGCGAGCATGGCCGGCAGGTCGTGGTAGAAGTCCTTGTGCGGCGTGGCGATCTCCTCGGCGTCCATGAGGCGCGTGGTGATGGGGTAGAGGGCGAAGGGGGGGGCGGAGTAGACCACGCTCTCGCCGGGGTTGACGAAGGCCAGGCCCATCATGTGAATGATCTCATCCGAGCCGCGGCCGATCAGTATGCCCTCCGGGTCCACGTCCAGCATTTCCGCGAGCTTGTCGGTCAGGTCCACGCACAGAGGGTCGGGATAGACGAACACCTCGGAGGCGGCTCGCTGCATGGCCTCGATGGCGGCGGGCGAGGGGCCGAGGGGATTCTCGTTGGAGGCGAGCTTGGTTACCTCGGTGATGCCGAGCTCCCTCATTACTTCCGCCGAGGATTTGCCCGGCGAATAGGGCACAATGCGGTTGATGGTTGGGCGGATCAGCTCTTCCTTGGCGCTCACTTCAGGAGCCTCCTGCCTGGAGGTTCTCGACGGCCTTGCGTTCCTCGTCAATCATCGTGCTGACGGAGAGGTTGTCGTGGATGCGACGCAGAGTCTCCGCCAGCAGTGGCGCGACGGTGCAAACCCTGATCTTGTTGGCGGGGTCCGCCTTCGGCGGGATCGTGTCAGTCACGTAGAGATGGGCGATGTCCGAGTCAGCGATGTGTTGAGGGGCATCGCCGCAGAGGATAGCGTGGGTCACACAGGCGTTGACCTCGGTCGCGCCGGCCTTGATGACCTCGCGCGCGGCGTTTACCAGGGTGCTGCCGCCCAGAATGAAGTCGTCCACAATGAGGGCTCGCTTGCCTCTGAGATCGCCCACAGCCTCCACGGTGCGGGCTGCCTCGAGGTTGTTCTCCGGGTGATGCTTGAAGATGACGGCCAGTTGGCAGTCGAGCAGTCGGGCGTAGTCGGAGGCGCGCTCCACGGCGCCCTCATCAGGCGCAACGATCACCGTATCCGGGCCGCCCATGCCGTCCTCCTTCAGTCTCTTCACGAAGACGGACAGGGCCGACAGGTGGTCCACTGGCACATCGAAGAAGCCCTGGATGGCGCCCTCATGCAGGTCCATGGTGAGGATGCGATTCGCGCCGGCAGCCACGGTCAGGTCGGCGACCAGCCGAGCCGAGATAGGCTCACGCCCGCGGAACTTCTTCTCCTGCTTGGAGTAGGGGAACCACGGAATACAGGCCGTGATGCGGCCGGCGGAGGCGCGCTTGGCCGCGTCTATCATCAGCCACATCTCCATGAGGCGGTCGCTGACATCGTTGCCGAAGGACTGAAAGATGAACACATCCGCGCCGCGCACGTTCTCGTTGAGCTGGATACGAACCTCGTCGTTGGACCACTTTGTCACCCTCGCCTCGCCCAACTCTGAATGCAGTATCCCCGCCACCTGGCTGGCGAGCTGCGCGCTGCCGTTGCCGGAGAATATCACATAGTTCTCATAGGCGGAGCCCATGGGAGACGTCCCCCTTCTGTGCCGTGAATGCGCCACGCGGCTGTCCCTTATGAAAAAAGCCGCGGTGTGAGTATCCGCGGCGCTGGTCGGCGAGGTGAGCTGATAACGTGCTAGCAGCCTGCCGTCCGCCGCGGACGACGGTCACGATGAAGGTGCGGATAACAGTAGGCCCATCGCGTCCTTGTCATCATGAGTCTGGCGTCTCCGCGCTTAGCGCAAGCTGCTTACTGCGAGTGCTAAATTAACACAGGGAATTGATCATGTCAAGGCGGGAACGGCGGGCGGCTCACTCCTCACGTCTTCGGGTGATCTCGACCTCAGAGTGGTCAATGAGGCCGCCAAGGGGAACGCTGGTCTTGCGCACCCGCACCGTGACTTCCTCCACCGCGAACTTGGCGAGGATAGTCTCGGCGGCGTTATGCGCCAGGGCTTCGAGAAGGTGGTAGCGGTGGGAGTTGTGGACCTCGCGCACCGTCTCGTACACGGCCTTGTAGTCCACCGTCTTCGAGAGGTCGTCGGAGGCGCCTGCAGCACGCAGGTCGAGGCCTAACTCCACGTCAATGGCGAACCTGCCGCCGAGGTTGCGCTCGGACTCGTCCACGCCATGATGGCCATAGAAGGTCATGTTGACGATCCGGATTCTGTCCATCAGGTAAGGGATACCGAGCGAGGCTGATGAGGTTGTTCCTTGGGCAGGATGGAGCGGAAGATGCTGCCCTTGCCCAGCTCGCTCTCAATTTCCATGCGGCCGCCGTGCGCCTCGGTAACGCGCCGGGTGTAGACCATCCCCAGGCCGATGCCTCCGGCTTGGCTCTTGGACACGTCAGTGCGGAAGCCCGCCTCTCTGCCTATCTTCTCGATGGCCTCCTCGGGGATGCCAATGCCCTCGTCCTGGACCTCCAGGACTACCTCGTCACCGAGGTCTTTAACGCGCACAGTGATGGTAGTATCGGGGTCGGCGTACTTAGCGGCGTTCTTGAGGTAGTTGTCGAGGATAGAGATGACCTTGCCGCGGTCGCCCTCCATCATCAGGCTGTCGGGGGCCTCGCGAACGACGTTGTGCCTGTTCAGCCGGTCCTGCAGCTCGAGCATGATCTGGTTGAGCGCATCAATGACATCGAAGCGTTCGACCTCAAGCTCGATTTCCTTGCCGGCGTGGATGCGGGAGATGTTGAGGGTCTCATTGATGAGGCGGAACATGCGACTGGATTGAATGATGGCGGTGCCGGTGAACTCCTTGATGATCTCGAAGTCTTCCTCGGTCAGGTCCATGTCCAGCATGACTTCGACGGTCTGCAGGTTCCCCTGGATGACGGTGAGCGGTGTGCGCAGCTCGTGCGCGACCTGGCCGACCAGTTCCTCCGCGGCCGTCGTGAAGGGCGACTGCGTGAAGGCGATGATAGCCTGGCCTTCTTGAGCGAGCTGGGCGCTGGCGGCGTACGTGTCGCCGTCCAGGGACACGAAGGAGCAGTTGGACTGCCCCTCCTCGCTCGCTCTGAGTTCGCTGAGGAGTTTGCCGAGCTGCCCGCGGTAGTCAACATCCACGATCTTGCGGCCCTGCAGGGGGTCAACTTGCACTACGCTCATGGCCGCCGCGTTCGCCACGGCGATGCGGTCGTCCGGGGCCACCAGCATCAGGCCAACCGGCACCCGGGCGAAGGCCGCCTGGATGTCCCCGGCCTCCTCGAGCTGCTCCTCCACCAGCAGCGCGGCGGCGTTCGCGGACAAGGTCTCGACCAACTTGTAGTCATCCTCGTCGAACTGACCTTCGCCCCGGCGGCTCCACAGAGTCATTACACCGACCGGTCGCTTGACGGACTCCTCGGAGGGATCCAGGGCCTCCCGCTCCCAGATGATCGGCACCACCATCACGGGGGGCTGAACCTGCATCTCGGAGATGCGGACCGGGTCCTCGATGACGATGGGCTTGCGGGAACCGAGGGCCTCCACGACAGCGGCGGAGAACGGTGTGCGCTCGTCTATCTCGATGTGGCCTACGAGCTTGACGGAGTTGGATCCCCCGAGGTCCACGATGGCCTGCGGGTGCAGCCGGTTATCGGCCGCGCCGAGCGCGAAGCAGGCCGCGCCCTGCGTCTGGACTATCTGTGCTACGTTCTGACAGAACCGATAAAGCACCGATGAGGGCACGTATAGTCACCTTCGTACATTCCATCGCAGAGGATGCATCGGATGGCAGTGTTGTCTAGCTTACCGCAGGTAGGCCCTGTAGTCAACCCCTTGCGGCGCCCACAACCCGCATGCCCGTGTTAAGAAACGTGGAAGGCAGTCACCCGGCATACCCGTCGCAAGCCTAGTTGACGAAGAAGTTCATGTCCTCGTGGTTGATTGGCACCGGCGCGCCCAGGCGGATCGACTCGATGGCCCGCAGGCTCAGATAGGTCGCGCGGGCGCCGTCACGCTCGCTGATGGGCGACGGCGCATCACCCAGGATGGCCTCGGCGAAGGCCTCCAGCAGATCGAAATGCCCCTTGTCGGGGGCTAGCGCCGGCCACTGCTTGCCACCGCTCTCCGCGTGGATGCGGGCGCGTTCGTTCAACTTGGTCACATAGCCGCTCAACCCGCCCTCTGTGCCGATCTCCGGCAGCTCATCGAACTGAAGGGGGAACTTCCTTATCTCCGGCTCGCTACTCCCGAAGACCTCGGTCTCCACGAAGCACAAGTTGCGGAAGAGCGCCGCATGGTCGCATATTTCGTACAGCTCCTTCGGGTAGCGGAAGGTGCCGCCGACGCCGAAGAAGATGCAGGCGTGCGCGCCGCTGGGGAAGTCGAGCGTGATGATGTGACTGAGGCGCGCCGAGCCGCTCGCATAGAGCTGACAGGGCTCCTCCTCCAGCAGCCAACAGGCGAGGTCGAGCCAGTGGCAGGTCTCGCCGATGATCTGGCCGCCGCCGGTCTTGTAGTCCAGGTGCACGGGACGGTAGGTGCTGGACTCGTCCTGGATGCGGACCATCAGCATCGTGGCCTCTTCCTCCGGGAGCATGGGCCGGTCGGGGGCCTCAATGAACTGCCCCTCCCCCCTCACCGGGTTCGCGCGGTGAGCCCGGTACCGCTCCTTCAGGTATCTCATCGAGGGGCTGAAGCGGCGGTTGTAGTCCACGCAGAGCTTGACGCCCGCGTCCTTGACCGCCTTCACCACGCGGTAGGAGTCTTCGACGCTCATTGTCATGGGCTTCTCGCACATCACGTGCTTGCCCGACTCGATGGCGCGCAGCATCAAATCGAGGTGCACGTCATGCGGGACGGAGAGGATCACCAGGTCAATGTCGGGCGCGGCGAAGACCTCCTCGGCGTCCGGAGTCGTGCGCTCCACCGCGTAGTGCTCCTCGACGTAGCTGCGGTTCGCCTCACTGCGCGAGCAGCAACTGACCAGCTCGATCTTCTCGCTGCGGTCGCAGTTCGGCAGATGTTCGGCCCTGGCGAAGGCGCCGCAGCCGATCACCGCTGCTCTGAGCTTCTGCATTTGCATCCCTCTTCGTGTGCGCTGAGGAGCAGACGTCACCGCTCAGCATGTCAGGCGCCCTGCGCAAGCCCGCTCAGTCCTAGTCATTCCTCACAGCCTCCGGCAGGAAGAGCAGTGAACGAAGATCGTACGGACGGAGCGAGATCGTCACCCGGAGCCTCCCGCGCGTCCGGGTCATCTCCACCGCGCGGGAGGTGTTCGCGTCGAAGACCCTCGTCACGCCCTCATGCGGCGGTCTGACCTCGAGCGTTACCTCGCGCGGCTCGGCCGAGTCATTGAGCACAGCCAGGCGATCTCGAAACCACTTGACCCAGAGGCGCTCATCTGGCGGCTCTGGTGTGACCTCGCCCTCAAAGTCGCGTGGCGCGACCGCCGGTAATGCCCGGTACGCCCGCGCCCACTCGCGCAAGTCAGCCTCATGGCCGTAGCTGCCGCGGAACCAGCAGAACACCAGCATATACTCCGGGTTCATGGTCCGCAGCGCATGGGTGTACGGCTCGAAGAACGCCCGCCCGACCGGCGAGCCGGGACCGACCCGGAAGCCCCAGGGGTGGGTTGGCAGCTCCCAGTAGTTGTAGTATATCTCATGGCCGCGCGGCTCTGGCGTCGTGGTCAGTCCCGGCTGGAGCGGATCGTAGAACCAGTCCTTCCACCACAGCTTCCCGAAGTAGCGGTCTGCGTTCACGCGCGTGAACCAGCACATGCGCACGCCCGGCTCCTCGCGGAAGTACTCGGGCTTGTAGAGGCACTCTCGGTAGACCTCCGCCAGCGGCACGCCCGGCTCCACCCACTCCTCACGAGGCATGATGCGCAGGTTCAGCACGAACTGCCGGTCAGCCCCATCCTGCTTCACGCGGTCGCGCAGCGCGCAGACGAAGTCATGCCACCGGCGCGCCCGCCAGTCGAGCCAGGCCTCCCAGTGATTCGCCTTCAGCCAGTCGTAGCGCTGCTGATGATCGGTCACTTCGGCGGGAAGCTGCAGGCCGTTCTCCTCGCAGAAATCGCGCACGTTCGAGAGGCTGTAGCCGACCTGCGTGGATGGGCCCTTGCGGTACTGATAGACGCCGCCGATGGAGGTATCGAAGCACAGTCCCGGCACGACGTCGCGGTAGTCCTTGGTGGCCTCCAGCATCGCCTCGAACGAGTCCATGACCACCTTCTGCACCGCCGGGCGCAAGGGGTCAGGGATGGGGCCCTCGCGCCCGAACTTGAGCGTCTCGCCCTCGCGCGTCTGCTGGAAGTTGTCCGGATCGTCCTCCAGCAGCTTGTGATAGGAGTGCAGGTACATCACGCGCGGCAGCACGGTTATCCCGGCCTCGCGCGCCAGCGGCAGGAACTCCGCGAACATGTCCAGATCGCTCGCCATCTCGAACTGCTCGGAGCGGAAGTAAGCCCTCTCGCTGAGTTGGAAGGGCCGGAACTCGTAGCGGTTGAAGCCCAGGAAGCGGTTGTAGTCCACGAAGCGCCGCAGCGTCTGACCGCGCATCCCGGGGCCGCTGTCCGTAAAGCCGTAGCGTTCGAACATCCCGCGGATCTCGGGATCGAAGAGGCCGAGGCTGCGCTTGGGACCGGGCGGCTCCAGCACCGGGTTGGGCAGCGCGCGCAGCGGCTCCGTGACCTCGTAGAGCGAGATGTGTGAGACCGCCGCCGGCGCGGAACTCTTCAGCCCCTGGCTGTGCCGGGAGCAGGTGATCATCACCGAGATGCGCTCCGTCTTCGGGAAGACCAGGTAGCTCTCGCGGTAGGCGCGGCCGCTCGGCTCATACTCGCGGCCGTTGTAGGTCACGTGCATATTCATCAGGTCGCGCTGGCCGATGCCGGACAGTTCCAGGTGCCCCAAGGCCTTGCTGCCTCGGGTGGCGTCAATCGCTACCTCAAGGTAGCGCTCCTCATCGTCCACCGACTCGACCACCACGACGTGCGGCGTCGGCCGCGGCGCTACCGACAGATCGTAGGAGAAGCCCGGCAGCACCTTGAACTCGCGGTCGTGGCGCTTGCCGGTCTGCGTCACCTCCTCCTGCTCGCCCGTGAGCCGGAACTTGCGGCCCGGCAGGAGGTCCTCGACCTTCGTGGGCGCGGTCTCGCGGAAGTTGTGGTCGGTCGCGGCGCAGTCCACCTCATCTACCAGCCGGCAGGGAAGGGCGTCCACGATGCCGCCGGAAGCGATGAGTCCCCGGAGGCGGTCCCGGTCGGCGGGCGTCAGGAACTCGCCGCGCACGAGCAATCCGCGGCCAGGCTCCGGACGCCATGGCTTGCCATCGCATAGGATCTCGCCCTGCCCAGAGACCGACCAGGTCGGCCCATGCTCAGGCGCCAACGCAGCCTTCACGGTGACTACCCGGTCGGCTTTCTCCGAGTTCACGTGCGCCGCGCCGGAGATCCGAAGGCTCAAGGTCTGACGCCCGGTCGGTGGGTAGCTGTACGCGGGGATGGTCAGCCGCAGCGGCCCCGCCGTCGCCTCCTGGCCCGCCGCCGGCAGAGTGTCAAGCGGCACATCTCCAAGAGGGATCGAGCCGAGCCGCGCCTGCACACGGTAATCGCCGGTAAGACCAGCCGGAGCCTTGAAGCGAAGGCTCGCCCGGAAGGGTTCGCCTACCGTGACCTGAGCAGGCGCCTCGGCGGCGAGGTACTCGACGGGCTCGACCGGCATCCCGCCCATGACGCGGCGGACCTGATCCCCGGACAGAGGCCGGTCGTAGATGCGGAAGTCATCGAGCGCCGCCAGCGCGTCATCGCCAGTCGGCGTCCCGCCTAACAGAAACTGCTCGCTGGGCTTTGCCTTGTAGTCGAAGAGCTTCACGGCCGCCGTCTGCCCGTCGAGGTAGAGCCGAGTTCCCTCGGCCACGTCCCACGTCGCGGCGAGGTGATGCCACTGCTCGGCCTGCCACGCCTTGACCTGGGAGGTTATGTAGCGGTCCCCCTCATCCCGCACGTCGAGGCGCATCACCCCCACACACCAGTGCCACAGCCTCATGCAGTTCTCGCCGGCCTTGAAGGGCAGGTCATCCTGAAGGAACACGTGGTTCTGGTAGAGGTCGCCCGCCCAGTGCGGCTTGACCCACATGCAGATGGTTCCGCGGCTCTTGTCCAGATTGCCGGCGCTGGGCAGGATGACGCGCTGTCCCTTCGCCAGGTCCAGCGCGCGGCCGACCTGGCCCTCAACATACGAGGGCGCGCCCTCGCCGGTGAACTGCGCGGCGCCCTGACCGGCCGTCAGCTCGAGGTTGTCCTCGAAGTTCATCTGCACCAGCAGCCGCAGGTCGTTCTGAGCGAACCCTGCGGCGCTGGTCAGACAGACGAGAAGCGCCACGATTGCTCGATTCATCGCAGGCCTCCGTGGACCGAACATCAGATGCCGGACAATGCTGGACATGCGCCGCTGAGCGCGAGCGCTTGCACTTATTGAGCGTGCGACAGAAAGCCGACAACTGGCAGACGTAGCCCGTTTGTGCCGGCAGGTGCCCCCACCTGCCGAATGCTTGGGCAGACGAGGGCGTCTGCCCGCACAATGTGATCCGACGCTTGGGCAGACGAGGGCGTCTGCCCGCACAATGTGATCCGACGCTTGGGCAGACGAGGGCGTCTGCCCGC
>JALGVE010000038.1 GCA_029820045.1 Candidatus Zipacnadia bacterium | reverse complement strand
CTTCATAGCCTGACTCCATACACGACGCTGTATCCATCTTCAGCGATCCTACTGCATCCCTATTCTAGCACATTTGTCTAACTTTGAGGAGTCTGACTTTTCGGACAGGCTGCGAAGGAGCGAAGGCGGAAGGAGGCCCGCGGGAGAGGGGGCCGGGGGGTGAGGCGAACACGCAACAGCTTCATCGCAGGAAGGAATCCTGCCGCCGACCGCTAATCTTGTCTACGGAACAGCCGTGTCGCTCGCAGACCTCATCGCAGGAGGTGCAAGGGCCGCCCCGGGTCGCCCTGCTCAAGGATGCACGCCCAGTCGGGCTGGAAGCCCGACCTACGGACGGCTTCTTTGAGCGGGGTCTGCGCTTGGGTGTCCTGTGAGAATGAAGACAGCCTCGTACTTGTTGGCAATGGTCCTGGGCCTGGGCGGCCTCATTTTTCTGATCGCCGCCGGGCAGAGCAATACTGCGCCCCGGGTGATCATCGGCGTCGTGTTGCTCGCGGCCGCGGTGTTCCTCCTCTTCCTGGCGCGCAGCAAGGGCCCGGAGATGAAGATCACCCAGCAGATTGACCTGTCCGGCGATGTCCACCCGGAGCAGCTCAAGTGTAAGGCCTGTGGCGCGCAACTCGACGCCAATAGCGTGACACTCCGCGAGGGCGGCATATTCGTCAAGTGTCCCTACTGCGGCACCGAGTATCAGTTGGAGGAAGAGCCGAAGTGGTGAGAGCCGCCGGCGAGACCCTCAGGCGCGTGGCAGACGGAATAAGGGCTGACTACGAGCGCTTCCGGGTGCGCGTGGAGGCTCTGCGCCGGTCCCCCGGCGTCGAGGCGGGCCTCTACGCCTACCGCATCGAGAACGAGCAGGGCAAACTGCGGCTGCACCTGCGCATTCACGATGACCGCACCGGGCTGCTCTTCATCAATGCCGTCGAGACGCTTCACCTGTCGCCAACGGATGCGGAGATGGCGAAGCTGGCGCTTGACGGCGCCTGCTTCGAGGAGGCGACGGCCCGGCTCGAGGTCTTCTACCCGGAGGTTGCGAAGCGCGAACTCGCAGCCCGCTTCACGCACATGGCGGAGGCGCTGGAGAGAGTCAAGCGGTCGTCCGATGGCTGCCGGGCGTGTGAGTTGGGCCTGGCGCAGCCACCGCCGTTCTCGGTCAGGCCGCACGCTCCGTACAAGGCTGACCTGGCGCTGCACTATGCCTGCAACAACAACTGCTCGCACTGCTACAATGAGCCCGGGCGGCGGACGATGCCCTCCATGCCGACCGAGGACTGGCAGCGCGTGCTACGGAGGCTCTACGAGCTTGGCGTGCCCTACATCATCTTCACCGGTGGCGAGCCGACGCTGCATCCTGACCTCGAGGAGCTGGTCGCCTACGCGGAGGACCTGGGGCAGATAACCGGCGTCAACACGAACGGCCGGCGGCTGTCGGATCCGGACTTCACGGCTGAGCTGGCGGCGGCTGGCGCCGACCATGTGCAGATAACGCTAGCCTCGCATCGGCGCGAGCTTCACGATCGCATCGTCCGCGCGGAGGCCTTCGATGAGACGGTCGCGGGCATTCGCTGCGCCCTGGAGACGGGGCTGCACACCCTCACCAACACGACCCTCATTCGCGACAACGCCGACGAGGCCACGGACATCGTGGACTTCCTCCACGGTCTGGGAGTGCGCACCTTCGCGATGAACGGGATGATTCACTCCGGCTGCGGCGCGCGGCACCCGGCCGCCCTTAGTACCGATGAGGTCGCGCCCGTACTCGAGCGCGTCCTGGCGCGTGCGGGCGAGCTTGGGATGCGCTTCCTGTGGTACACGCCCACCGAATACTGTCGCTTTTCGCCGATTGAGGCCGGTCTGGGCATTCACTCCTGCAACGCTGCCGAGTACTCCATGTGCGTCGAGCCGAACGGGGATGTCCTGCCCTGCCAGTCGTACTATGAGGCGGCAGGCAACATCCTCGCCGATCCCTGGGAGAGCATTTGGGACAGCGACCTCTTCCGGCGCTTGCGCTACCGGCGCGAGCATCCTGGGGAGGCCGGCCTGCCGCAGAAGTGCTGGGATTGCGAACAGCTCCCCCTCTGCGGCGGCGGATGTCCGTTGGAGTGACAAGCACTGCGGGCCGGAAGCCAACAGCTACGGCGAACGGAATCGGAGCCCGCCTTCGCTGAAGCTGCGGCGGACAGCCCAGGAGCCCGGACCCACCAACGGCGTTCGTCAGATACTCTGAGGTGATGAGGGCGTGAGAGAGACCGCGATGCCCGCACAGATGTATCAGTACGATCGGCTGGTCGAGGAGTGGCCGACGCGCTTCCACCTGCGCGTGGACCCGGACGGTGGTGGGCTGCTGCTGGCGAACGCCTCCGAGGCGGCGTACCTGTCCGCGTCGGGTGTGATCATGGCGCGAGGGGTGCTGGAGGAACGGGACGATGAGGAGATTGCGCAGGAGGTGCGAGACAAGTTCCGGGGCGCGCCGAAAGCTCAGATAGCGGCGGACCTGGCGACCGTTCGCCAGCTCATTGCCGACCTCTGTGAGCCGGGGGATAACTATCCGATTACGAACCTCGATGATCCGCGCGCCTCGGGCTGGACGCGCGAGCTGGCGGCGCCTTTCCGCGCGGACGTGGTTCAGGGGGACCTTGAAAGCAGCCGGGAGCTCCTGCGACGGCTGTGGGACGCGGGCATTCCCCATGTGAGCATCCTCGCGCAGCCCGACGCGGAGCCCGGAGAGCTCCCGCTGCTTGTTGAGGCCGCCGGCGACCTTGGCATGATCTGCGGCCTGCGCTCGGTCGCGAGCTGGCTGACCCCGGAGATCATCGAGCAAGCAGCGATGGCCGGCCTCGATTACCTTGATGTGCTGTATGTATCCGACTCAGAGGAGAGCCATGACGAGATCGCCGGTGCGGGCGACCACGAGAACGCGCTGGCCGCCTTCGCGCAGTGCCATGAGTTGGAGCTATGTCCGGTAGCGCAGATGCCGCTGATCGAGGGGAACGCTGACGAGATTGAGGAGATGATGGGGCAGTTGCGCGACGCGGAGGTAACCAACGTGGTCTGCTTCGCGCTGGCCTGCCCTGATAATGACGAGGAGGCAAGAACGGCGGGCGCCCTGCCGGCGCGGGCCCTGCCGCAGGTGGCGACCGACATCATCGAGGCCGTCGAGGCGACGCAGGCGCGTTACCTGTGGGCCCCGCCGGTGCGCTTCGACAACACTAAGACGCTGGCCGAGCAAGTCAAGCGCGGGCCGCGCACCGCCGGCGACATAGCCATCCGCGTCGGGGCTGATGGCAGCGTCCTCCCCGCGCGCGGCAGAGGATCCGCTGGCAACCTCATGAGTCAGCCCTGGGACGACATCTGGGGACACGAGTGCTTCCGGCGCTACCGCAAGAGGCTGAAGGCGGCGACGCGCTGCTCGGACTGCCCGGACCTGGAGATCTGCGTAGCCGACTGCCCCAAGGACCCACGGGGCTGGAGCGATGACCGTGAAGGCGGCGATGACCAGTGACACGCCGTATAGCCTTGGCCGTTGTGACCGCCGCCGTACTATGCAGCCCGGCGCTGGCGCAGGAGTACTCCTTTTCGGTGCCGGAGATGGAGCTGCACGTGACCGTCAACCCGGACGCCTCGGTCAAGATGGAGTACCGCATCGAGTTCGACTGCAATCAGGGAGCGCACGCCATTGACATAGTGGACGTGGGGCTACCGCACGCGAACTACGACATCTCCAACATGTCCGCCGCGTTGGACGGCAAGCCGTTGGAGACCTCTATCAGCCCATCGGAGTACGTTACGCCCGGCGTGGAGGTGCCCCTCTTCCCGCCGATCGAGGGCGGGCACAGCGGTGTGTTCGAGTTTCAGTGCACCATGCCTGACCTGGTCTGGCAGGACACCACGCGCGCCGACTACGCCTCCCTGCGCATCACCCCGACCTGGTTCGGGAGCCAGTACGTGACCGGCGAGACCGACCTCAGCATTGCCATCTACCTGCCGGATGACCTCCAGCTCGATGAGATCCTCTATCACAAGAAGGAGTTCACGATAAAAGCGCCGATGGCCGGGAAGAAGATGGTGGCCTGGCTGTTTGAAGACACCCGCGCGGACCACGAGCACATGGTCGGCGTGTCCTTTCCCAAGCGGGTGATGGACCGGGTGGTGCATATCAGCAAGCTCGGGCTGCTGTGGAAGTGGTGGGAGGAGAGCGCGGGCGCGCGGGTCTTCGTGGGGCTGGTGTGCCTCGTCCTCTTCGGCATCTGGTTCTACCGCGTGAGCGCGGGCACCGGCTCCTGCATCTTCATTCCGCTGGTGATCCTGCTCATCATCCTGTGGTCAGCCAGTGCGGCGCTGGAAGCGCTGTTCATACCGCTGCTCATCATGCTTTGGCTGATAGTGGGGCGAGTGCGGGCGGCGCGCCAGCGCAGCTACCTGCCCGCCATCGCCTCGGTACCAGGTGGCGGTATCAAGCGCGGCCTGGCGGTGCCGGAGGCTGCGGTGATTCTGGAGGAGCCGCTCGGCCGCGTCCTGACGCTGGTCATCTTCGGGCTGCTGAAGAAGAAGCTGGTCACGCTCGCCAACGACGACCCCCTGACCGTGAACCTGGTCGAGGGCTACGAAGTCCCGCGTAAGGAGCGCAGACGCCTGGCACGGGAGCGGGGCACCACGATACGCGGCTTCGAGCAGCCTTTCCTCGAAGTGATAGCCAAGAACCCCGACACGCCGGTGCAGGACCTTGACCTGAGCAATGCTATGAAGAACCTGGTGCAGACCAGCGCCAAGCGCATGGAGGGCTTTGACCTGGAGAGGACGAGGGAGTACTACCGCTCGATCATGGCAAAGGCTTGGGAGGAGGCCAGGCAGATCGGCGACGTAAGCAAGCGCACGGACTACGTTGACAACAACCTGGGGTGGCTGATGCTGCATGACGACGCGCCGGTGTACTTCAGCACCTGGGAACGCGGCGGCTATCACTACAGCCCAAGGTGGGGGCAGTCGGGACCGGTTGGCGTCGGCGGAGCGGCGCCGTCGGGGCCCGCCGTGGGCGGGCGGACTAGCCTGGGCGATGTCGCGGCCTCCTTTGCGGGCTGGTCTGAGAACGTCGCCGGACGGATGGCGAGCACCATGGACCCGATCAGCATCGGGGTGGTGGACGCGCCGAGCATCAATCTGTCAGGGGTGGATAAGGTGGGCGTGGACTTCCTCAAGTCGGTAGCAGAATCGTCCAGCAGCGGCGGAGGCGGAGGCGGAGGAGGCTGCGCGTGTGCTTGTGCTGGGTGCGCGTGCGCATGTGCCTGCGCGGGTGGCGGACGGTGAGCCATCGCCACCTGCCGCGGCCCGATCTGCCCGGCCTTGAACAGTCGCGGGAGCTGGCCGAGTGGCTGGCGGGACCTCGTTCGCGCGCCCTGCAACGGGCCGGCATCGGACGGCGGCGGCGCTTGCTGGAGGTCGGCTCCGGGCATGGCGTGGTAACGCCTGAGTTGAAGCGCCGCGCCCGGGGCATGGTCGTCTCCCTGGATCGTGACGGCGAGGCCCTTAGGCAAGGAGCGGTCACGGATGTCCCTCGTGTGGCGGGCGATTGCCGCCAACTGCCCTTCGCTGATGAGAGCTTTGACCTGGTCTTCTTTCAGAACGTCCTCCTGTGGGCGCCGGAGCTTGAGTGGGTGGTGGCGGAGGCCGCACGCATGGTGGAGCCCGGCGGGGCGCTGGTCGCCATCGAGCCGGACTACGGCGGCATGATGGAGCATCCAGCGATGGGCTTGCGGGAGCTGTGGTTTGCGGGCCTGTTGGCTGCGGGCGCGGACCCGGAGGTGGGGCGCAAGCTGCCGGGCGCCTGCGAGGCGGCGGGGCTCGACACCTGGGTCGAGCTATCTCACCTGCCTAGCGCCGCAGAGCCGCAGGCGGTGCTCCTGCTGGAGGACCTGCCGCTCACCAACCAGCAGCATGAGCAGGTCCGCTCGCTGGCGAAGGCCGTGAGTGAGCGCTCCGGGCGCTGGTCGCCCTTCGTCCACGCGCCGTACTTCCTCGTCGTTGGGAGCAAGCCCTGACGCCGCTGTGAAAAAGGGGTCTGTCCCTTTTTCTTCTTTTCACTCGGCGGCCACCCGGCGGAGCTTGAGGTAGTGACGCGTCTCGCCCAGCGTGGGCACGTCCTCGGGGAGGTGAATGCGCTTGTCGCCCGCGATGAGGTCCCCCTGGTCAACGGCAGCGACCGTGACCACGCTGGAGGGGAGGTCGGCGCCCGCTTGCGAGCTGATGAGGTCGCCCACGCGAAAGGCGTCCGGCGAGAAGCATCCCACGAGTTCCGCGTTGATGCGCTCTCCCGCCCAGTACACCTGGCGGCTCTTCATCGCCGCAAATGCTCCCTCCCACAGAAGGCGTTCTGACCTGGGCACGCCGGACCTCAGGGCGTACACAGCCGATGCAGAGGTTCCCGTCGGTCCCGGGCGCAGGCTCACTCCGTACGCTACCAAGGCCGCTGAGTGACGGCGATCGTACCCAAGGATGAACAAGCGGCTGCTACTGCCGCCGCTTCCGCAGCGGTACTTGCCCACGACCTTCGGCTGCGAGACCACGGGCGAATAGACGCAGATGAGACACGTGCCGGTGGTGCCGTGCCCGGTGGGCCAGTGAGGGGTATATGCAGCGACCAGCACACCATCGCCCAACCACAGATCCTCCACGCGCAGGTTCTCCTTCGGGGTGGGCAGAAGCGACCGCTCGCCGTCCGGCGCGATGTAGAGTATGCGCCCGCCGCCCTCCGCGATCACCGCGGTTCCCCACCGATTGACGGTGAACGCCTCGAGGCAAGCGCTATCCGCAATGGTCTTCCTGCGCCCGTCCGGCGTGATGATCTCGAGCGGCCCCCGCGGCACCCCTCTTTCTCGGTACGAGGAGGTGTGCTCGCCGGTGATGGCGAGGAAGCCCTTGCCGTCCTGGGTCCAGCGCACGGCAAGGCAGCCCTGGGAGTTGGGAACCTCGGTTGGCGCTGAGACGCCGTCAACGATGAACGCCCGCGGCGGCGGGCGGAGGGGGCCGCTGCTCTTGCCGCCAGGCAGGTACTCGAGCGGCTGAGCGGCGACCACCCACTTCTGCGCGCGGGGATGCCAGCCGATGTCGAGTACCTCGACCTTCCATGGCCCCGGCGTCAGTCGGCGGAAGTTCCGGCCGGGGATAGCGAGCGTGCCCCCGCGCTCGTTCACGGTCCGCTCGTAGTGGACATCGCACACGCTCAGACGTGTGCTTCGCTGCTGGTTTACGGCAAAGGCCACCTGCGTGGCATCCGGCGAGAGGCGCGCGACGTTGACAGACCCGGGCCCGCTGTGAACCTCTCTAGTCAAGAGCCACTCTCCCTGGTGCCCGGCAAGATCCGCGAGCAGGAGGGCGCCTCTCTCGCCTCTCATCACACATCGCTTCAACAGGCCCGCCGGCGGCTGCGTCAGGAGCTCGTCGTTCATCGTGTCGAACGGATACCGCACTCCCATGCCCCAGTAGTACTGCCGGTTACGCCTGGCCTGGCGGCCCACGATCGTTTCCTTGGCGGGCGTGCTCGCCCTTGTGAGGGTGATGGTGTACCCGCCCGAATCGATCATCGGCGTGCCGGTGACCGCGTAGACCCAACTGTCGGTCTTACCGGTGAGCGTGTCGGTGGGCAGGGCGTCCAGATAGGGTCCGCCGTACTCCCCTCGCAACTGCACCTCGTTGCCGCTTGAGTCAAGCCCGGTCTTCGGCGCGCGTGGCTCGGTCAGGTCAGCCAGCGTCTTCGGGTAGCAGCCGGTGTCGCGCAGGAAGGCCACCAGCGCCTCGTCGAGCGTGGTGAGTGCGCTGTCGAGCTGCGTCACGCCGGTATTGCGCGCGATCATCATCCCCGCATGGGCCGGCCGCATGAGCCGGACCTGGCTCAGAAGCATGATGAGCGCCAGCCCCAGCAGCATGTGCGCGAAGGCCTGGCCGAGCGCCCGCGAGGTGGGCCTATCGAGGGTGGCGCCCACGAGCGCGAAGCCGCAGATCGCCGCGAAGGCCAGCACGGCGAGCGGGTGGATGATCCCGACCGGCACGCCGGTCGCGGCTGCCGCGAGCACGCCTCCGAACACTTCCGACAGCGGCGTCAGCCAGAGAACCGCGGCGAGGAAGAGAAGGCTGACCGCCCAGAACGAGCCTCGATCTTCGGGGCGCAACTGCTTGAGTTCATCCCTCAGCGTCATAACCGCCAGCGCGATCCACGCGAGTTCGAACAGGAAGCCCCAGAGGGACCAGGTGAAGAGAGCGGCCAGGTCGCTGTCCCCCAGGCTCATCCCCACCGCCACCGCGCCCGCGCAGACCAGCATCCATCGTATCAGCCTGGCCGTGCCGAACTTGGGCGGCGGATCAGCGGACGCCTCGTCTCCTGATGGCTGACTCTCGGTCACACTCAGCAGGCGAGCCAGAACGATAGTGACTACCAATATCAGGGCGATCAGCAGCGCCACCGGGAACCAGCCGCCGGGAAAGCCGATGGCAAGCGCAGCCACACCGAGCCCCAGGGCTAACCAGCTCGACCACGGGGGCACACCCCCCAGGCTCCGGCCCACCACTACCGCGCCAAGGAACAGTGCTGGCGCTAGTAGGACGTAGAGCGCCGGGTTGCCTACGCCCATGCCTCGCGCGGCTCCGGTGCCCGTCGCGCTGACGCTTGTGACGACGCGCCCGGTGCGGTTGATGGCCAGGCGACTGCCGACAACTGCCGAGGTGGGCTTGAAGGTCAGGTCTACCATCTGCTCGCGGTCAAGCAGCGTCCACAGGCGGGTCGCCCACATCTCGTCGAGCCTCGGCGCTCCCTCCTCAAACCACCGGTCCTGCACGTAGAACAGCCCTCGGGCCGTCACTGCGCCGTAACCCACGTACTCGCGCACCGCCGCTGGCTCGGGACGGCGGAGGGCGTCCCGCCGTATGTGCGCGTAACAGGTGCCTGGCCGGAACTTCCTCTCCAGCGGCAGCGACACGGTTGTGAGCTGCTCGCACTCCACGGGCTGCTCGGTCAGCGCGACGAGCAGCAGCGCCGTCTTCTCCCTGGAGCTTCCGCGCGAGATGTACAACGGATAGACAAGCTGCTCGGTCGAGAAGCGGATGCCGATGGGCTTCACGTCATCCATGACGGGCTTCTCCGTCACCACCTTCGAGAGCACCTTGAGCGCAACGAAGTACCAGTGCTTGTCCACGTAATGCTGGATGAGTTCCTCGTGCCCCTTGGGCGAGCGGTAGCCGTTGGCCGCCAGCCAGTCCAGCAGGACTTGGGTCCCGGTCGCCGATAGCACGGAAACGTCGTAGTCGCCGACCTCCATCCGGCGGTGCAGGGTCACGGTCGGCCCGCCGCCTGGTTCCCCCAAGCCCATGACACCCTCTACCCCAGCCGTGCCCAAGGTCTTGCTGCGGCCGCGCCAGGCGTGGGGCGTCTCAATCTCTGTGTTCACCAGAGGCCGGGTGGTGTCCAGCACCATGTCTATGAGGTCCGTCGAGGCCAGGAAGACGTCGTCGTCTCCCGGCTCGCCCGGCACGGGGATGATCCAGGCGAAGTCGGCCGCCGGGCCGTGGTAGGTGGTCTGAAAGAGCGCCACCTCCCGCGCGTCAGGCAGCTCTATGATGATGCCCTTCTGCTCCGTGGAGGCCACGCCGGTCTCACCTGCGACCCGGTCGGTGAGGACCGGGCCGAGCATCTCGCCATCGCCCCATGAGACCCTCGCGCCCATCAGGCTGACGGCGAGCACGACGACGCACGATCGAGTGCTACGTGTCATCTCCGCGCCTCCGCGTCACTGTCGGTGTGGCGCCCCCTCACATACATGTGTGACGGGCCGCTTGGTCACGCGGTTCCAGCGACGTCCACCCTCTGCAGGGGTATTCGGGGGAGAGGAGGCGGCCTCCTGCCAGGCCATCCGGCGTGCCGACCCAGAGCCTGTCGCCCGAAATGCTCGGGGACTGGGGCAGGTGTCGTGGGAGTGCACGGTGAATGTGAACGCGACACGGGCGCAACTGCCCGCGAAGCGCGCGGCTTGAGTGAGAAAGATGAGGTAGGAGGACAGATCATGCGCTCTCTCTGCGTTCTGGCGCTGCTTACGTTGAACACTCTGGCGCTGGCCGGCCCGCTGGCGCCCACGCCCCTGGCGACCGTGGGCAAGACTGACAAGCCACCGGCCATTGATGGCAAGCTCGATGACGCGTGTTGGCAAGCAGGCGCTTCCGCCGTTCTCAGCAACTTCGTGCTGCCGGACATGTCGGCCCTTGCGACGGTGCAGACCGAGGCGCGCCTTTGCTATGACGCGCAGAAACTGTATCTCGGGGTCCGCTGTGAAGAGCCCAACATTGCTTCACTTCGGGCCTACTCCAAGACGCGCGACGAGGCTGTCTGGCGCGACGACTGCATCGAGATCTTCCTGGACGCCAACCACGACCGCAAGAGCTACTACCACGTCATCGTCAATTCGCTGGGGACTATCTTCGATGCCTCTGAGCCTGGGGATGAGAGTTGGAACGCAGCGATCGAGGCGAAGGCCAGCGTTGGCGACGACTCGTGGACGGCTGAGCTTGCCATCCCGTTTGCCGACCTGGGGGGCGCGCCCGAAGTTGGCGCTATCTGGGGATTCAACCTCGGTCGCGAGCGCTACGCGGGTGAGGAGAACCTGAGCATCTGGTCGCCTACCTACGCCAAGTTCCACGAGCCGGACCGCTTCGGCGAGATCGTGTTTGCCGAGACGCCTGCTGGGGTGGTGTGCAACTTCGAGGGCGAGCCGAGCTTCGGGCTGAACAACGCCGCGGTGGTCACCGTGCGCGCCGCGGCGCCCTCGGTTAGCATACTGCGTGATTGGCCGGGCGAGGTGCCGAGGGACTGGGAAACGCCTGCGCCTAAGGTTGAGAAGGGCGAGGCCGTTCAGTCCGGGCAGGCGTGGCAAGCTCGCTACCGCCTCGTTGATGGCAGCGAAACGGCCCTGGTCATTGAGCAGAAGCAGGACGGGAACCCGGTGTCCCGGCAGGCTTTCCCTGTCAACATCACGCCTCAGCCACGCACAGCAGCTCTGACCGGGCAACTGCTGGCGCTGGAGGGCCGTCTCGCGGGACATGAGCAGTTCAGCGAGGAGATCGGCGCCCTGCTGGCGGAGGGGCGCGAGACACTGATGGGATTCATTCAGGGCAATCTCACGCGGGCAGACGCCATGTCCGCGCAGGAGTGGCGGCAGGCGGCGACAGCGCAGGAAGCCCTGCTTGCGCGACTGGGTGGCCTGGCATACGTCGTCTGGACGAAGTCGCCCTGGGAGGGCCTGGAGCGCGATGAGATGCCGTCCTCGCTCTACCCTAACGCCACGGTCAGTCTGAGCGCATGTTCAAATGAGATCGAGTCCGGCGATTTCGTCATCACGAACTTGTCCGACCGCCTACTGGAGGGGCGCCTGAAGATCAGCGCGTTGAGGCTCATCAGACAGGAGCAGATTGCGGCCGAGGCCGCCGCCAACTTGCTCGAGAACAGCGACTTCTCTCTGGACGCGGATGAGGACGGGATCCCCGACGGCTGGCGGCGCATCGAGGTGAAGGGAAGCTACGCGCTGGAGAAACAGGAGGACGGCTCAACGGCCTTCGTCCTCAGCGGCGGCAAGGGGGAGGCCGTGAAGTCGAACTTCCGGCAGACCGTGTCGCTCAAGCCCGGCGAGCAATACACGCTCATCGCGGAGCTCTCCGCTGAGAACCTTCTCCCCGGCACCGGCTATGTGCATGTGATCAACAATGGCTGGACCTGGTCCACCGCCGTGCAGCCGGTAGCGCCAAGCTCCGGAAGAATGCAGTACCTGAGGTCATTCACCGCGCCTACCTCCGACAGCTTCCAGGTGGTGCTACGCCTGGAGAGCCCGGCGGGTGGCACTATCAAGTTTCACAGCGTCAAGCTCCTCGAAGGAGGGGCAAAGGAGCGCCTGTTCTCGTCCGACTGTATCGCCGTTCATGACGTGCTCTTCCAGGATCTGCGGGTAGGCAGGACCGTTGCCGACCCCCTGCCGAAGATGAATGAGGCGCGGACCATCCGCGTGGCCCCTGGCGAAAGCCGTCAGGTCTGGCTGAACCTGGACACCTCCGCCTTACCGCCGGGCGACTACCGGGCGAATGTGACGATCACGCCCTTCGACCGGGAACTGCCGACCAAGACGGTCCCGCTGCAGGTCTCCGTGCTACCGGTACGGCTCCCGGACAAGATGCCTATCGCCGTCTACAACTGGGACTACGCCAAGGACGAGAACTACGTGCGCGACCTGGCGGCGCACCGGAACAACACCTTCCTGATCAACACCGGTTGTCGCGCTGAGTTTGATGAGAACGGGAATCTCACGAAGCCCGTGGACTGGTCGAGCTACGACAAGCTGTTGCAGGTAAAGCTCCGCTACGCCCGTGAGTGCGGCGGCATTGTGCTGTTCTCCTACGGCATTATCCGGGACTTCAACAGCAAGTACAGCAGGAGGTTCGGCTGGGACTTCATGAGCGAGCCCTGGAAGAAAGCCTTCAAGACCTGGGTGCAGGAGTTCGAGCGGCACCTGCGTGACGACATCGGGATGAGCTACGATGAATATGCGGTGCAGCTCTGGGACGAGGCCACCGGCCAGAACGCCGAGCTGACCGTCCAGGGCGGCGAGTTCCTGCGCAGCTTTGCGCCCAAGGTGCGCACCTGCATGGACGGCGCGCAGTCGGTGGCGGAGGTCAAGGCCATGGACCACGTGATTGACCTGTGGATACCTCATCAGAGCGCCCTCTACCACCGCGCTGAGGCTGAGGAGCTTCGCGCACTCTACAAGACCCTCATGGACAAGGGCGAGCCGGTGTGGACCTACACCTGCAGCACGAACATGAAGGCGCTGGACCCGCTCGACTACTATCGGCTCAAGGAATGGCGCGTCTGGGACCTCGGGGTCCAGGGCTCGTGCTACTGGGCCTACAACAGTTGGCGGGGCGATCCCTGGAATGACTTCGACGGGCCTATCGCCGACTGCGGCACCATCTACGACGGTCCCGACGGTCCTATCAGCTCCCGCCGCTGGGAGGCCACACGAGAGGGACGCGACGACTACCTCTACCTGCACATGCTCCGCCGGGCGGGCGAGCGCGCCGGGGGTGAAACACAGGCTCGGATCGACGCGCTGCTGACCTCCCTGGTCAAAGAGGTGCTTGCTAGCCCCAAGGACCTTACGGTCTTCGAGGCCGCGCGGGCGAGGCTGATCGAGGTGCTGCGCAAGTACTGCGGCAGCGACCCGGCCAAGCTGACCAAGGAGCCGGAGTTCGCCACTGCCAAGGGCCGGGCGACATGCACCTGGGCCACTGACGAGCCGTCGGCAGGGAGGCTGTTCTACCGCGTGCCGGGAGACGCTGCCTGGCAGACGCAGGACTTCGACACGACGAGGGCGCACAGCTCAACCCTCACAGGACTGCCCCTGCAGAGGAACTTCGAGTGGTACCTGCTCTGGTGGAGCGAGGGCGGGGCGATGAGCTTTGACCTGTCCGGCCTGGAGCCTGAGGGCTGGTTCTCGACGGGAGGCCGGTAAGCGGACCGGCAGCGGAATCGGTGCGCTCGAACTGTGCAACGCCCTCATTGTCGTTGGCGGTCGGCGGGCTGATCCTCGCGGACGCGGTAGTACTGCTTGTGGTCCTCGTCGGTGGACTCGACCACGCCGTCCTTCATGACCAGGTTGATGGAGTTGGGGTCCTGGAACGGGCCCAGGTCCTCCAGCGGATCGCCGCTCGCGACGATGAGGTCGGCTTTCTTGCCGGCCTCCAACGTGCCGAGGTCATCGAGCTTGCCGTAGGCCTCCGCGTTGTTGCGGGTGCCGGCGACGATGGCCTCCATCGGCGTTAGGCCGCACTGCACCAGCTCTGTCAACTCCCACCAGGTTCTCTCGCCGATCTGCCAGGTGCGAGGGTTACCCGGGTAGTCGGTGCCGACGCACAGCTTGACGCCGATGTCGTGGGCCAGGCGCACGCCCTCGCGGTGGATCTGCTGGGACTCCTTCATCTCCTTCGTCTGCCAGGGCTGATCCGCGAAGCCCTCGATGTTGCGCTGGCAGGTCACGCTCAGCGTCGGCATATAGTACAGGTCTCTTTCCTTGATACCGCGGACGGCATCTTCGTCAATGAAGGCGCCGTGGTGGATCTGGTCAATGCCGGCCCTGATGCAGTTGTTCAGGCCGGGCTGAATGTGACAGTGCGCGACCACGGGGATGAACCAGGCGTGCGCCTCGTCGCTGAGGGCCTCCAACTCCTCGTAGGTGTAGTTGCGCATGGCGCAGACCTCGTTCTTACCTGCGAAGCCGCCGGAGGCCGCGGTCTTGATGAAGTCGGCGGTCGCCTGCACCATCTCGCGCACGGCCTTGCGCACCTCCCACGGGCCGTCGGCGTCGCGGAACCTGACGTGGCCGTTCGTGCAGGTGATGGTGCAGCCGGCGAGGAGCCGAGCGCAGCCGCGCACGTCGCCGGAGTCTATGCCGTCACGTAGCGCGATGCCGGTCAGGTTGGCCGAGACGCTGCATACCGTGGTAATGCCGCGCTGCAGGGACAGGCGCAGGAGCTTCTGCGCCTTTGCGTCGCCGCCGACGTGGGCATGACCCTCGATGAGGCCCGGCATTACGGTCTTGCCGGTCGCGTCAATGACCTGAGCGTCCTCGGGGACCTCGATCTCGGCCGCCCTGCCGACCGCCTCGATGCGGTCATCGCGGATGATGACTGCGCTGTCCTCGACCGGGTCCGCGCCCGTCCCGTCAATGAGCTTGCCGTGAAGTACTGCGCTCGGTTTGTTGATGCTATCCGCCTCCCATGTCCCGCTCTCGGGGGTTTGCAGTTCCGGCGGTCTGCCGGCGGCTACCCCTCGATCCCCGCCAGCCACTCAATGATTGAGACGAAGACTTGCCGCTCGGTCCCCTCCAGGGGGCGTTGGTAGCCGTAGTAGCAGCCGGAGAAGACCACGCGGCCCTGGCCGAACTCACCGGCCACGTACACCGGATCACCGAAGAGGTTGCGGATGAGCACTGTGCCCTTCTTGCGAGGCTCGAAGATCATGTGGTCGCGGAACTCGGTCGAGAAGCGTGTGCGGGGCGTGATGTCATCGAGCGCCGGATGCGCAATATCGGTCATCAGGTCGGTCTCCACGACATGGTATTCCGCTTCGACCTTGTGGGTCGGCGTGGCGCGCACGGCCACCTCCGGGAAGGGGCTGGCCATGAAGCGGATGGTGTCATGCACCAGGAAGAGGCCGCCGCCCTGCTCGACGTAGCGTCGCAGCGTGCGAACAAAGGGGTGCTTCGGCCCCAGCTCTTCGTTGAAGTTCTGGAGGACGAGCACATCCGCACCGCTGAGGTAGCTCAGGGTATTGCCCATCATTTCGTGCACCTCGTAGCGGTCGTCCTCGCGCAGCATCTCCATGATACGTGGCCTGGAGTCATAGACTATGATCTGTATCTTGGCGGGGTCTTCAGGCACCAGTTCGGCTGCGCCGAAGGTGTCCGGCGTCTCGCGTGGCTTGTACTGAGCCTGGAAGTTGCCCTCGGCTATCGCCTTGTTGGCCCAGGTGAACCAATGGAAGTACTCCGCGTGGTCTTCCTCGTACTTGGGGCCTTCGTAGAAGATCCAGTAGCCGTCGGTCACGTCCGAGATCATCACCGCGTTACTGCCGCAGAACTCGGGGTCGGCGCCCCGGACCACGGGGTCAATGCCGCCGATGTAGATAAAGGGGCCGCCCTTCTCGCGGGCGAACGCCTGGCGCTTGGAGAGCTTCTTGCGGTTGGCCTCCAGCGCCTCCGCGTGCTGCAGCCAGCCACCCGAGCGCCCGTAGGTGCAGGCGTCGGCCAGGATGAGGGGGGCCTGCTCGGTCGCCCACTCCGGGTAGGTGGCCTCGGTCATGAACAGCGTGCCCGGCGCCGGGTAGATGCAGAACTGGAAGCTGGGGTTGAACTCATCCACCGCCTCGCGCAGGGCCCGGCAGCGCTCGCGCCAGTGGTTGATCTGAAACTCGCTGAACTCCTCATCTAGCCCCTGCTCCTTCAGCCAACGCGCGCGCCCGGCGAGCGTGAGGTCAGGCAGCTCGATGCCCTTGGCCTTGGCGAACATGCCCATGATGAGGTCGTCATAGGAGAGGTCGTAGCAGTTGCCGCCCCTGGGGCCCTTCGCGTAGTTCTCGTAGTCGAGGAACACACCCATCAGCCCGGGCATCTCCACGCTGATCTTCGCGTACTCGACGATGTACTTGGTGGTCCATGCCCAGAACTCGTCGGAGTTGGGACTCCAGAGGGGCTGCTCGCCGCCGCTGGCCCACACCATCCGCTTGCCGTTTGCTGCCTCGTTGTCATCTGCTACGCCGAGCGATCCGCGCATCCAGGGCATGTGATATATGCCGTACTTCTGGCACCACTCGGTGACCTGCCGGACATCATCCAGCCTGTCATAGCCCGCGCGCGGCGAGTAGACGTTGAAGCCCGCGTCGGCCGCCTCTTTCACCATCCACTCCTCCGTGGTCCAGCCGGCCTCCGGCTGCATTACCTTGTCAACCAGGACTGTCATCTTGACACTGCGTCCCAGGTCCTCGCGGGCTATCTGCGGGGCGGCGTGGACCGCCGCGCAGATGGCGGTAGCTAGCACCATGGCTGTCACGCTAGTGCGCTTGTTCATGGTAACCTCCTTGTGCTCTCCATGCACATCGGGAAAAGATTTCGCCCTCTGTAGGCGCTATCCCTCTGCCGGTGGCGGTCGTTAAGAGATTCCTGGGTCCCGATGTCTCTCGTGTGCGGGTGGAGGGGCTGTAGTGCCTGACGCGCACTCGCACGGCGTCCGGCCACACTTGGGGCAGCCGTTCGCATAGCGCCGCGCCGCTTGCTCCAGGTCCACGCCCGCCAGCGTAGCCGTGGTCGTCAGCCACGCGAGCACGTCCGAGAACTCGTCCAGGCGGGCCTGCGGGTCGTCATCGAGCAGCGCGCGGGCAAGCTCGCCTACCTCCTCGATGAACCAGGTGAAGGTCGGGTGCAGGCCTCTCGCTGCATCGCGTTCTCCGTAGATGTCGTCTATCAAGCGTTGGAACTCCGCGAGGGTCATGACGCGCTCCTGTATCGGGGGTGATTATCCACGAGGACTCCTTCGCGGCCGGCGGCCGGGTAGCCTTCCCGCAAGAAAGGAGTCACCAAGGCCTACGGCGAAGTCACAAGGTGTGTGCTTCAGTAGTCAAGGAGAAAGCATGGAAGCCTCCGACGTAAGGCTCACTGAGGGCTTCACGTTGGTGGAGCTTCTCGTGGTCATCGCCATCATCGCTGTGCTCGCGGCGCTCATTCTCGCGGTCTTCCCGCGGGCGCGGGGGATGGCGAATCGGGGGCAGTGCGCGGCGCACCTGAGGCAGTTGGTGCAGGCGGCGCGAATGTACGCCCAGGATTACGATCAGCGGCTGGTGCCGGCGCGCACCCGCGGCGCGCCCCCGCCCAGTCGGGGGTACACCTGGTGCGTGCTGCTTCAGCCTTACGTTCACAATGAGGACATTCTCATCTGCCCGAACGATCCGCACCCGCAGCCGAGCGCGGGGAGCACCTGCCTGCCGCACAGCTACGGGATAAACTACCAGTTGGCCTACAGCGTCGGCTGGGGCGTGGACAACCTCGCCAAGAAGCTGACCCACGTGAGGGGCCACTCTGGAATAATACTGTTCTTCGACATGAAGAGCGAGGTAGCGCAGATGGGTTCGAGCTATCTGAGCTACAGACTCACACGCGTGGCGGCGCGTCACGAGGGCCTGGCGGAGTTCGGCTTCTTAGACGGGCACGTTAAGGGCCTTAAGCCTGAGGCGACCGTCGCGCCGGTCAATATGTGGGTGCGGAAGTAGAGCAGATGGCGCGAGATGATCAAGTGGACGGGATGATCAGGCGAGCCGTGGAGTTTCTGCGGGGCGTGTAGCGGGCATGAAGTTCCTTGATAAGGTCAAGCTAGCAACGGACCTGCAACTGTCGTGCGGCGCTGAGCTTGAACCTCACTTCTTCCCGGCTTCCGCGCTGACGAACGCCCAGCCAGGGAGCTTCGTGAAACACATACTGGACACGGGACGCAGAGCTGCATGATCACCCGTACTGATGCGACGGAGGCTTGAGTTGCCGTCCAGCGTTCGTCTTGTGCCTTGCGCGGGACGAGGGAAACAAGGGGACTCAGATGAGCCAACCTGCCCGCATCTGGCAGCAGTTCGCCGAAGCCGACATGGCTGCGGCCGAGACCCTCATGCACGAGGGACACCGTGCCCACGCGCTGGTGCTTCTGCAGCAAGCGATAGAGAAGATGCTGAAGGCCTTGATCGTCGAAAGCGGCGAACAGCCACCGAAGATACACTCGCTCATTCGGCTGGCGGACCTTGCCGACATGGCTCTCACCGATGTCCAACGCCGCCTCCTTCACGAACTGTCGAACCTCTATGTGCTACTGCGGTACCCTGAGGGCTACGTTGAGGCTGCTGGCGGGATAGACGAAGCGACTGCGGAAGAGTACGTGTCGGCGAGTAGGGAGGTGATGGCGTGGCTACGGGAGCAGTTGGTGTAGAGGCACGCGTACAGGCGGCGATTGATTTCCTGCGCGAGCGCATTGAGCTGACGCGGGTAGTTCTGTTCGGCTCGCAAGCCGAGAACAGAGCGCACGAGTGGAGCGACATAGACCTTGTAGCGGGCATGAAGTTCCTTGATAAGGTCAAGCTAGCAACGGACCTGCAACTGTCGTGCGGCGCTGAGCTTGAACCTCACTTCTTCCCGGCTTCCGCGCTGACGAACGCCCAACCAGGGAGCTTCGTGAAACACATACTGGAGAGCGGGAAGAGGGTCGCATGACTAGTGAGCGGATCGCGCTGTCAGACCCAAAGAGGAGAGCATAGATGGAACTTGACGACAGGCGGATAGCCGTCTCTGAGATGGATGACGAGCAGCTCCAGGCGGAGTTGGACAAGCAGGGCGTGGTGCTTACTCCTCACGAGGCGCGGCGCATCGCGGAACTGACTGGGCATGACCCCACGCTCTGTGAACTGCACATCTTCAACGTGGAGTGGAGTGAGCACTGCTCTTACAAGAGCAGCAGGTCCACGCTCCAGGAGTTCCTGTGTACCGAGGGGCCGAACGTCATGTTGGGTCCGCAGGAGGACGCCGGGATCGTATTTTTCACCGAGCACGAGGGGAAACGCTACGGCGTAGTGATCGCGCACGAGAGTCACAACCATCCCTCGCAGGTGCTGCCGAACGAGGGCGCGGCAACGGGCATCGGTGGCATCGTGCGCGACGTGGACTGCATGGGCGCGCGAGTGTTCGGAACCGCCGATCCGCTGCGCTTCGGCGACCCGGAGGGCGAGCAAGCCGACCGCACCCGCTGGATAGCCTCGGGCGTGGTGGACGGTATCTGGCAGTACGGCAACGCGCTGGGCGTGCCGAACCTGGGCGGGGACGTGTACTTCTGTGATGCCTTCGATGACAATTGCCTGGTAAACGTCGTGGCACTCGGTATCGTGGCCGAGGAGGACATCATTCACTCGGCGGTGCCTCCGCAGGCGGCGGAGGAGCCGTACGTGATGATACTTGTCGGCAAGCCCACGGACGATTCGGGCTTCGGCGGCTCGGCCTTCGCCTCCAAGATCCTGGATGAGCAGGAGCAGGAGGAGGACCGCGGCGCGGTCCAGGTCCCTGACCCGTTCCTGAAGAACGTCCTGCTCATGCGCAAGGCCAACGAAGCCGTGCGGGAGCGCGCGAAGGAGCTGGGCATCACCATCGGCGTTAAGGACATCGGGGGCGGTGGGCTGGCCTGTGGGTCCTCGGAGATCAGCGCGGCTGGCGGCTTCGGCGCGGACATTGACCTGGAGCAGGTGCATGTGGGCCTCCAAGGGCTGCTGCCGGAGACCATCGCTTGTGCGGAGACGCAGGAGCGCTACGTGCTTGCGGTGCCGAAGCGGTTCGCTGACGAGGTGCTGCGCATCTACAACGAGGACTGGGACCTGCCCAACGTCTATGAGGGGGCGTGCGCGCGCGTAATCGGCAGGATAACGCAGGATAAGCAATACGTGGTGCGCCACGGCGGTAAGATCGTGTGTGATGCGCCTGTGGAGGCGGTGACCTCCGGCATCTCGTACGAGCGGGAGGAGCAGCCACGCGAGTACCAGGGCCAGGAGCCGGAGTTCGAGCAACCCGAGAGCATGAACGAGACGCTGCTCGTGGTGCTGGGACACAAGAACGTGTGCTCCCGTGAGTACATCTACCGCGCGTACGACACTGAGGTCCAGGGTAACGCGGTGCTGCGGCCGGGGGAGGCCGGGGCGGGCGTATGCAGGCCGCTGGAGGGCAGCGACGCGGCGGTTGCGCTGGCGGTGGATGGCAACCCCTTCTACGGCCTCATCAGTCCGTACTGGGGCGGAGCAAACGCGGTCGCTGAGGCGATGCGCAACGTGGCGGCCGTCGGCGCAGTCCCCTCGGCCTTGACCGACTGTCTTAACTTCGGCAACCCGGAGAAGCCTGAGCAGTTCGCGGAGTTCCGCGAGGGCGTGCGCGGGCTGTCGGACGCCGCAAAGAACCTCTGGCTTAAGGGCTACGAGGACACGCCGGTGCCGATCATCTCCGGCAATGTGAGCCTTTACAACGAGTCGGCCACCGGCAGCTCGGTCGCCCCGTCGCCCATCATCGCCTGCGTCGGGGTGATGGACGACTATTCGAAGGCGGTCACGGCGCAGTTCAAGCAGGCCGACGACCCGGTCTATCTCATTGGGCAGCGGCGCGATGAGCTGGGCGGCTCGGCGTATTATCAGGCGTTCGAGCTGGGCCTGGGGCGTAACGTCCCGACCGTGAACTGGGAGGCCGAGCGTGGCGCCATCTACGGCGTCGTGGACGCGATTGACGAGGGCCTGATCGCTGCGGCTACGGACATCTCCGACGGCGGCCTGGCGGTCGCGCTGGCGGAGATGGCGATGGGGCCGTTCGGGCGTGGCGACATCGGCGCGGTGATCGAGATAGGGCCAGCGCTGAACGGCTTGCGGCCCGACCGGGCGCTGTTCAGCGAGTCCGGCGGCTTCGTCGTGGAGGTGAAGCGCGGCTCGGAGGAGAGGTTCGAGGAGGTCATGCGCGCCTACGGCGTCGAGCCGATGCGCCTCGGGGAGACCGCCGAGGATGCGAAGCTGGAAATGTTGCTGGAAGGCGAGGAGTTCATAAAGCTGACCACCGAGACGATGGCTGACGCCTGGCTGAACGGCCTGGCGAAGGTCCTGAGATAGATGGTGAGGAGCATCTGAGAATGACTGAGGAGACAATCCCGGACACGATGCTGGCGCTGCGCCTCAAGGGCGTGGGGATGGAGAACGTGGTGCTGGAGGAGGTAGCCGTCCCGCGACCGGAGGCGGACCAGGTGCTCTGCCGGGTCGAGTGCGCGGCGGCCTGCGCCTCCGACAACAAGATCATTGACCAGGGCGGCAAGCACTCGCTGATGTCGGGCTGGGATGTCGCGAAGTGGCCCGCCACCCTGGGGCACGAGGGCTGTGTGACGGCCGTCGAGGTGGGGGAGCAGTGGGCGGACAGGGTCCAGGTCGGCGCGCGCTATGCCGTCCAGCCCGCAATCCCGTCGGGGCCGACGCGCTTCAAGGAGCGGTACAACGACAACGCACGTGGCGTGAGGAAGATCGCCATCGGGTACACGCTGCCGGGGCTGTTCGCGGAGTACGTGCTGATTGACCCGGAGGTCATCAGCACCGGCTGCCTGCTGCCCGTCCCCTACGAGGGCCTGCCGCGTTTCACGGTTGCCCTGTCTGAGCCGATCTCGTGCGTGGTGGCGGCGCAGCAGCATAGTGTGCACGTGGTCAAGGATACGCCGAGCGCCCCTCGGCGGGCGGAGTTGGGGCTGCTTAAGGGTGGCACGACACTGATTCTCGGCGCCGGGCCGATGGGCTTGCTGCACATCGAGATCGCGATGACCCACGAGCCGGCCACCATCATCGTCTCGGAACCGAGTGACGAGCGCCGCGCGACGGCTGAGGAGTTCTTCGCCGAGCGCGCCCAGCAGGCGGGGGTTGAGTTGATCCTCACCGTGCCCGACGAGCTTGACGGGGTCATTGCCGAGGTCACGGATGGTCAGGGCGTTGACGACTGCATCGTGGCGCTCGGCATCCGAGCGGTGCAGCAGAAGTCGTTCGACTACCTGGGCCATGGCGGCGTGACCAACCTCTTCGGCGGGCTGAAGGCGGGAGACAGCGTCATCGAGCTGGACGCGCGGCGCATCCACTACGACTCGGTCTCCGCGGTCGGCTCCAGCGGCGGCGATCCCTCGGACATCGCTGAGGTCCTGGAGATGATCGCAGCGGGCACCATCCAGCCGGGCAAGTATGTCGCGGCGGTCGGCGGCCTCGATGCGGCCCGCGACCTCATCGGGGCCGTGCGCTCCCAGGAGCTTGAGGGCAAGGGCATTATCTATCCAAGCATGCGGAGGGCCCTCGAGCGAGTTGACGGCTGGTCGGCGGAGCGCGAGGGGGAGTTCCTCGCTTGATGCCACGGGGAGACCGGAGAGTGCATGTGTCTAGCGCCGCGTCGGAACCCGACGCTCCCGGCTTTGCGCCGCGCCGTCCAGCGGAGGGGCCGCCCGAGGGTGCTTCTGCAGCAGCAGAAGCGCACGAGGCCGGCCCGCGCACAACCACTGCACCTTGGTGTGGCCCAAGGTAGCATCGGGGTCGGGCTGGGAAGCCCGCCCTAGTGCGCCTTGCAGCGCACGTTTCCAGTCGGTTGAAGTCCGACCGGAGGTACTCGTGCGAAACAGTATGCCTCCGTAGCCAAAGACAGCCTGAGGTCGTGAGGCCGAGGGT
>JALGVE010000150.1:4143-6176 GCA_029820045.1 Candidatus Zipacnadia bacterium | reverse complement strand
CTTCATAGCCTGACTCCATACACGACGCTGTATCCATCTTCAGCGATCCTACTGCATCCCTATTCTAGCACATTTGTCTAACTTTGAGGAGTCTGACTTTTCGGACAGGCTGTAACGACCAACGTCAACAGCAACATGAACCGCAGAGACGCAGGGAGCGCAGAGAACGACGAGCACGGAGAGAAAGCCAAGGAATAAGGGAACGACAAGCGACGCATGGATCGGGTATCCTCCCCGACCTCCCGCCTGAAAGTGACGGTTCCACATCATGTGCCGTTCTCTGCGTTCTCTACGCTCTCTGCGGTACAGATGTTCGTTGATGTCCAAGCGTAGCCGGTCCGCGTGAGTGCGGTTGTGAGCTACATCTCGCCCGTGAGCCACCGGACGGAGCGGCCCAGCATCGTCACCAGCTCGCGCGCGGGCGCCTGCTCGTCTTTCGTCGGCAGCAGCAGTCCGGCATCCATCAATACCAGACGGCTGCTCTCAGACTGCAATGCGACCGCCGCCGGCAGGCCGGCTACCTCCACCAGCGTGTCAGCTAGATATGACTGCACCTTCACCCCGCCAGGCACAGGAATCGTTTCCGTAAGCCCCTCAGTTATCGGATGCGAGAAGAACTGGGTCTGCCCGTGTGGACGCGCCAGAGAGGCGGCAAGTTCCAGCTCCACCAGGATGTCGTTGAAGTAGATCATGCGGAACCTGTTGTGAACGAGGTTCTCGACATGCGGCAGGAGCAGCAAACGACCACCAGTGGCATAGAAACGAGACACCGCGATAGGCTCGGAGGGCTGGAACTGCCGGCAGGAGCCGATGACGAGAAGGCCGATACCATCGAGAGAAGCGTTGGTGAGGAGCGGCTGCTCGCCGGTCGGCGGGGCCGCCATCTCGACCTCGAGATCAGCGGCCTTGAGGGCCTCCACCACACGGGCGCGGATGGACGGCCAGTTGTCGTCGTCAGCGCCCATGTCCACAAGAGCGATGTTCGAGGAGATCGGCTGGATGGGCGCTGGTTCGGGCATCTCGAACTGCGGCTCAGGCTTGGGGCCTGGCTGGGGCCTCGGGGATGGGTGCGTGGTGCGCGCCTCGGCCGCCCAGCGTACGCAACGCACCAGGAACTCCCGCATAGCGGGCCGAGGCCGCCGGCTGGATAGCGCATCGCCGAGAAGCGCCTGGTCCATGATGACGCAACGGCCCTGCTCGCCCCAGTCGAAGGCCATCGCGGTCGCCTGCCCGGCGACTACTACGAGCGCCTCGCCGCCGGGCCCGGAGATCAGACAGCGCGGCATTGTCGCGCCGAGGGAGGTGAGCCCCTCGGTTAGGGGGTGGTCGCCCCACTCCGGGAAGCCGGAGCCGCCGGCGGCGGACTGCAAGTTCACGTCGAGAGGGGCCCAGAAGGCGCGCGCGGCGGAGAGGTGCCCCCTGCTTGTGCCCACGACGTAGAGCATCCCTCCGCCATGCCGCAGTTGCCCGCGTAACTGCCGGGCCTGGTCGCCGCTGCGCGTCGGGTCTGACCAGGTGATGACACACGAGGGGACATCCCGGAGCGCTCCCGCCTCGTCGAGGTCCGGCCAGCGGAGTTCCAGGGGCTCGCGGGCGAGCGCACCCTGAAGCCAGGCGCCGAAGTCGTAGGGCGGGCCCAGCGCCGCCAGGTCGAGGAGCACCAGGGGTTGGTCCTGCTGGGCCAGCGCCGGGCGCGAAGAGGTCGCGAGGCAGGCCACGGTCACAAGCGCCAGGTAGAGGGTCAGGCGACGAGCGGCGGCGCCTCCCCGCAGAACGGGGGCTGACCGAAGGATGGGCAGGAGCCGCGCAGGGACGATGTTACGCCGTCGGAATGCAGCAATTCGTAGGTCGGGCTTTCCAGCCCGACTCCGTTGACCGGTGAGGGAGCGACTGACGAGTCGGGCTGGAAAGCCCGACCTACGGACGGCATCGGTTCCGTACAGGGAGCGACTGACGAGTCGGGCTGGAAAGCCCGACCTACGGACGGCGTCGGTTCCGTACGGGGAGCGACTGACGAGTCGGGCTGGAAAGCC
>JALGVE010000150.1:0-4069 GCA_029820045.1 Candidatus Zipacnadia bacterium | reverse complement strand
GGCGTCGGTTCCGTACGGGGAGCGACTGACGAGTCGGGCTGGAAAGCCCGACCTACGGACGGCATTGATTCGCTCGTCCCGTACACGGTGACGGTTGGGAGAGACGCTGCCAACCATTTCGATCATCCTCCAGCACCGGACGTGACAGGCGGACGCTCCCCGGCGTGGCGCACCCTTTTCGGGCAGGCTCTATTGCCGATCCCCCTGCGCCCCGCTTTGCGGGGCTACGGGCGAGACGTTGCCCATTGCCCGCCATTACGATAGCTCAACCGGCTGGCCGGTGTCCAGCGAGCGGTGGATGGCGACGGCGACCTCCACGGCATGGCGGGCGTCCTGCGGCGTGATGACCGGGTCCTCATCAAGCAGGACGCAATCGGCGAAATGCTCAAGCTGCCGGCGCAGCGCGCCTTCGCCGCGACCGTGCATCTGCGGCCAGTAGACGATGTCGGGCCGGCGCGCCCGCTCCTGCGAGCACTGCTCGAAGCCCTCACCGCCGAGGCGCGCCGCCACGCGGCCCTCAGTGCCCACGACCTCCAGGCGGGCATCGAGCGTGTTCGGCGTGCCCTCCGGGATCACCCAGCAGGTCTCCAGGCAGCCGATGGCGCCATTGTCGAAGCGCAGCAGCGTCATGATGCTGTCCTCTGCTGGGAGGTCGGCCAGCACTTTGCTCACGGACTCGGCGTAGACGCGGGTGACGCGTGCAGCCGTGATCCAGCACATCAGGTCAATATCATGCACGCCGAGAAAAAACGCCACCGAGGTGCGCGGCCCGATGCGCCGACCCGAGGCCGTGATGTTGTTACGGCGGGCGAAGACCTGAACGATGTCGCCGACCTCGCCGTCAGCGACCGCGTTGCGGCAGGCGGTGTAGTGCGGGTCGAAGCGGCAGATGTGCCCGACCATGAGCTTGACGCCGGCGGCCTCGCAGGCGGCGATGATAGCCTCACTGTCCTCGAGCGTGGTCGCAAGGGGCTTCTCGACGAGGACGTGCTTGCCAGCCTCCGCCGCCGCGACGCAAGCCTCGCGGTGAGACTGATCGTCGGTGCAAACGCTGACCAGGTCAACGCCCCTGGCGTTGATGATCTCCTCCAGGCTAGCCGCGGCGGTGCAGCCAAGGTCGGAGGCAACCTGGTTCGTCCGCTCAGCAACGAGGTCGTAGACGGCGACCAGGTCAGTTGTGTGCAGGTCAGCCCAGACCTGGGCGTGTCGCTCGCCCATCATGCCGAGGCCGATGACGGCTGCGCCGAGGTTGTCCTTCATCGCGTCTTCCCTCCTGGCCGTTCCCGGGTCGGGCAGTTCGGAGGCGCGGGGTCGTATCCCGCGCGCCTACGTTGGGCAATGTCGTTCGGAGGCGCGGGATCGTATCCCGCGCGCCTACGTTGGGCAATGTCGTTCGGAGACGCGGGGTCGTATCCCGCGCGCCTACGTTGGGCAATGTCGTTCGGAGGCGCGGGGTCGTATCCCGCGCGCCTACGTTGGGCAATGTCGTTCGGAGGCGCGGGATCGTATCCCGCGCGCCCCGGCTGCCTCACACCTCCGGTGCACAGGCATAGGCCGCCAGCAGCCGCCCGCAGTTCTCGATAGCGCCGAAATGCGCCATCTCGTAGCCGTGCGTGTTCTCGGTCGGGAAGCCGATGGCAGCGCTGCGCCCGATGGCGCCGGCCTTGAGCGCGAAGCTGGCGTCCGTGCCCAGCGAGCGGAATACGGCGCGCTGATGACCGAAGCCGAGGCCATCAGCAAGTGCGCACAGCCTGTCGCAGAGCCGCTTTGTGTAGGAGAAGCTGTCCTTGTAGAAGACCACCGGGCTGGCGGTCATCTTGATGGGATACTCGGGGGCGACGGGCGCGATCTCCACGGCGATCATGGTGCTGGCATTGAGGTGATGGGCGGCGTACTGACCGCCGGAGCAGCCGCCCTCCTCGGTGCTGGTCAGCGCGAAGTACACATCCAGCGGCGGGCGGTCGCCCTCGCTGACCAGCTTTGCGGCGAGCATCGCCGCGGCACACGCGGCCTTGTCATCGAGCCCGAAGCCGCATACGCGCTCTCCCATGTACATCGGCTGCTTGCGCGAGCGACCGACCACGCCGCGGGTGCCGATGTCCACGCCGCGCTCGTGCAGCTCATCGCGCGTCAGGCCGCACTCGACGTAGCACATCTCCCAGTTGAGCGGCTTCTGCGTCTTAGCCTCGTGGATTGTCTTCGAGCGCGCGGAGCTGTGTGTGCTACCGACGGAAAGGACGCCGGTTACGATGTCGTCGCCAAGCAGGTCGAAGGGCCCCTCGCCGTAGCGCCAGGGGACGATGCCGCCAAGCGGGTCGAGGTGGACCTTGCCCTCTTCGTCAATGCTCTCGACCATGGTGGCGACCTCATCCTTGTGCGTCACGATGAGGATCGCGTCCTCGTCGCTCTGGCCGGCGACCTTGCCGATGAGGTTGAGGTGCGGATCCTGGAAGACCTCGTCACAGTACTGCTCCAGGTAGGGCCGCGCGGCCTCCACCATCTCCTCCTCGTCGCCGGGAGGGGAGTGGGTGAGGAGGAACTTGTTGAGTATCTCTTTCAGGAGGTCCTGCATGGTATCACCATATGAGCGGCGAGTTATGAGCTAGGAGCATCGGGCGGCGCACGAACGGCGGCGCGGCACAGGTCCGCGCCCTACAGATGGTCACAGATAGACCGCCTCGCCAGTCTCGGCGGCCTCGACCATCGCGCAGAGGGCCTTCGTGATCTGAAGGCCATCCTCGCCCGTGATGAGCGGCTCTTCGTCGCGCAGGCAGCAGTTGACGAAATGCGTGATGGCATCGCGCACGAAACCGCGCGGCTCGCCGAGCACCTCGCCGTACAGGAAGCCCTCGCGGGCGCATTTCTCGTCGCTGGCCATCATGTGCACCGGCAGCAAGGGATCAACGTTCACATAGCCCTTCGTGCAGACCAGCGAGAACTTGGAGTCAACGATGTAAGGGAGCGTCTCAGGCATGATCCAGCAGGACTCGAAGTTGCCGACACAGCCGTTCTCGAACTCCACGGTCGCCTGGTAGAAGTCGGGGGTGTCAATGCCCATCTCCTTGAGCACGACCGACCGGCTGACCGCCGTGACCTTCTTGGCCTCGCTGCCGAAGAACCAGCGGGCGATGTCGTAGCGATGGCAGATGAGCCAGAACGGCAGGCGCGTGTTGGCCGACCATGAGAGCATCTGAGTGGGGACGTAGATGGTGTTGCTCAGGCGCGCGTAGGCATAGAGCGGATCGCCCAGCTCGCCGGCGTCGAGCGCCGCCTTGGTCTTTGCGAAGCCGGACATCCAGCGGTTGCTCCAGTTGATCATCAGCTTCTTACCGGACGCCTTCTGCGCCGCGACGATGGCCTCGGCATCCTCGACGCTGGTGGCCATGGGCTTTTCCAGCAGCACGTGCTTGCCAGCCTCGAGGGCCTTTATTGCGACCTCGCGATGGAGGTGATCGGGCAGGGCAATGGAGACGGCGTCAATCTCGTCGAGCGCTAGCAGCTCCTCGTAGTCGGTCAACGCGTGCCTGGCGCCGAACTTGAGGCCGGCCTGGCGCGCGCTCTCCTCGTTGATGTCGCAGACGGCCACCAGGTCGGTGTTGGGGAGCAGGGCAATCACCTCAACATGTTTGCCGCCCTGCAGGCCGGCGCCTATGCAGCCGTAGCGTAAGGTCCCCTCAGCGAAGGCTTTTCTCATTCTCGTGTCACCGCTTTCCGCAGGAATCGGAGATTGTGGCGAGTCCTTTCGCCGCCGTGGGGGACAGTCCTTCATAACGGCCGGGCAACGTGCCGTTGGTAGGTCGGGCTTTCTAGCCCGACTCCGTTCACCGCTCCCGAACGAGAGGAGAGTCGGGCTGGAAAGCCCGACCTACAGAGAGACCAGGAGGTGCCGCGTAAGGCTCTGCCTCCGCCTGCGACTTGCATCTCCCCTACTGAGTTGAGGTACACCGCGGCGCTTCCAGGAGCATCGGTTTTAGCCGGCTGGGGCTGTGCAAGTGTGAAGGGGCCGCAACAGGCGGACAGTCGGCCTTTTCGCAGACGATCCACCTCCGCCAAGGCTACGGCGGACAAG